>CAYTTF010000031.1:0-22980 GCA_964440665.1 uncultured Myxococcales bacterium | reverse complement strand
CGACGCGACCGAGTACACCGAGGCCGGCTACTACGGCAAGGACGTCGAGGTCATGGTGGGCGAGCTCCTGCACCGCGCCGATCAGGACGTCGAGCTCGCGCAGCGCGGGATCGTGTTCATCGACGAGATCGACAAGATCGCGCGGCGCAGCCAAGGGGCGCGCACCGGCGCCGGCACCCGCGACATCGGCGGCGAAGGCGTCCAGCAGTCGTTGCTCAAGCTCCTGGAGGGGCGCGAGGTCTTCGCCCCCCAGAACGTCACCCAGCACTGGAACAAGCACGACTTCGTGGTGGTCGACACCCAGGATATCCTGTTCATCGCGGCGGGGACGTTCTCCGATCTCAAGCTCACCGACGGCGCCAAGCCGGTCGGCTTCGGAGCCGGCAACGGCAACGGCGCCGGCAACGGCAAGGCCGGCGCCGCGACCCACAGCCGCCGCGCCACCGAGAAGGAGCTCCTCGACTATGGCCTGCTGGCCGAGTTCCTGGGCCGCCTGCCGGTGCGGGTGGAGCTGGATCCCCTCTCCGAGGAGGATCTGTTCCTGGTCATGACCGGGCCGCCCGACGCCGTCGTGCGCGAGTATCAGGCCCTGCTGAAGATGGACGGCGTGGATCTCGAGCTGACGGAAGGCGCGATGCGCCTCATCGCCCAGCACTGCATCCACCGCCGCACCGGCGCGCGCAGCCTGCGCACGATCGTCGAGGGGATCTGCCACGACATCATGTTCGACGCCCCCGAACGCAAGGGGGAGACCATCACCCTGGACGCCGATTTCGTGGCCGAGCGTCTGGCGCACGACGCGACCGCATGAAGATCTCCGCGCTGTTCGCGGATCAT
This sequence comes from uncultured Myxococcales bacterium, assembly GCA_964440665.1. Taxonomy (GTDB): domain Bacteria; phylum Myxococcota_A; class Polyangia; order Fen-1088; family Fen-1088; genus JADGRB01. The sequence continues at coordinate 22,143 of CAYTTF010000031.1, read as the reverse complement.
GGCCGCAAGCTCTTCTCGTTCGAGCTGTTTCCGCCCAAGACCGACGCGGGCCGCCTGGCGCTGGAGCGGACCATCCGCGATCTCGCCGAGCTCTCCCCGGCCTACGTCTCGGTGACCTACGGCGCGGGCGGATCCACGCGCACCAAGACCGTGGAGCTGGTGCAGTGGATCCAGCAGGAGGCGCACCTGACCGCGATGGCGCACCTGACCTGCGCCGGCGCCACCCAGAGCGAGATCGGCGAGGTCCTCGACAGGCTGGTCGACGCAGGCATCGAGAACGTCATGGCGCTGCGGGGCGATCCGCCGGCCGGCCAGACCCGGTTCGAACGGACCGTGGACGGCTTCGGCTACGCGGCGGATCTGATCGCGTTCATCCGCAAGCGCTACGGCGGCAAACTCTGCCTGGGCGGCGCCGGGAATCCCGAGGGGCACATCGAGTGCCGCGACATCGATCGGGATATCCGCCACCTCAAGGCCAAGGTCGACGCAGGCCTCGATTTCGTGGTGACGCAGCTCTTCTTCGACAACCGGTTCTACTTCGACTTCGTCGCGCGGGCCCGCGCCGCCGGGATCGAGGTCCCGATCGTGCCCGGCCTCATGCCGATCCGGAGCCTGGCCGGCGTCGAGCGCATGACCAAGCTCTGCGGCGCCAGCTTGCCGATCCCGCTGCAGGCCGAGCTCGAGCGCTCGCGCGACGACGAGGCGGCGACCATCGCGCTGGGGATCGCGCAGACCACCGCCCAGGCCGTCGAGCTGCTCCACGGCGGCGCGCCCGGCATCCACTTCTACACGCTCAACCAGTCGCCTGCGACGCGGGTCATCCTGACCGCGCTCAAAGCGGCGCACCTTGCCTAGACCGCCCAAGCCCGGCGCGGGCGCCCGAAACCGAGGCGCGCGCGCGCCCGGCGCCAGAAACCAAAGCGCGCCCAAACGGGGCGCATCCTTCCGGCGCGGTGGCGTCACCATCCACCACGCGCCGGCCGAGTCGCTCTACGACCGGTGGCCGGCACCCACCTGCATCATCGCCGACGGACCGTACGGCATCGGCGGCTTCGACGGCGATCCGCCCACGCCCGCGCGCCTCGCCGAGTGGTACCGCCCGCACATCGCCGCCTGGACCCGGCGGGCCACGCCGCAAACGACGCTCTGGTTCTGGGGAACGGAAGTGGGCTGGGCGACCGTCCACGGCGAGATCGTCGGCAGTGGGTGGGAGTACCGCAACTGCCACGTCTGGAACAAAGGCCCCGGACACATTGCGGGAAACGCCAACAGCCTGACCCTCCGCAAGTTCCCGGTGGTGACCGAGATCTGCGTTCAGTACGTCAAGGCCGCCCGGTTCGAGGTCGAGGGGCGAGCGATCTCGATGCAGGGCTGGCTGCGCCACGAATGGTCACGCGCGGGGCTGCCGCTTTCGCGCGCCAACGCCGCCTGCGGCGTGAAGAACGCGGCGACCCGCAAATATCTCACCGCCTGTCACCTCTGGTATTTCCCGCCGGTCGAGGCCTTCGAGCGTCTCGCGGCTTACGCCAACCGCCATGGCCTTCGCGGCGGGCGACCCTACTTCAGCACCGATGGAAAGAAGCCCTTGCCGGGTGCGGCCTGGGAGAAGATGCGCGCGAAATTCCACTGTGAGGTGGGCGTCACCAACATCTGGAGCACGCCGGCGTTGCGCGGGCCGGAACGTCTCAAGCTCGGCGCCGGCGCCTTGCACACCAATCAGAAGCCCCGCGATCTCTTCGAGCGAATCATCCGGGCCTGCACCGACGCGGGAGACGTCGTGTGGGAACCCTTCGGCGGCCTCTGTCCGGGCGCTGTCGCGTCGGCCAAGCTCGGGCGCCGCTACGTGGGCGCCGAGGTCCTGCCCGATTTTTATCGCGCGGCCACCGAGCGGCTCGCCGGCGCGACCGGGTAGACCTCAGTTCAGGCGCTGGGCGCGACGCGGGAGCGGCTCGTCCAGCAGATCGAAGCTGCGCTCGGCGAACAGATCGCCCGCCAGGTCGGCTTCCATCGCGCGACGCTGGTGCCAGGAGCCGATCGCATAACCGGCCATGGCACAGGCGCCACCGGCAACAACGAAGAGCGCGCTAACGAGGCCGTTCAGCATGTCGTCCCCCCAAGGACTGAGAGCGGGAAGTCGCTCTACTCTGAAATCGGCGGGGCGCGAGATTTACTTGAATCGATCGGCGCCCGGCCCTACCTGCGGGGGCGGCCAGGCGCGGGTCGACGGGTGTCTCTGGCGGTGGTCGTGGCGCTCACGACGATCCCGGCGTGGGGTCGGCAATCAGGTCGAAGTAGTAGAGGTGCCCGTCCTTGCTGGCGGGGTTGGCGGTGCTGACCATGTAGCGGTTGACGGTGGGGTCGAAGGAGATGCCCGAGACGGCCTCGCTGGGGCCGAAGTAGTACTCGCGGATCAGCGCCGCGGCCGGCGTGCTGGCGCCGTTGTTGCGATCGATGAAGTAGAGCTTGCCGCCCGTCGAGCCGACCACCAGGACGCCGCCGTAGTAGAGCGGCGCCGCCGTGATGGCGTCGCCCGCCGCCCCCGGTGTGTACGGATAGCTGGCGTTGAGCACCGCGCCGCTCCCGTTGAGGACGATCACCGTCCCCCCCTGCGTCCCGTATTGAACGGTGTCGGTCAGGTTGTCGTAGTACGACGAGCCCATGATGGCGTTCGCCGTGTGGTAGCTCCACAGGCCGCCGCTGGTCGCGAAGCCGGCGGCGGGATCGATGGCCCACAGCGTCCCGTTGTCGGCGCCGGCATAGACCCGGGAGGTCCCGCCCGTGTGGCTGGTCCCCGCCGAGATGCGACCCCAGACCGACGCCGTCCCCGGCGAGCTGTTGTCGGCCACGATGGCCTGGCTGGTGAGGCTGATCTTGAGCACGTGGCCGGTGACGCCCAGCAACAGATAGGACGTCGCCCCCACCGTCCAGATCGACGGCGCGGCGCTGGTGATGGTCGGCGTGATGGGGAACGGCGACCCGGTCGGCACCGATTCCGTTGCCTGTCCCACCGTCCACCAACCATGTCCGCCCGCCGTCGGGTTGCCGCCCCAATACAGGTTGCTCGCGTCCGCCGTCATCGGCGTCGTGATCGTTCCGTTGGCGTTGTACGGGTTGGTCGCCCAGGCCCCCGAAGCATCGAGCGTCAGCGATCCCGACGTCGTCCCGGTGGCGTTGTCGACCAGGCGGTAGACGTGGCCGGCGGTGGTGGCCACGTAGAGATAGTGTTTCGAGCTGACGGTGTTCCATTTCGGCGTGCCGATGATGGTTTCGCCGGACGGCACGGTCCAAGAATAGAGGGGCGCGCCGGTCTCGTCGCGAACGTAAACCGCGTCGGCCCCACCGATGGCGGTGTGAAACGCCACGTAGGTCGAGTAGTACGTGAAGGTGTTCCAGTCGAAGGCCGCGGTGGGGAAGCCTTCGATCGAGCCGGAGGTGTCGTCGTCCGCCGCCCGCGCGAACTGAACGACCGCCCCGAAGTTGACGCCGTTGCCGGGGCTGTCGGCGACGCCGTTGTTGTCGGCGTCGTCGTCCGACTTCGGCGTGACGGTCGCGACGCAGGTCTTGTCGCTTCCGGCGTTCGCCCAGCTGTTCGCGCAGGTGGTGCCCCCGAAGACGGCCCGCGTCTCGCCGTCGCCGGTGCCGTTGCCGATCAGCGTCACCGCGTCGACCGGCAGCGAACCGCTCTCCCCTACGCCGAACGTGCAGCCATTCGAGCTCAGATAGAGAGAGTTGGCGGTGATCTTCAGGTACTGCTGCCCGGTACCCGACGGGGTGTGGTTGAACGAGACGTTGTCGAAATGGACGATGCTGGTATTTGCGCCGGCGGCAGCGTTGATCTGCATCCCGTTCGCATCGGTGTACAGGATCCCGAGACCGGTGATATTGAGCGTAGGCGTCGAGCCGGAGAACGTCCCGACCTTGAACTGGAAGGTGTCACCGCTGGCGTCGCGCGAGATGAGGGCACCGGTGTTCGAGGCGATCAGGGTCCCGTCGATCGCCACCGTGGAGGTGTCGCCCGGTTTGAGCTTGCCGCCGCTCGTGTCCAGCAGCAAGGTCGCCATCGGGTTGATGGTAAATCCCCCGTCGCAGTTGACGACTTTCGAGCCCACGTGCAGCGTGCCCGAATTCACGATGCAGGGGCTGGTGACGACGTTCACGGTGAAGGCAAACGCGGCCGTAGAGAAGTTGCCCGAGTCGATCGCGAACCCCCAGTCGCCAATCGGGATCGTGACCGCGGCGCCCGCCGTCACCGTCGCGATGCCCCCCGTGCCCGCGTAGCGACCCTTGGCGAGCTGCGCGATCTGGGCCGCCGTGAGAGCGACGTTGTAGATTCGGACGTCGTCGAGCGAGCCATTCAGAAGCTCGTGGGTGCCGTCGTACGTTCCCAGGAAAGCCTGGCTGGTGGTGGCGCTCTGGTGCGCGGTCACCGTCGATGTAGCCGCGACGCCGTCCACGTAGATCTTGTTGTTCGTCCCGTCATAGCTGTAGACGACGTTGTGCCAGGCGCCGTCGACGGGCGTTGCGCCGACCGCGAGCGACGTCCCACCCCAGGTCCAGGCCGAGAGCGTGCCGCCGTTCAAGCCCAGCTTGACGCCGTGACCCGCGCCGTCGCCCAGCGCAACCATGTCTTGCGTGCCCGAGGTGGCGCCCAGCTTGACCCAGACGCTGATCGTCTCCGCCGCGCTCGCGGCCGGAAGGTTGGTCGTGCCGAGCGTCGCGTATCCGGTCGCGCCGTCGAATTTCATCGCCGAGGCGTCGTCGAAGGTGACGGTCGTCGACGGGGGCGCGGCGGTCCAGATCGTCCCGCTCGCCGAGAGCGATCCGGTGTTGGCGTTGCCCGAGACATCGAGCAACGAAGTCCCTTGCCCGGCGTCGAGTTTCCAGTATCCGACGATTCCGGCCTCGGTGGGATCTTCTATGCGCAGACCGTAAAAGCTCTTGCTGGTCAGAGTCTGATCGCTGCTCCCGTCCAAGACCACCGTGCCGGTGCCCCGCGCCCACTGGTTGGACGGATCGGACAGCGTTCCGATGTGCGCGACGTACGCCCCGCCGTTGATGTTGCCCGTCGCCGAGATGGTCACGGTTCCCCCCGGAACCCAGAGCCGATCCGCCAGGGTGTACGTTCCGGAACCGCTCATGTTCAGGTTGGTGAAGCTCTGGCCCCCCGACAGCAGCGACCGCCCGCCCCCGCCGGTCAACGCCACGGTTGTGGTGTTGGTAAACCGGCCGCCGTAGTTGAACCAGTTGCCACCGACGGCGATGGCGCTCGATCCCGCGACCGTGCCCGAGGCGATCACGAAATCGTCGGCGTTGCCGCTGGTGAACGCGTCGGAGAAGGTGTGGGTGGCGATGCCGGTCCCCGGCATCAGGCCCGAGGCCATGGACGCGATCTCGCGGGCGTTCAGGGCGCGGTTGTAGACGCGGACTTCGTCGACCGATCCGTTGAAGAAGTTGGTGCTCGAGCTGTCCGCGCCGATGAACACGTTCGTCGGCGCCCCCGCGTTGTGCATGACGCCGAGCCCGTTCGTCGGGTTGCCGTCGAGGTAGAGCTTGTCGGTCGTGCCGTCGGTGGTGTACGCGATGTGGTGCCAGGCGCCGTCGCCGGGAGCGTTCACGTTCGCGAGATCGGTCCCGCCCGACTTCCAGACCCGCACGTGCCCGCTGCCGAGACCCACCTCGACGGCGCTCCCGGCTCCAGTCAGGGCCACGATGGCCTGGGTGGTGCTCGACGACGCGAATTGAGCCCACAGGCTGATCGTCTGGGCCGCGTTGGCGGCCGGCATGGCGACCGGCGCGGCGACCTGCGCGTATCCCGTCGCGCCATCCGGCGTGAAGCTCCACGGATCGTCGAATCCAATGGTCCCCGGCACGCTGGCCACGAACGAGGTCGTGCCATTCTTCGTGCCGGTGTTCCCATACCCCGAGCTGTCGGTGATCTTCTTGTCGTCGAAGGTCCAGTACCCGACCAGGCTGTCGTTGATGATGACGTCCGCCATGGTGGCGCCGCTGAAGGTGTGGCTCTGCGCCGTCGTCGCGCTGAAGAGCATGGTCCCGCCGTTGGCATCGAAGGTGTTGCCGCTGGTCCGGCTGAACGCGCCGCCGATCTGGGTGGTGTTGCTGGTGGCGGTGAACGTCCCGCCGGTCAGCGACAGCGTGCCCCCGATCAGCACCTGTGCGCTCCCGCCGGTGAAGGTTCCGCTCGACACCGTGAGGCTGCCGACCGTGAGGGTCGAGCTGTTGCCGCTGAACGCTCCGCCCGAGACCGTCAGACCGCCGGTCGCCGTCACCGTGGACCCGTTGGAGGTAAAGGTCCCGCCGGAAGCGGTCATGGTGCCGTCCACCTGAACGGTGGACGAGGAGCTGGCCGCGAACGTTCCGCCGGCGATCGAGAAGCTCCCCGTGAGGTGAATCGGCGTGGACGAGTTCTGCGAAACGCTCTTGGTGTACGTGCTCTTGATGGTCAGCGACTTGACCGTGATCGTGGCGCCCGTGTTGGCGTTCAGAGTCACCGTGCCGTCGACCGAGACATCGTCTGCGGGCTGCGGCGCAACGCCCGCGCAGCCAGACCAGTTCGTGGTGGTGGCAAAATTGCTGTTGGTGGCGCCGGTCCAAAGGCAGGTGTTCGCGAAGGCGATCCCGCCCCCGAACCCGAACGCGATCAGCCCGGCCAGCACCACGCCGAAACCGCGCCCGCGGAAAGGTCCCGCCAGATCCATCGGGTTGCGAAAGCGGCCAAACCTAGTCTGCACTTGTGTTTTCCGAAGACCGCAGCCCGACAGCACGGACATGGCGGTCCTCCCCCTGCAAACAATCCACCTCGACCGGACGGAGTCTACGCTTGAGACGGAACCGTGCCGACGGCCCACGCCCGATTAGGCGTCGACTAGGCGCGGCCGGGGCGGCCGTTGTTGCGCGCTTCGGCCCGGGCCTCGATCTGGTCGAGGAAGTCGATCTGCTGAACCGGTCGCGGCTCCCGGGGCAGCTGCGGATCGATCGAGCGGATGCGGTAGTTCCCCAGCAATCCCGTCACGATGTTCCGTGCCCGCTCCAGAATCTGTTCGTCGGTGAGCTGGACGCCGTCCCGGGTCTGAAGGACACGAATCCCCTCGGCGACATCCTGCAGGAGCAGGCGGACCGTAGGGGAAGGCGCGGCTTTTTGCCGCGAACGAGCGGCTTCTCGGGACAAGATGTGAGGATGATAGTGTGGGACAACCGGTCGGGCTAGCCTATAGATGATGACAAGTAGAGAATTCGACGCGGCGCGCAGACGGGACAGGCGTCACGCGCGATCGGTGCGTCAAGCGTGATATTGGAAAACGGACATGCGACATCGGCTCTTCTGGCTCGGCTCGGCGCCCCTGCTCCTGTGGGGAGTCCTCCTCGGTTGCGAATCGGGAAGTAGCGCTCCGGTTTCGGCGATGACCACCACCGGCGTCTTAGCGACCCAGTTGGCGCAGGCCTTCTGTGCCCGCCAGGCCTGCTGTGGCCTCAGCGACGCCGCGGTTCCGGCCGATGCCGGGTCCGTCGACGCCGGCTCGTCGTGCAGCGGCGCGACCGCGCCCGACGCGTCGGCCGGTCACGGCGCCTCGTCTTGTGAGGCGCGGGCGTCGGTTGCGATCACCGAGCAGCTGGCCTTGGTCGCGACCGCAGAGGCCGAAGGGCTCCTCGCCCTCGATCCAACGGTCGCGAGCACCTGCAGCGCCGCCTACCAAGGTGGGCCCTGCGCCGGCTCGGAGGGAGCGATCCCCAACGTCCAGGTCGAGTTGGGGAGCTGCGGCGGGCTTTTCATCGGCTACATCCCGGTCGGCGAGCGCTGCGACATGACGCCCGAGTGCGTCGCCCATTCTTTCTGCCTGGCCCAGGGAACCGGCCAGAACGTGACCTCGCTTGGCGGCAGCGCCTCGCTCGGCGTCTGCTTCCCCTTTGAACAGACCGGCCAGGCCTGCAACAGCTCGAACGACTGCGATCCGTCCGGCGACGGGCTCGTCTGCGACGCCAGCACCCTGACCTGCGAGGCGCCGGCGCCCTGAGCGACGCGCGCTACCGCAGGACCGCGACCCGTCCGCCGAAGATCTGCTCGATGCGAGCCAGCAGCTCGTCGCTGGCCGCGATCTTGTAGTCGTCGCCCAGGGCCAGGACGGTCTCGCTGCGCATGGGGATCTCCATGCGCAGGACCGCCTTGCAGGCGCCGGCGTGGCTGCGGAGCACCTTTTCCAGCGCGCGGATCTGCGCCTCGCTCACCACGTCGGCGTTGAGCTTGATGTCGAGCAGCGAGCTCTTCTCGGCGCGCACGCGAGAGAGCGGTTTGGCGTCGAGGAAGCGCAGCCGCTCGCGCGCCGTCTCGCCCTCGCCGAAGGGCGTGTCGACGGTGCCGGTCACCAGGAGCGGCTCGTCCTTGGAGAGCAGCTCGCGGTACTCGTCGAGCTTCTTGGAGCTGACGAACAGCTCGATCTGACCGGAGTGATCTTCGAGCGTGAAGTAGGCGATCTTCCCCGACCCGTTCTTCATCGGCCGTTCCTGAAAGCTGGTCACCACGCCGCCCAGGATCACCTCGGCGCGCTCGCCCTTCTCGGTGCAGTTCGCGGCGGTCGCATTGGTGTAACGGCGGATCTCGCCGAGGTAGCGATCCAGCGGATGACCGCTGATGTAGAAACCCAGCGCCTCCTTCTCGTAGACCAGGATCTCCTTCGGCATCCATTCGTCGAAGGGCGGATAGGCATGCTCGTCGGCCGCGGGGTTCTTCCCCTTGCCCTTGCCGTTTTCGCCGCCGGCGCTGCCAAACAGCGCCAGGAGGTTGGTCTGGCCGCTCTCGCGGTCGCGCTGCGCCTCGGCCGCGCGCTCGCTCGCCACACCGATGGCGCCGAACATGCGGGCGCGCGTGACCTGGTTTTGCTGGGCGATCCCGTCGAACGCGCCGGCCTTGACCAGCGCCTCGACCACCTTGCGGTTGACCTTGCGTCCATCGACGCGCTTGCAGAAGTCGAACAGCGACAGGAACGGGCCGCCCTGCTCGCGCGCGATCTTGATGACCTCGACCGCGCCCTCGCCCACCCCCTTGACCGCGCCCAGCCCGAATCGGATGACCTTCTTGGCTGTCCCGTTCTCACCGGTCGAGACCACGCTGAAGTCGGTCCCGGATTCGTCGACGTCGGGACGCAACACGGCGATGCCGGCGGACTTGGCCTCGGCGATGAATTTTACGATCGCGTCGGTGTCGTCCTTGTCGCAGGTCAAAAGTGCCGCGAAGAACTCGACCGGGAAATAGCGTTTGAGGTAGGCGGTCTGGTAAGTGAGCAGACCGTAGGCGGCCGAGTGACTTCGGTTGAAGCCGTAACCGGCGAACTTCTCCATCAGGTCGAAGATCCGCTCGGCGATCCGCGGGTCGATCTTTTTCTCCTTGGCGCCCTCGAGGAAGCCGGCCTTCTCCTTGGCCATGACCTCGACCTTTTTCTTCCCCATCGCGCGTCGCAGGAGGTCGGCTTTGCCGAGGCTGTACCCCGCCAGCGCCGACGAGATCTGCATGACCTGCTCCTGATAGACGATGACGCCGTAGGTGTCCTGGAGGATCGGTTCGAGCAGCGGGTGATCGAACTCGACCCGCTTCTTGCCGTGTTTTCGGTCGATGAAGTCATCGACCATGCCGCCTTCGAGCGGGCCCGGGCGGTAGAGCGCGCCGGCCGCCACGATGTCCTCGAAGCAGTCGGGGCGCAGCTTCTTGAGCAGCTCGCGGAACCCCGAGGACTCCAGCTGGAAGACGCCGGTCACGTCCGCCTGCGAGATCATCTTGTAGACCTCGACGTCGTCGAGCGGGATGAGCGATAGATCGAGCGCCTCCTCGCCGCGCACGGCGCGATCCCGGGCGACGTGGTCGAGGCAGGTCTGGATCACCGTCAGCGTCTTGAGGCCGAGGAAGTCGAACTTCACCAGGCCGGCCTTCTCGACCATGTCCTTGTCGTACTGGGTGACGATGCCGGCCTCGTCGCCGGCGGGGCGGAAGCAGGGGACGTACTCCCACAGCGGCCGATCGCCGATCACGACGCCGGCCGCGTGCTTGCCGGCGTGGCGGTTCAGCCCTTCCAGCGCCTTGGCGACGTCGAGCAGCTCCCGGTAGACGGGGTTCTCGGCGTAGACCGCTTGCAGCCGCGGCTCCTTTTCGATCGCTTCTGCGATCGGCGGGCTCTTGCCCTGGATCGGCTCGGGGACGAGCTTGGCGATTCGATCGGCGTCCGCGTAGGGCAGCGCCATGGCGCGCGCGATGTCGCGCACGCCCGACCGCGCCTTGATCTGGTGCATGGTGACGATCTGCCCGACGTTGTCCTTGCCGTATTTGTCGGTGACGTACTGGATCACCTCGTCGCGCCGGTTCATGCAGAAGTCGATGTCGAAGTCCGGCATGCTGACCCGCTCCGGGTTCAAGAAGCGCTCGAACAGCAGCTTGTTGGCGATCGGATCGATGTCGGTGATGCGGGTTGCGTAGGCGACCAGCGAGCCCGCGCCCGAGCCGCGCCCGGGACCGACCGGAATGCGCTGCTCCTTGGCGTGGCGGATGAAGTCCCAGACGATCAGGAAGTAGCCGGCGAATTCCATCTTGGTGATCACGCCCAGCTCGAGCGCCAGGCGCGCCGCGTAGACGTCGCCGTCGACCCTGTCGCCGCGCCGGTGCGCCTCCTCGATCCGCTTTTTCAGCCCGCTTTGGGCGATCTCCTGCAGATACGATTCGGCGGTCATTCCCTCGGGAACCTGAAAGCGGGGGAGAAACGTCTCGCCCAGCTTGAACTCGACGTTGCACAGGGCGCCGATGTGCGCCGCGTTCTCCAGCGCCTCCGGGGTGTGCTTGAAGTAGGCCTCCATCTCGGCGGGCGTCTTCACGAAGAAGGCGTCGTTGCGGTGGTGCAGCCGCTTTTCGTCGTGGATGGTCTTCTTCTGCTGCACGCACATCAGGATCTCGTGCGCGCGCGCGTCCGATTGATTCAGGTAGTGGCAGTCGTTGGTCGCGATCAGCGGAATCTCGGTCCTCTTCGACATCGCGATGAGATGACCGTTGACCTCTTCCTGCTCGGCGAGGCCATTGGGCTGCATCTCGAGGAAGAAGCTCCCCTTGCCGAAGATGTCCTCGAACTCGCGCGCGACCACCTCGGCGGCCTCGGCGCCGCGACGCCGCAGGGTCTGCGCGACCTCGCCGCCCAGACAGGCCGAAAGCCCGACGAGGCCCTCGGCGTGCGCCCGCAAGAGGGGCTTGTCGATGCGGGGGTTGTAATAAAAGCCCTCCAGGTAGCCCATCGAGTTCAGGTAGGAGAGGTTCTTCCAGCCGACCTCGTTCTTGGCCAGCAGGATCAAGTGGTTCGATCGCCGCTCGGTCTTGTCGTGGCGATCGGGCGCGACGTAGGTCTCGCAGCCGAAGATGGGCTTGACCCCGTGGGCCTTGGCCTTCTGATAGAAATCGAGCGCGCCGAATAGGTTGCCGTGATCGGTGATCGCGACAGATTTCATCCCCCGTTCGAGCACCTTCGGGAACAGGTGGTCGAGGCGAATCGCGCCGTCGAGAAGGCTATACTGCGTGTGCAGATGCAGGTGCGTGAACTCAGGCATGCGCGCGAACCGAGCTTGGCTCTGCGCGCCCAGGCAATCCAGCTCAAAAGACTCCACATTTTGTCCACAGGCCCGCGGCGGCGGGCGTTCCTGTCGCTGGCGTTGGCGATCCTGTCGGCGGGTGGCTGCGCGGGGGCAAGCCCGGCGTCTCAACAACCCGGAGACTTCGTCCTTGCCGCGGTGGCCGACACGATTCTGCTGAGCCCGGGCGAGGCGGGAACGGCCAGCGTGTCCCTCACCGATCGCGGCAAGCCCGCCGTGGGCCAGACCGTTGGCTTCGCCATCGTCGACGGGGCGGGCGCCGGCGCCCAGGGCGCCACGCTGGCCGCCGCCAGCGCCGTCACCGACGCCGCCGGCTCGGCCACCGTCGGCGTGCGCGCCGGGCTCGCCACCACCTTCCGCATCCAGGCCACCATGGGCTCGGCCAGCGCCGAGGTCGCGGTCATCGTCGAGACCGGGACGGTCGGGGGCGTTATGGTCGCGCCATTCTTCGCGCCGTCGAGCACCGCCGCCGCCGCGACCACCGGCCTGGCGGTGCGATTCTTCGATCAGATGTCATGCCGCGATCTCGATCTGGCGCACCCGCCCGATCCCGCCCGCGGTGTCACCAGCCTGGCGGTCGGCGGCACGGCGTTTTATGACTTCGTCAACACCGGCGACCTCAGCGCGGCGGTCGGACAGGCGCTCTATAAACATGGCACGGCGACGACCGTCCTGGCGCGGGGCTGCGTCGATATCCCCGGGTCGAGCCTGCTCGCGAACAGCACGGTCGAGGTCGCGCTGCCGCTCTACGACGCGACGCCGGATCCGGTCGGAACCTTCGCGGTGACCTCGACTCTGAGCTTCCAGCCGCCTCTGGCGGCCGCGGCCGCACTCGCCGCCCCCTGGACCGATCTCAGCGACTGTCCGCTCGATCCGGCGCAGCTCTGGCTCGACTGCACCCTCGACGCACTGTCGGGAGCGAGCGCAGCCGATCCGCTCGACTGCGTCCCGTCGACGGTCCCCGGTGGCGAAGGCGCGCTCGGCGACGCGCTGGCCGCGCGGCGGGGCATCGTGCTCGTCGACGGAACCGGCGCCCCGACCGACTGCCGGAGCGCACACGACGGCGGCGGCGCCGAGAGCCTCGACGCGATCGCGCTGGGTCTGTTCGGCAGCCCGACGCCGCCCGCGCTGCTCGCGCTGCCGGCGATCGCCACGGACGCCTCCGGGCTGCTCGACACGGTGACGCTGCAATCCATCCTCACCATCCAGCCCAGCAGCGTGGCCGGCAGCTATCTGGTCACGCACACCCTCTCGAGCGCCGTCTTTGGCCCACCGAGCGGGCCGGGCGCGGTGCCGCTCGCGCCGCTCGGGCTGCCGATCCTGACAGCGTACACGACCGCCACGGCAAACGATGGCCTCCTGGTCATCGGCAACCACGGGTTCACCCTGCGTCTCGGCACCGCGGCGCGGAGCGCCTTTGGCCCGCTCTCGCTGGTTCCCCGCGGCTTGCCAGCGACGGCGGCGGGTCTGGTCCCCGCACTCTTCGCACTGGCGCGCTCGGCCGACGGCGCGGCGATCGGATGCGCCGCGCTCGACGCCACGCTCTGCCCCGCCGTTTCTGCGCCGACCGGCTGCCTCTCGGCCGCCTGCGCCTCCGGGCTCCAGGCCCTGGTCGCCAAGCTCGACGGCGCGTTCGACGGGGCCGATGGCGCGGACCTGGACCTTTACCTCTCGGGTTCGACGCCGCTTTACGAAACCCACGGCGACGGTCTGGCCAGCAAGCTCGGTTCCACTGGAATCGACCCGGCGCAGGTCGGCGTCTGGTCGGTCGATCTCCGCACCGATCTCGGCCGTGCCCTGCTGACCGCCACGCTGAACGGCGACCGCATCAGCGATTGAGGTGCGCGCGTCGCTCCCGCGCGCGGGCGCCGAGCGCCGAATCGCCGGCACGTGCGGCGACCTCGGCCCAGGCATCCGCGGCCTCGCCTGTGCGACCGAGCGCCTCGAGCGCCATCGCCCGGTTGGTGACGGTGGTCAGGTCCCGATCGCCCCGGGCCAGGGCGCGGGCCAGAAGCTCGAGGGCCGACCCCGCACGTCCCGCCTCGAGATCGAGCGCCCCCAGCCAGGCGCAGATCCGCGCCTCGTCCGCCGGTGCCAGACAGCCCGGCGGCGCCGCCAGCGCCCGCGAATAGGCCTGCCGCGCGCGCGTCGACAGGGCGCCGTCCAGCTCGAACAGCAGATCGCCGACGCGCCGGCTCCATTCGCAGTCGGCGACCGGCGACGCGGCCGGGCGCGCTTCGATCGGCAACGTGGTGGTGCCTTCCTCGACGGAGAAATCGAAGGTGGCGGGGATTTCGCGCGCGGCGATGAGCGGCCCGAAGCGCGGCAGTCGGCGCACGAACACGCGCGCGTCGCCGGCGCGGAAGACCAACGCCCAGCGCTCCGGGTCCCACCAGGCGACACGCCGGTTGAGGCCCGCGTAGGCGAGCAGGGCCGTCTCGACGCCGTAGTGGTCCATCGCCGCGCCCCATTCGACGCGGCCGACGTCCGCCCGGCCCAGCAGGCGGTGCATCTCCGGGGGATATGCCGGCAGGCGCGGGTCGACGAAGACCCGGTGGCGCGGGTATCCGCCGACCGGTTCGAACAAGAGATAGGAGCCGGTCTCGAAGTCGTTGTACATCCGATCGCGGAGATCGTTCTCGTTCGCGAACGCGATGGCCGCCAGCGGAAGCTCGCGCGTGTCGAGGGCGATACCCCCGCGAACGGAGGGGGCGGCGGCCAGACGGGGCGCGACGGTGAAGCCGACCAGCAGCGCGGCGGTTGCGACCGCGGGGACGGGCTGCCGCAGCGCCGCCGAGCGCGCGGCCATCCGCGCCCCGAGATCGGTGATGGCGATGGCCAGCAGCGGGGCGCTCACCAGCGCGAAGTCGGCGCCGAAACGGACGGCGTGGACGGCGAGAACGGCCAGGGGAAGCACCGGGGCGAGCGCCCGAATGGAAATCCGTCCCAGCGCCTGCCGATGCGCGGCGGCCGCCAGCAACGCCAGCCCGGCGGCGTAGACGATGAGCGGCGCGTCCGAGGTCCAGGTTGGCGCCCGGAACTCATCGACCGGATGAAGCGCGGGAATCTCGAGGTGGAGCCGGAGGTAGTGCGTGAGGCCGGCGCCGACGGGCGTCGCCAGCGTGGCGAGCGCCGCGGCCGCCGCCAGCAGCGCCAGCCGCCGGGCCCCGCCGCCCCGATTGACCGCCGCGCCAAGAGCGGCCGCCCCAACCATGAGCGGCGCGACGAACACGCCCGCATGGAGGTTGGCCCACACGATGATCGCCGCGAGGAACGCGACGCCCACCCGCGCGGCCGCCGCGATCCCGCCCTCGACGACCAGATCGATCGCCGCCAACGCCGCCACCTCGCCGGCGAAGGAAAAGACGTGCGGCCTCTCGACGAAGCGGTCACTTCCCACGAACGCCGCCGCCGCCAGGGCCAGCACGCTCGCCACCGCGCCCGCGCCGCGCCGGCGGCAAAGGGCGTAGGCGCCGGCGAACGTCCCCAGCAACACCAGCGTCTTGCCGACGACGATGCCCGGGAAGCCCGCCCGTCCGTAGAGGGCCGCGGCGCCCACCTCGAACAACCAGGAGGTATCGAGGTCCGGGTAGTCGGGATAGGTGAACGAGAACAGGTTCCGACCGGGAAGCCCGTGGTGGAGCAGGATCTCCTGTCCCGCCTTGATGCGGAAGAAGAGGTCCGACTCCGCCATCGGCCGGAGCGCCAGCCCCGCCACCAGGAGCAAGAGCGACAGCACGAGCCAGAGCGTCGCGGGTGGCAGCCGGCGCGCGGCGAGCCGCATCACGGGCGCAGTCTACCGCGACGCCAGGATGTATCGTTGACCGGCGCGCTCTATCGCCAGCGCGGGCTTTTGCCCCCGCGCTACCGCGCGGGCCAGCGCCGCCCGGCTGGCGGCCGTCTGCCCGCCGGGAACGCCGAGCAGATCGCCGCGCGCGATCCCGAGCATCACCAGCTCCCCCGGCACCAGCACCAGGAAACGCTCGCGGCTCTGTGCCAGCGTCTGCGTGTCGTCGAGCGAGAGCTCCGGGTATAGCTCGCCGAGGGCCGCCAACCTCTTCGCCGCATTCTTGGACGCGGCGACCGGGACCTCCACGATCCGCGCCGCGCGCGCCTGCGAGACCAGCCTGGGGGCGAAAGTCGCGACGGCTTTCCCGATCGCGCTGTCGATCGCTTCCATCGCGGCGCGCTTGTCGCCGTTCGGCGCAACCTCGGGCTCGTTGGGGGCACCCGTGGCGACGGTCTCGACCGCGCCGATGACGTCGCCGGCACCGACGTGACGGACCTCGATGCGCGCGTGGTAGTCGACGACCAGGTTCTTCCCCACGATGAAACCGGAGATCGGCGCGATGCCGCTGACCTGCCGGCCGCCCAGCGTCACGCTGATCGAGAAGGTGAGCGCCAACGCCGGATCCTCACCGAGCGCCCGCAAGGCCGCCGTGACCTGCGCGTCGTCCTCGCCGGTGGTCAGCTCCTCGGCGATCACGGCGCGGCCCCCGGTGGCCGCGATCAGGCTGTCGCCGGCCCGGCGTTGAACACGACGCAACTGGGCGGGCCCTCCCCAGCCGATCGACATCGGGAGACCGACGACGGTCAGGATCCGGGGCGCCAACGTCTCGGCCGCCGGCAGCACGTCGATGGTCGACGAGCAACCGCTCACCCACGCGGCCGCCGCCATGACCGCGAGGGCACCCCGGCTTTCCAACCCGAACCGTTTGAACCGCTTGAGCTGCATCGACGCCCCGGACGCGCTGAGCGCGACCGCGGGCGATCTAGAATACCACCGCCAGCGCGGCGTAGACCTCGGTGGTGTCGCCCACCGAGGTGACGTCGGTGGCGGTGGCGCCGTAGAGTTTGGGCGTGTAGAGCCCGACCGCCCGTCGCGCGGCGAGTCGCAGGCGAAGCTCGCTCGCCTCCCCCGCCCGCGTGAGCGGCAGCTCGACCCGCGCGCCCGTGTGCAGCGCGAATCGGCTGCCCGAACCGGCGGCGCGGCCGTCGCGCTCGACGCCCAGACCCAGCTCCCCGGCAACCGTCCGCAGGACCCGCATCCGATAGCGGTCGTCGCCCCCCGCGAGGCGGGCAGCCGGGCGGATCACCCCGAACGCATCCAGGGCCAACCGGTCGACGGGGTTGTCGCTGACGCCGTTTGCGTCGGCGCCGTGAAATCGCCCGGAGGCCGAGGAAGCAAACGCGCCCAGATCGAACCCGCCAAGACCATCTCCGAAGCCACCCACGGCGAAGAACGCCGGGATCGCATGGGTGCCGCCGGGAAATCCCGCCGCATCGAAGGTGGCGCCCATCCCCACCGCCAGCGACAGGCGCGGGCGGGCCACCGGTTCGAAGACGGGTGGTTCGACGAGCGTCTGCTCGACCGGCGTCGGTGGGGCAATCGGCGGCGCGACCACCGGCGGCGCGGCGACCGGCGGTTCGGCCGCCGGCGGCGCGACCACCGGCGGCGCGACGCTGGGCGGCGCGACCGTCGGCGGCGCGGGTGCGGCGATCTCGCCGGGCTCTGCGGGCGTCGCCTGGGCCTCGGCGCGTGGCGGCGCGCCGAAGAGCGCGACGAAGAGCCCGAGCAACATAGCCATTTTCAGGCGGGCGAGGCGCCGGCACATGGCGTGACCTTTTAACATGCGCGGCCGGCTTCGATATATGCTTCACGCTGTCCCGAGAAAGGAAGCCGCCATGTCCGAAACACCCGATTCCCCGACTTCCCCCGCACCAGAAAAAGGGGTCGCCGACATCCTGGCTGAAGCCTTTCAGCTCTATCGCACGCACGCCAAGCCGCTGCTCGTCACCTGCGCCCTGCTGTTCGTCCCGGCGTCGATCATCAAGTCGCTCGCGCTGGCGGCGATCCTCGGACCGACGGCGGCGCTGGTGGCCGCGGCCGACCCGACCGCGATGCTCGCCGGGGGGCTCAGCGTCTATCTGTTCGGCCTGCTGGGAACGCTGGTGACGGCATTTTTCCTCTACGGCATCATCGTGCCGCTGACGAACGGCGCGCTCACCATCTCGGTCGCCGATCGCGTTTTGGGCGGCAACGCCGAGTGGCGCGAGGTCTGGATGCTGCTCTTTCGGCGTCTCGGCAAGCTTCTGTCGGCCGTCATCCCCGCGGCGTTCTTGGTGGCGCTCGGATTCGTCTTCTTCGTCATTCCCGGCCTGGTCTTGGGACTTCTCTTCGCCTTCGTTTCGCCGGTCGTGCTGATCGAGGGGATCGGCGGGCGGGCCGCGCTCGAGCGCAGCGTCACGCTGGTCCGCTCCGACTGGCTGCGGGTGACTCTGCTCGTGCTGGTCTTCGGGATCCTCCGCGGGGTTGCCCAAATCCTGGCCAGCGCGCTCATCCCGCGAACGGCGATCTTCGCGAGCTCGCTCTTCGGCGATCTCATCACCATGATCCTCCTGCCGGTGCCGGTGCTGGGGATGGTCCTGCTCTACTTCGACGTCCGCCGCAAGCGCGACAACTTCACCCCCGACAACCTGCGCGCCGACCTCGAAGCCCTCAAAGGCGCCTAACTGTACCCGCGGCCTCGGATCGCCATGGGGGCGAGCGAGCTCCGCTCGCGCGACCCCATCGCGGGAGGTTGCAGGAACCCTCCCAGGGTTCCTGTTCTAATTCAGGCAAAACTCGTAAACCGGATCACAGCCGACCAGCGCGGGGGCGGTCAGCGCGTAGCTCGACGCGACGTCCATTCCGCGGAGGGTCATCCCGAAGCCCACCGACGAGGTGAGATGGTGCGTGCAGACGTCCTTCACGGGTAGGCAGGGCGGAAGCGTTACGTCCGCCACTTCGAATCCGCCGCCCGCCGGCTGGAACATGGCGTCTGGCAGCGCCAGACCGTCCAGATCCACCTGCGCGTTTTGAAGGCGGACGATCCCCAGAAGCTGATCGAAATTGGGCAGCACCGCGAAACGCAGGTTCTTGATCAGCGCGCCGCCGTCGGCGGCGATCGCCAGTGACAGGCTGGGCTCGCAGTCCATTCCCTGCGTCACCAGGATCGGATTGTCGGCGATGACCGTGAAGCTGCCGACACCGACCAGCGACGCCGCCTGTCCCGCGTCGAGCAGGAGGGGCTGGACCAGCGGCTCGGCCATGCCGCCCGTCGGCAACAGCTGCAGCGCGGTGGCACCTGGGCCCTCGAAGGTGATCGTGGTGTGGTCGACCGAGGCGAGGACACGCCAGATCGACGCCCCGTCCATTCCGAAGAACGACGTGCAGCCGATGCTCGACTGGGGCGTGAGCGACGCGGCGACATAGGTCCGGCTCCAGGTGGCCATGGGCGGCATCTGCTCGTGCGCCATGTCGGGCGAGTTGATTCCGGTCACCCCGGAGCCGTACGTCGTGGAAATGTTGCCCGAGAAGGTCGCGATCGGCTGATCGGCGGTCACGCGGCTTCCGGTCAGATCCTCCTGTTCGGCGCCGCTATAGATCTGAAAGACGTCGCCGTCGTCGAGCACGATCACATAGTCGTCGCCGGCGTTGATCTGGGGCGTGCCACCACCGAGATCGGCTGTGACCGCTCCGAATGGCCTGAAGTGGACCGTGGTCCCCATCTGCGTGCCGACGATCATCACCCGCCCGGCGCCTCCGCGACTGCCGGGCGTGCCCGCCACGGCCGGGGTGGCCGCTTGCGGATAGGTCACCGCGAGATAGTCGACGCCGAGCGACTGCACCGGGAGGATCATCGTGCCGCCCGAGCTGATCGCGCTCTGGGATGAATCGTCGCTCTCGATCTCGACGAGGGTGACCGGTCGATCGCTGGAGACGCGGAGCGCCGACCGCGGCCTCTTCCCGACGCCCAGTACGGGATTCATGGCGACCAGCCGCCCCGACTCTCCCGTGGACACCTGGAGGCTCGCTTCGCTAGACCATTGCCCAGAGGTGCCCGACTCTCCCGGGATCGAAACCTGGAGGTCGACCGCCGCCGGATCGCCGCCCGGATTGGTAACCAGGAAGCTGGTGGCGGCAGCCTCATCTTCCGAGATGTTGTCGGCCTCGAGCGTGTAGAAGAGACAACCGACCAGACTGCTCGTGTTGGTCTCCGCGATCTGGCAGACGCTCGAGGTGCAGCGGGCCAGGCTGCAGACCTGCCCTTTCGCCGCGCAGTCATCGACCAGCTCTGCGACCAGGTGGTCCCGACAGGCGCGGACCGCCTGGGCACCGACGCAGATCAGGCCACCGGTGCAGGTCTGCGGCATCGGAGCCGCGTCGGTCCCGGGTGCCTGGGAGGCCGAACAGGCAGAGGCGACACCGATGAGAGAGGAGAGCACGACCGACCAGATGTGGGGTGAACGATCACGTCTCGCACGTTGCGCCACATGGCCGGCCCGATGTTGCGCCACCCCCATTTTCATCGTTGTGGCGCGGTTCAGCTGGCAAAGCTCGGTGCCCAACGTCGTCCTCGCGCAGTCCTCTAGAGAATAGATGCCATTTCTCGACGAGCTCTTCATGAAAAAGAATCATGACGAACCTTGCCAAGCGCAGTGCGCTAGGACTACGATTTTCGGGCGTTGGTTCGTGCGACGGTCGTCCTCGCTCTGGCCTACGGGCTCACCAACGGGATCCCCGCGCTGGCCGCGCCCCCGTTGGTAGGCGCTAAGCCGACCGAAAACCTTTTCGAGGATCGGGGAAAGGACGACGACGACGCCAGCGAGGCGAAGCCCTCCGAAGCCGCTCGGAGCGAGGACGACGCCGCCCCGGACTCCGCCAGCACCGCCGGCGCCTCCAAGGGCGAGCCAGAAAGCGACGCGGCCGAAAGCGAAGAGGAGCCGGAGTCGGCCCTGCACGGTCTGGCCTGCCTGGAGGGCGATGCCACCGGTGGTCGCCGCAAGGGCGTCCAGCGCCGCGACTTCCTCAAGCGGCACCGCTTCGAATTCTCCGGCGTGGGAGGCTTCTACGCAGCCGATGCCTTGTCGTCCACCTACAGCTACGGCGGCGCGCTGTCGTTCTATCCGTCGGAAGACTTCGGGCTCGAGGCGCTGGTCACCCGGTCCCCGATGCAGTTCAGGTTGGAAGAGGCGTTCACAGCTTTCGACCAGCAGACGCACTTCCACGAAAGCATCGCCTGGCAGGGAATGCTCTCGCTGCTCTGGTCGCCGATCCACGCGAAGTTCAAGTTCAGCGAGACGCGCATCATTCACAGCGATCTCTTCGCGGTCGCCGGGGCCGGTCGTACCTTCGACCCCAGCGTCCTGGGCCTGACCTGGGAGGTGGGCGCCGGTCTCAAGCTCTACTTCAACCGCTTCGTGGCGTTCCGGCTGGACCTGCGCGACTTCTTGCTGCCGCAGGAGGTGCTCGGACGCGGGCGCATCACCAACAACATCAACGTCCTCGCGGGGTTCAGCCTATGGCTCGGCTGAGCGTGGTCTCAGCGTCGATCGCGGTGCTCCTCCTCGGCGCCGCGAGGCTCGCCGTCGCCAATACGGACGACGAGACCTCCGACGAAGACACGGCCGAAACGAGCACCTCGGATGGAAAAGGTGGGGACGCGTGCATAGATGAGGACATCAAGGCCGATTTGTTCGCCAAGCGAAAGCAACGGACCAGCCGCGACCGCCTCTTTCAGCAGACCAACCGCCACGAGCTCAGCCTGCAGGGCGGGTACTACTCGTCCGACCTCTTCGACGGCGTCTACTCCGGTCACCTGGGGGACATTCCGTATGTCGGCCGCGTTCCCGTGCTGAGATCGACGCCGATCCCCGGGACGCTCGGGGTCGCCTACACCTATCACATGACCGAGGATCTGGGCGTCGAGGCCTCGGCGGCGATCACCAGCCTGACCTCGAACGGCGGACCGGAGCTGGAACGAACCTTCGCGGTCCTGCAGGGACGGCCCCGGCGCGAGATGTACTTCGACGCCGACCTGATCTGGGCGCCCGCGCACGCCAAGATGCGCCTCGGCGGATCGATCACCCACTTCGACCTCTATCTGGCGGCCGGGGCCGGTGTGGTCGACTCGGTGGTATCGGAGGATCTGGCCGGCAATGGCGGCTTCGGCCTCAAGTTCTTCCTCGGCCACGCCTGGGCCATCCGCATGGACGTGCGCGACCGCATCTACCGCCAGCAGCTCCTGTCGCAGACGATGTTGGTCAACGACCTCACCACCACCATCGGTCTCAGCATCTACCTGCCCATTCGAGAGTGACCAAGGGAGTGATCAAAGTGGATAGAACGAACACCCGGCGACTGGTCTTCCCTTTGACGCTGTTCTGCTTGGCGCTGACAGCCCCGCCGGCCCGCGCGGCCAAGAGCGAGCCCGCCGACGATGCGGCGCCCGATGCCGGGCGCGCGCCCGCCTCGAAATCGGGGGGGCCTTCCGGCGCGGGCAACGCGTCGGCCGAGCACCAGACCGCACCGCCGGTCCCCGCGCCCACCATCGATCTCGCCAAGCTGCGCGCCGAATACGACCGCCTGCGCGACGAGCTGTTCCGCTCTCGGGCCCGCGCCGAGCTGGTCGAGGAGGGGATCTACGAGTCCAAGTTGGCCGCGACGCTGCGTTGGAAGGGCGCCCCGGA
>CAYTTF010000030.1:0-23054 GCA_964440665.1 uncultured Myxococcales bacterium | reverse complement strand
CGTGGATCGAACCCACCGACCGGTCTTCTGATCTCGCTTTTCGGCCGTTGGCTAGGTCTTCTTCGACCCTGGCAGGGGAGTTACCCTGGCGGTGTCCGGGGGCAACGGTGGCGCGGACGCGGGCAACAGATCGCGCGCCGGCAGAGGCTGTCTGACGTTGGCGCCGTCGCCCGATAGGCTCGAGATCGGGGGTTTCACCCTCGGCGGTCCAATGTGGCTGAACGGGGGAGACGGCGCAGCCGCCGTCTTTGCCGGGTCCTTGGACAAACCGGTAGCGGCGGTGGCGTCGCTTCCTTTCGGCGCGGCTGTGAGACCCTGCCTCAGGTTTGAGCGCTCGCTAACCAGGCTCGAAACCGGTCGGGGCGGACCCGGCGACGGTGTGGAAGTCATGACTCGGGCAGCAAACGGGGGCGCTGCCGTCGCGCTATTCGTCTCAGCCCCAACGGTGACAACCACCGCTTCAGCAGCGGGCGATGCGACCAGAGGCGGGATCGAAGGGGTAACCGGCTCGACGTCGATGGTCGTCGCGGCGGCCTCCAAGCGCTGACGTATGTCCTCGATCGATTTTCTGAGCTGTTCGCGTCGCTCGAGCTCATCCGGGTGCAAAGTTATCGCATCTCGCAGCTCCTCGAAGGGCTTGCGAAACGTGTCGTGCAGAGAGATCTGGTTCTTCACATCCGACGTCGCCTTGCGGAACTCGCGGATGAGCTTGCCAAGACCAGTCGCCACGTCCGGAAGCCTCTTGGGACCGAGGAAGATTATGGCGAGTAGCAGAATCACCGTGATCTCGCCCATTCCGAGATTGAACACGCCTGAAATCTAACTCCAAGGCGACGAAAAACCAATGCCCGTGTCGATTTCGTAGAAGATGGCTAGAGGGACAATGCACCAATCGAAACACGGCGGCCCTTGTTAGCGAAGATCGCCTCACGATCACGGCGGCCGGCAGGAGGGCGCGTCCTTCAGGGGACGTCGATGATGATCGGAGGAATCTGGTAGTCGGCCCAAGACGGTGTGTGATTGTCGTCCGTCGACGGTTGGTTCCAGAGATAGAGCGCCGGATAAGCGACGTCAACGGAGCCTGCGCTGACCGTCATCGGCGCCACGAACAGCTGCGTGCGATTGCCACCATTTCGCGTCGATGAAAAGGTCATCCAGTAGTACGTTTTGCCGTTCGGTCCGGCCGTTGCTTCGGGCGACCATTTCGACCAGTCGTTCGTCACGCCGGGGCTTCGCTCGGAGCTCAGGCAGGCAGGTGGATCGTTGGCGCCGACGCGCAGCGGCGGATTTTTACCGGCGGCATCAACCACGAAGACCTCCGCTTGGTTGTTGCTGTACGCGGTACCTCCTCCGGCGGTGCGGGTAAATGTCAGATAGCGATCGTCGGGCGAGAACGCGGGATAATAGTTGGTGTATGCGCCCGAGGGGGCTCCCGTCACTGCGCACGGACTGCCGGGCGTCCCCGTCACCTTTGTGCTGGGGCCCCCGGCGCGGTTGTTGTAGGGGATGGTGCACAGGTCGGACGGACCGTTGGTCAGTCGGCCGTCGTAGATCGATTGCGTCGATACGTAAACGATCTGCGTGCCGTCGTGGCTGAAGGTCGGCTCCGTGGCACCGTTCGCATCTCCAGTTCGCGCCAGCGTTCCCTGCTCTCCCGCGGCATCGAGCTGGACCCAGTCGAGATCGCCATGGTTTTGACCGTCCATGAGTAGAACAATGTGATCGCCGTCGGCCCAGTGACTCGCCGAGTAGGCCGGAATACCGCGCATGGTTCGAATGGTGGCGAGCTGCGCCGTGTTCATGTACGAGGGAGCCATGCCCAGCGTTCCCTGCTGGATGTCTACGATCGTATCGTAGTAGGTGTCGCCATTGTTGTTGTGTGGTCCGAAAGCGAAGCCGACTGCCTTCCCGTCGGGCGTTGCGGAGTGGCAGCCGATGCACCCGTCGTTCATGGCGGCGCTACTCGCCGGCGGTTGGACTTGAGGTCCGGTCAGGACGTCCTCGACGCCTTCCTCGCCGATCCCGAAGCCCCGCAGGATGCCGTCCTCGCTCCCATTCGGGATCGCCCAGTAGACGATCTTTCCCGGCGCGTCGACGGGAGCGATGGTGAAGCTCGACTGCGCGGGCGTGGAGGGCGCGAGTTGAGCCTTGCCGCTGCTCGACACCGTCATCGCCCACACGCTCACATTTATCGGCTGGTCGATGACCGAAATACGCAGCTGGCTCCAGAGGTCGGCATCCAGAGTGTACGTCGTCTGGGTCGTGTAGATCGTATACGGGTCGGCGAAGCTCGAGGTCGAAAGCTGGATCTCGAAGAGGTTTTCGCCGCTGGCGGCCGTGTACTCAAATCGCGGTCTCAGCCAGTTCCTGGGCATGAGCGTATTCGGCTCCGGCGCGACGATGCACGGCGCACCACCAGTGCGCGGCGTGCCGCCGAAGAGTGCGGGGGCGTTCGCCGGGACGCTCGGATCGCCAATCACGGGCGTCGTCGGGAAGTCCGTGATCGGTGGCGGACCGGCGTCGACACCCGTAGACGCATCGCCGACGGGCGGGTGGGTCGAAATCGCCCCGGCGGAGCCACTCGCCCCACCCGAGCCGCTCGCTCCACCCGCGCCATTCGTGCCACTGTGGCCTCCCGACGTTTGATCGGAGCTTCGCGAACGAATGCCCGCACAGCCGCCAAGTGCACACATCAGAACGAGGGAAACGAGCAAGCCGAGACGTGGGTCGAGTCGAAGTGCCTCCATCGATGCCTCTAAAGCTAGGGACACACTTCCGCCGTTAAGTCCCGTCGGGCGCAAAAACCGGTCCACCGGCGGGTCTGAGCGATCTTTTTCCATGGGATCTGCGGTGCAAGCTGCTGAAGTCATTACGGGTTTAGTTTTTGCTGCCAGCGCCGGACCGTCGGCGATACCATTATACGAGGCCTTGTGATGTCAGCCCAGTATCGGTCGGTACGTTCCGTCGGTTTGCTTCCCGCCTCGGGCGATGAGCGGCGTCACACGGATGCCGAGATGGTACTCGCGCTCCGCAGGGGTGAGCCTTGGGCGGCCGAAGGGATCTGGGATCGGCATTCGGGGGCAGTTCATCGGTTCCTCATGCGGGCACTTGGACGCCCGAGCGACGAGGCGGAGGATCTCACCCAGGAAGTCTTCCTGCGGGTTTTCAGCCGCGCACAGCTGATCCGAGAGCCGGCCGCACTGCGCGAGTTCGTCATGTCCGTAGCGATTCGCGTTCTGAAGTGGGAGCTTCGGCGCCGTTGGGTCCGTCGCAAGGTTCGTCTCTCGGACAGCGGATATCTCCCCGACGTCGGCGTGAATGAGGGCGTGAATCAAGAGGCGCGGCAGGCGTTGGAGCGCTGTTACGCCATCCTGGATCACCTCGGAAGCCGCGAGCGAACCGCGTTCGTGCTGCGGTACTTCGAAGAGATGACCATGGATGAGGTCGCGGATGGATTGGGGACCTCGGTCAGCACCGCGAAGAGGCTGGTGAACCGTGCAGTCGCGACCGTCTCTGAACGGGTCGGAAAAGATGCAGATCTGCGCACCTACTTTGTAACGGGAGATCGAGGCGCTAGCCTAGATGGATCGTAAGAACATTCAGGAGGACAGGCTCGATCCTTTCGCAACGGGAGTCGTCGAGCTGATTGGCGACCACGCCGATACCGCGATGGGGATTGACGTCGCGAGACCTCGCGACTTCACACCGATGGCGCTGCGACTCATGCGCGCGCGGGAGAGGCGCGGTGCGATGCGGATCGTGGCCGTGGCCGGCTTCGCCCTCGTCGCAGGCGCCGTCGGGCTCTGGGCTCGACCGCGGCTCGGAGATCAGCCGCCCGAGGCACTGACGTACACGGTAAATGGCCAACCCCCACCTCGTGGCGGCGCGATTGCTGACGCGTCGGCGGCTGAGCCAATCTTGTCGTTTTCCGACGGAACGCGCGTCCAGCTCGGACCCCTGGCGCGGGGACGCGTCGTCGAGCTGGGTCGGCACGGTGCGCGGATTGCCTTGGATGAAGGTAAAGCGCATGTGGAGGTGATTCACCGATCTGGCGCCGAGTGGCTCTTCGAGGCCGGACCATTCGTGATCGGCGTCCACGGGACGGCGTTCTCGTTCGCGTGGCACACGAAGCAGGCTCGACTGGATGTCCATATGGAGAGCGGCGTGGTCTCGGTTCGAGGGCCCCTCTCCGGCGGCGAAGTCCTCTTACGGGCCGGACAGACCCTCTCGGTTAGCCTGAACGATCACGGAGAGCCGAAAGCAGACACGGCCGGATCCGGAACGAAGTCCAGATCGAATCCTCCGCCGCTCGAGCCGATACCAACCTCGCCGCTCGCTCCGTCCAGCGACTCCCTCGCGCCGTTGCCTCGGTCAGGTGGCGGATCCAGCGCGACGGAGAGCTGGGCCGCGAAGCTTTCCGCGGGGGAGGCTGCCGCGGTCGTCGCGGATGCTGAACGGAGGGGGGTGGCCAGAGTCCTGGATTCGAGCGGCAGCGAAGACCTGGCCGCGCTGGCAGATGCCGCACGATACGAGCGAAAGGACAACCTGGCACGCCGCGCCCTGTTGGCCCAGCGCCGCAAGTTTCCGCACTCGGTTCGGGCAGCCGAGGCATCGTTCCTGCTAGGCCGACTGGACGACGGGTTCCGCAATGGAGCCGAGCGCGCACTTGGGCGGTACGACCAGTATCTCGAGGAAGCCCCTCGGGGCGTGTACGTGTCCGAGGCCCTTGGTCGGAAGATGATGGATCTGGAGCGGACGCACAGGCAGACCGAGGCGAGGGCGATCGCGACGGACTACCTGCGGCGATTTCCCGGCGGGACCTACTCCCAAGCGGCCAGCGCACTCGTCCGCGCGCCATGAATGGAAGGGGGTAAGCCAACGATCCCGGAGAGTCAGGGGCTCCTTGCGCAGCGGGCTCCGTAGGACGAGCTCCGGCTCGTCGGGACGTCGCCGTCGACGGCCCAGGGAAACACGTTCTCCGTGTCCGCGTTCCATGACCCGCCCCGCACGGCGCGGTACGAGACGTCCGTCAGGTACGCACAGTCCGTGCAAGGTTCGAGGTAATCTCCATCCCAATCCAGCGTCCATTCCGAGAGGTTCCCGGCCAGGTCGAGCTGACCCCACTTTCCAGCTCCCAAGGTCGCCGTCCCGACGGGCGCGACGTTGGCCACCCCGGTACAGCCGTTTGAACCGGCCGGGTAGTTGCAGTTCGAGATTATGTAGAGGATCCCCGTGCCCGGATTCGTCGAGCCCCAGGGATATTCGCGCTGCTCGCTGCCGCCCGCCGCGGCGTATTCCCACTCCGCCTCGCTCGGCAAGAAACCCCCGTCCCAGATGCAGAACGCGTAAGCCTCGTACCAATCGACACAGTTCATCGGCAGCGCCTCATCGGGGCCCTCCCCGTCCGTCCACGTCTGGAAGGATGGTTCGCAGCTCAACCTGGTCATCCAATCGGCCGCTGTTGTCGCGAGCTCGAGCGTGTTCGCGGGATCCCACCCGGGTTCGTAACCGACGCCCCCGCTATTGACCAGACCCTGGCCGGCGTTCAAGTGCGCGTGTTTGCCCGAACCCACCGCCGGAACCCACCCGGCCACGCTGGCGGCCACGAACTGCCGGAACCGTCCCACCGTAACCAAGTATTTATCGAGGCGAAAGCCGCTGATCGCAGCAGGATCGCTCTGCCCGGTCGGTCCGCTCCCGTCGTTCGTATATGTCCGATTGTAGATCCCGCCCGGCACCTCCAGGCTCGCGCAGCAGCTCTCGCCGCTCGAGCCGCAGCTGGTGGTTCCCTGTCCGCTCATGCTGCAGCTCGCGCCTTCTGTGGTCGATCCCGCGCAAGCTCCGTCCGTGCAGACGCCGGTGGCGCAACCCCAGGCGGGCTCCCAAGCGCCGCTGGACCCGCACGTCTGTACGCTGCTGCCCCCAGAGCATCGCGCGGTCCCGGTGCACGCATCCATCGAGTCGCCCCCACCATCCCCGTGATCGCCGGCCGTCTCGGCGGAGCTTCCGTCCAGTTCCGCGGAGATTGGTCCCGGCGCTGCGCTGCACGCGGCAAGACCGGCCATGATGATGGTGCACCGTCGGGCCGCCAGCTGGCTGCGCGTCACCTGTTCACCTTGTCATCGTACCGGCGCGAAAGTCCAGCGACGGGCGTCTCAGTCGGATGCGCAAACAAACGACCAACCAGGCCGAACTGGGAACCAGCCACCGACCGAATATAGCGCTCCATTTACCGATTTCGAACCGTCACGGAAGTGAGACTTGGTAAGCTCTACTTTTGGACAGGCCCCCAATGAAGACCGATCTGGTACTGCTTGTCCTGGGGGCCATTTTGGTTGGGGCTTGCGCCACATCGGAGCCGGTCGACATCGGCCCGCCGGGTGAGGCGGGAACCATGGGAAGCGGTGGAAATGCAGGAGCAGGCGCGTCCGGAACGAGTGGCAAAGCCGTCACTGCGGGCGCTGGTGGGGGAGGCGCGACGGGCGAGGCGGGAACGACCGGCTCGACGCGAACTGGCGGCTCAACAGGCACGGCTGGTTCGACCGCTGGAGCTGACGGCAATGCAACAGCGGGGACGGGGGGAGCCAGAGGCTCCGGAGGGACTGCGGCCAGCGGAGGCGTAAGTGGCGGCACTGCAGGAGCGGCGGGTGGCGGAGGCGGCCATGGTGGTGCTGTTGGCGCGGCGGGTAGCGGAGGCGGACATGGCGGCGCGGCCGGGACGGGGGGAGCTGTCAGATCAGACGGTGGCTCGCCGCAAGGAGCCACCTTCACGGAGGTTTACAGCATGGTTCTCGACACACCGGCAAGTGCGCCCTCCAGTTGCGCCGGCGCAAAATGCCACAACCCGGGGATTCAATTCGGACTCATTTTTGACACAAAGGCGGATGCCTACAGCTCGCTCATCGGCGGGGGATTCGTCATTCCGGGAAGCGCCTCGACGTCCACGTTGTCCCTTCTCTTGACGACCACGGTTGTAGCTTCTCGAATGCCACTCAGAAAACCCATGCTCTCACCCACGTTGATCGGCCTTGTTGACTCATGGATCAACGCGGGCGCGCTGGACAACTAAGTTGTCCGGGGACTTTGTAATTTGGCCCTGCTCCGCGCCACACCGAGCGTCTTGTCGATCGTCGACGTGAAGCGTCTCCTCGTGATCGCGTGACGTTGCTTTTCTTGCCTCTGTTTGTGGGCGCCGCAGTTGATCTGCTCACCGCCACGGATTGCCCGTCACGAGCCGACGTGGCCGCCGAGCTCGCTCGGCTCGCGCCGGACCCGCAGGCCTCATCTGCCGAGGACCAGGAGGGCCCGCGGCTCTCCGCGGAAATCCGTTGGGTGGGCGAAAGTCTCTCCATTGCGCTTCGGACACCACAGGGGACGTTGGCGGCCCAAAGGACCCTTGTCCGTTTAGGCTCTTGCCTCGATCTGGCCGCGGCGTCCGCGGTGGTGATAGCAGCCTGGCAAGGCGAGATGCGTGCCGATCTCGGTCCGGATCTCCCGGCATCTGAGCAACGTGCGTCGGCACCGAAGGCGACTCTGACCGAGGCTTCGATTTCCGCGACCGACCAGACAGCGGGGTCGCTCCCGGATCGTGCCCGCCGCCCTTGGCAGATTGGCGTGGGCATTGTCGCATCGCGTGACAGTGACTTCGCGCCGGGGCTCGTGATCGACGCGGAGCTGGGACGCCCGCAGTCTCGGCTGGCCGGAAGGCTGGGGCTCGTGGCGACCGGCGCGCATGCGCTCACTCTCGGGCCCGCGCCCGGTCGGTCGCTCTGGTCGCGCACCGCCGTGGACTTGGGTGCCAGGGAGCGTCTTTGGCTGGGGGACAGTGCGCTCGACGGCCACGTCGTGGTCGCGATAGCGTTGATTCGCCTCGAGGGAGCCGGTTTTGGGTCGAACTACACCCAAACCGGGTTCGACTTCGGGCTTGGAGCCGGGATCAGGTGGGCGTGGGCCATCCCGCGGCTCGCGCCGTTCGTCGGGCTGGACGCGCTCGCCTGGCCGAGCCAGAAGTCCGTGACCGTCGCCGGGAGCGACGCGGAGGCGCGATTGCCGCGGTTCGAGCTCCTCGGTACCGCGGGAATCAGCTTCGGGCGCTTTCGATGAAAGGTTTGAGGCTTTTGGCGACACGAGGATCAAAGACGATGGTCCGCGCTGAGCCAGACAGAGCCAGGTCGCCCGAGCCCGTGAACGTCGGAGACTTGTACAAGATGCACGCCGCCACGGTCGCGCGGTGGGCTACACGTCTCGGCGGGCCCGGCATCGATGCCGAGGACGTCGTTCACGAGGTCTTTCTGGTGGCGCACCGGCGTCTCGGCGAGTTTCGGGGGCAAGCCGATCCTGCGACGTGGCTGTTTCGGACCACCGACTTGATTGTTCGAGCGCACCGCCGCAAGGCGCGGCTGCGAGCGCTTTTGAGGCGCTCGGTGGCCGACGAATACGACAGCGCCAAGGCGGGGTCGTCGACGATTTCCCCGGTGGAGGATCTGATCGAGCGCCAGCGCGCGCGGAACGTGTATCGGGCTCTCGACGGCCTACCGGAAAAGTATCGCTCGGTGTTCGTCTTGTTCGAGCTGGAAGGGCTCTCGGGAGACGAGATCGCGGCGCTCACGGGAATCAAGATCGCGACGGTTTGGGTTCGTCTGCACCGAGCGCGGGAGCGCTTCGTTCGGCGAATCAACGCGCTGGCCCTGCGCGAGGAGGATCGTCCGTGAGCACCAACCGGCCGCCAATCGAAGACAGACTCGTCGACAGACTCATCGGTCAAGCGCACCCTCCCGGATCCGCGGAGGAGATCGCCGCGACGTATCTGAGCAGTGCCGCGAGTCACCGGCCACCCGGGCCCGTGGCGCTCGCGCGTATCGGAGCGCGTCTCGACGCGAGCACCGCCGAGCCCACGACATCGCGGCTGCGCTGGAAGACCATCCTGGTCTTGGTCACGCTGAGCGCGGGGGTCGGCGGGGCCACGGGCGCGGCGGTGTGGGTCGCCATGCCGATCCTGAAACGGACGCGAACGGTGCCAGTGCCGCCCGCTGCGGCAGCTCTTGAACCGCGCGTCCGGGTGCGGCGCGCTCGCCAGCGACCGACCCTCGGCGAGCCAGAGACGGTTGTTGCCTCGGAGACGCCGCCCCTGGAAGCCCCTGGTCCCATGTTGGGTCCCGAGCCGATGCCCGTGCCCGAGGCGGCGCCGTCGACGACCGGTGCGGTGTCAGGCCCGCCATCGCCAGCGGCGGCGACCGGCCCGGCAACTGGCACGCCCTGGCCAGGGATCGAACCTGCGCGGGTCTCGAGAAAACTGGCCCGGGTCGAGTCGCCCGCGCGGCCCGCGATTCCGATCTCGGCCGGGACGCAGCCGGCGCCGGAGATCGCGCAGGAGGCCCGATTGCTGGGCCGGGCGCTTCAGAGCCTGCACCACGACCACGATCCCCGCGCGGCCCTGGCCGCCCTCGACGATCACGCGGCGCGGTTTCCGAGCAGCGTGTTTGGACCGGAGGCCGACATCACACGGGTCGACGCTCTGCTGGCGCTGGATCGGCGGCAATCGGCGCTCGTCGTCCTCGACCGTCTGGAGATCCCCGATACCACCCGCGGCCGTGAGCTGGTGGTGGTTCGGGCAGAGCTGCGCGTCGGTGCGAAGAGATACGCCGAGGCCATCGCTGATTTCACGCGTACCCTCGCCGGCGCCGGCGACGACGCCTTGTCCGAGCGGGCCCTGCACGGCCGCATCGCCTGCTACCTCGCGACGGGGAATGAGGCTTCGGCACGGGCGGATCTGCGCGACTACTTGACGCGCTTTCCCGCCGGTCGTTTCGCCCCCGGCGTTCGTCGCAGCTTGGGCGAAATCGATCGACAGCCATAACTTCGCCCCCGGCGTTCGTCGCAGCTTGGGCGAAATCGATCGACGACCATAACAGATGAAAGGTTCCGCCCGGCGCGGGACACAAGGTTTTCAGGATCGCAAAAAGAGGTGCTGATTTCATGAACGGCCGCCACGTCCATTCGCGACGCTCTTTACTCAAAGCCATGGGCCTTGGACCCGCGCTGCTTCCGTTGCTGGAAGCCGAACGGGCGCTGGGGGCCTGCGGCGGCGTGTCGGGCCCGAAGCGCATCTTCATCCTGGTGTGGGCGAACGGGATGTGCGGCGGGCCGACGGAACCGTGGGCCACCACCGGACCCAACTTCACGTTGCCGCCTCAGATGGCGCCGCTGGCGCCGTACACCCAGGACCTGATCCTGATGGATGGGCTCGACTACGACTTCATCAAGGACATGCCCGGGTCCGGCGACCGAACCGCCGAAGCCTGTTTCCCCGGGATGCTGACCGGGGCCTTCTATCAGCTGCTCTCTTCCTCAACCAGCTCCGACCTGGCCGGAGGGATCTCCATCGACCAGTACATCGGTAACGGGCTGCGAGCCAATGGGTACCTGGGCCTCACAAGCCTGAACCTCGGCGTCGACGTGGTCTCGACCGGTCACCTCTCGTGGAAGGCAGCGGGCCTCGTGGTCCTGCCGAACACCGACCCGGTCAAGGCATTCTCGCAGGTGTTCGTGGGGCAGTCCGCGATGCCCCCGGTCGACAGGATCCTCGCGATGCGGAAGAGCGTCCTCGACTACGTCGTCGGAGATCTGAACCGCTTCGTGGCGACCGTCGGTGGAACGGCGGACAAGGCCAACGTGGCGGCTCACCTTCAAAACGTGCGCGATCTCGAACAGCGGCTTGCCCAGCTAGGCGTCAGCACCGCCGCGCCGGCGTGCGTCCCTCCGATCCTTGACCCCACCGTGGCGACCTCTGGTTTGAACACAAACTTTGAGGCCGTTACGAAGATGCAGATCGATCTGGCGGTCGCCGCCTTCGCTGCGGACGCGACGCGCGTGGTGGTTCTCCAACTTGGCGACCAACGCAACGCGAACGTTCTCCTGTCCTCTCTGGGATTCGTACGTGGAGGTCCGCTCCAAAGCGATAACAATGCCGGCGACACCAATGGCCTCTTCGCGATCGCCCGCGAGGACGGCGCTCGCAAGGTCACCGTCGACACCTGGTTCATGAGCCAGGTCGCGTACGCGATCAGCAGCCTGCAGGGCGTCCTCGACGGCGCGGGGACCATGCTCGACAACACGGCCCTGCTGGCGATGAGCAACATGAGGACCGGCCAAAAGGAAACCACCGGGGTCCCTGCGATCCTGGCCGGCAGCTGCGGCGGGTACTTCAAGACCGGCCGGAGCCTGAGCCTGACGAACACGCCCAACAACGGCGTCCTCATCGCGCTGGCGAACGCGATGGGCGTTCCCACCACCACGTTTGGCGAAGCGATGTACGGCGGTGAGCTCACCGTTCTGAAAGGTTGAACGTGCGAACCACGAGACATTTGCGAGAGCGCCAAACGGGGATCACCACCTGGTCCCTCATTCGCGTGGTGCTGGTGGCCGTGACCGGTGTTGCCGGTGGTTGTCATGCGACGTACGTGGTCGGCCAGAACCCGCCAGGCCCCGATGCGGGAAGCCCGGGCGCAGCCGGCTCCGGCGGCACCGGAGGCCGCCTCGGTGGAACCCCGGACGCCTCCGGCAGCGGAGGGCTTCCGAGCCCCACGGGCTCGGCTGGAGCGTCGGGCGTGACCGGGAGTGGCGGCGGCGGCTCAACGGGCACCGCAGGCACCGCAGGCACTTATTCGTTCGTGACGCCGCCGGCCCTGAATGCGACACCGACGCCTGAAAGCGCGGGAACCATGGCCCTGCAGCGGCTCACGCTCGTCGAGCTGAGCAACACGCTGAACGACCTGCTTGGACTCAACGTATCGCCGGGCGCCGTGAATCCCGTTTTGACCGAAGTCGGTTTTTCCGACGACGCCGCATCGGCCACCGGGTTCGTGGCTCCAGGCGTATTTTCGCCACAGCAGACGCAGGCCCTGCTATCGGCGGCCGAACAGTTGACGACCCCGCTCGGCGGATCCGTCATGCCAACTTGCGCCGCTCCGGCCGCCGGGGTGGACCCGACGACCTGCGCCACTACGTTCATCGGCACGTTCGGGCGCCGCGCGTTTCGCCGGCCAGTCACAGCCGACGAAGCAGCCGCGTTGTTGGCCCTGTTCAACACCGGCGTCGGGTACGGCTTCGATATTCCGGGAGCGATTACCCAGGTCGTGCGCGCGATGCTCCAATCGCCCAATTTTCTTTACCACTGGGAAGTAGGGAACGCGACGCCTGCGCGCGTGGGGGGACTCATCACGCTGACCCCGTACCAGGTCGCTTCTCGGCTTTCCTACCTGCTGTGGCAGACCATGCCGGACGACACGCTGCTGACCGCCGCGGACAACAACCAGTTGTCGACACCCACCCAAATTCTGGTCCAGGCCCAGCGAATGCTGGGGGACGCGCGGGCCCAGACCGGGTTGGCGAATTTTCACCGGCAGTGGCTCGGGATCAACGGATTGGACACGATGCAAAAGGACCCGACGCTGTTTCCAACTTACACCCCTGGCGTCGCATTCGACCCTGGCCCCGTCGTGTCCTCCTTCGACACGGAGCTGGCGGCGTTCGTGTCGGCCGATGTCTCGACGCTCTCGCCATCCGGGGGAGACGGAACGCTGGCGACGCTGCTCACGGCCCCCTATACGTACCAGTGGAACAGCGACGCGGAAGCGATCTATGGCCCCGCCGTGGCGGCGCCCGGCGCCCCTCTGCAGCTCAATCCAGCCCAGCGCGCGGGTGTCCTCACCCAGACCGCTTTCCTGGCGGCGAACGCGACAGCGAGCCGAACGGACCCGGTCGCCCGGGGAGTGGCCATCTGGCAACGGCTCCTGTGCGGACCGTCGGTTTCGAGCCATCCGAGCTTTGTCCCGGCGACCGTCGATCCCACCAAGACGAACCGCCAGATCTACGCAGCCCAAGATTCGCCGAGCGACTGCGCCCAATGTCACCAGTCCTTCGATCCCCTCGGCTTCGCCTTCGAAAACTATAGCGCCATCGGCGCGTATCAAACGACGGACAGAGGCCAACCCGTCGACGCATCCGGTGACACGGTGACGCCGGGGGGGACCAAGATCTCCTTCCAAAACGCCATCGAATTGGTCAACGCGCTGGCGGCCAACGACGAAGTCAAATGGTGCGTCACCCGGCAGTGGTTCCGTTTCGTGCTCGGGCGCGTGGAATCGCCGAGCGACGAAGGCTCGATGGAGCTCGCCTACAGAGCCGGCGCGGTCGTCCCGGGATTCTCCATTCGACAAATGCTCATGAGCCTGGTCCAGACCCAGGATTTCCGGTTTCGGGCGCCGTCCCCCGGCGAGATGTGACGCCGGCACCGCAGGTCTTGGCAACCCCGGCCCGCGGCTACAAGACGCATCGAACGCGGAACGGTTCGATCAGACGACCGTAGAGGCCATTTCCATGATCGAAGCGCACGTACCACGCGAGCTCGGTCCCGTTGGCGAAGGTGGACGAGGACCAGAACGGCTCACCTGGGGTGCTCGGGAACGCCGTTCGATCGATCATGGGAGCCGCGGCACGCTCGTCGATGAGCGTGAGAAGCTCGGGAAGGCTCGGAACGCGCCAGTGCTTCTTCCCACCGAGCTTCAGACGATCGCAGTAGGCGCGGGCCTCTGCGAACTGGAAGGTCTTCGCGGGGGCGGTCCGCTGCCAGACAAGCCCCGTGGCGACGTCTCGCACCGCCTGGGCTTGAACTTCGTAGCGGGCCGGTAACGCAACCTTGGGCCGAGTCGGCCGCACGCAACGGACGGAGAATTGGTTCGACATGTCGTCTGTCTTGGGGTAACCGAAGTAGAAATACACGTACCAGGCCGATTTGGGATTGTCGGCGGCGAGAGACGACGTCCAAAACCAGTCACTCGCCGTTCCCGGGAACGCCTGAAAGTCAATCGACGGCTGGGTTCGAACCGTGTCGAGGATTGAGACGAGCTCGATGCGCGACGGCAGTCGCCAATCGTCGTGACCGGCGAGCTTCAACAGATCGCACTCTCGCTCCGCATCCCTGAAGGTCAAGAACTTGTTGGGGGCGATGCGCTGCCACATGAGCCCGGTGACCAGGTCGAGCACGACGCCATCGATTCTCATGTCGTAGCTATGCGGGTTCGGCAGACCGGGCAAACGGGCATTCGGCATGGGCCAACTTGCCCACGCCTCGGCGGGGGCGTGCGGTCGGGGCGGTCCCAGTTTGGATTCGGCGGATTCAGCGGCGCCAGGAGCATCGCCGGCCGCCTTCGCCGTTGCTCCGTCGACCGCTGACGGCGCGACACCCGTCGTCCCCGGGGTTCCTTGCCGGCACGCGACGGCTCCCAACAGCGTGATGAGCAGCAGCCGACGCGAGCTTGCTACCGCCGAAGGCGAAGAGGCCCCAGATCCCACTTTCCGAACGGATGACATTCCGAGAACCGTAGCAGGTATCCCGGCTACGGTGGATGTTGAGGCTCTAGATCAGAGCGTTTCGCCAGCCGAGGGCAGCCGATACAGGAACGCCTTCGAGGACATCAGGCTCGTCACCATGTCGCGGAGCGAGTATCCCGCCGTGGCGTTCGCTTTCTGGGCGGCCAGATCCATCGAGCCAGCCTCCGCCATGGTCTCCGGCCGGCCAAGAAGGTAACGCGTCCATTGCCGATCGACGCACGTCTGGGCCTCGGGGCTCTTGGCGAGCTGCTGGGAGAGATCGACCGCATTCTGGAAGGCAAGCGTCGCACCACCCGGCGTCGGGAAGGTTCCGGTCGCATCCACGGGTACATTCGCGTCGGTCATTCGATACGCGCCGATGCCGTCGTAATTCTCGAACGCGAACCCGGCCGGGTCGAAGAGACCGTGGCAAGCATTGGCACACAACGAGCTGCCGTGGGCATCGAACGACTGGCGCGTTGTCTGTCCGTCGACGAAGTTGACCGTCGGCACATTGTTAGGCGGTGATCCAACGGCGCCGCAGAGCACCTTGAGATAAATCGTAAGGCCGCGGTAAACGGGATTGTCTTTCCCGTCGGGGCTCCCCATCGTCGCCAGGAAGGCCGTCTGAGTGAAAATGCCGCTTCGCTGTGCCGGGTTGAGCTGGACCTGGGCGAAGCCAGTCGCCGGGCCGGTCGCGCCGTAGATGGCCGCCAGATCATGATTCGCAAACGTGTAGGGAGCCGTGAACAGCGTCTTCAGCGTGCCATCGCCCGAGTAGACCGACGAGATAAACTGCGTAAACTCCGTCTGCACGCCCGCCGCCGCGGACGCCGTGAACAGCGGGCTCGACTTGGTCAGGGCCGCGGTCAAGTCCCGGCCCTGGCTGCCGAAGGCGAACAGCCATTGCTCGTGAAAGAAGAACAGCCCGTTGGCCGAGCGGGGATCCGCGAGCATCCTCATGACCTGGGTCGTGACCGCGGCCGGTGTGTTCAGCGTCCCGGCCTGGGCCGCTGTCAGGAGCGTGGCATCGGGTTCCGCCTCCCAGAGCGACGAGGCCAGGCGCGAGGCGACCTGCCACGAGGTCAAAGGAACCAAGCCGTCGGAGCCGACCACCGGGGCCGTCGGCCCGATCTCCCAGTGATACAGGAAGTTGGGAGATTGGAGCATCCCCTTGATCATCGCTCCGATCGACTGGGTGAAGGTCTGTCCGAGGCCGCGCACCGTGCTGAAGAGCGTGAGGAGATCCTTCTGCTCGGCAGCCGCGACCGGCCGCCGGTACGCCGACAAGCCAAACGTGGTGATGAGCTGGGTGGCGCACGCGGTCTCGGCGGCGGTGTTCGCGGGATTCGTGCACGGAATCGACAGCTTGCCAGCGGTCTCGCCGGCCGCGAGGGCCGCCAAGGCGGTGTCCACCACCGTGTCGGCGGTCTGATTGAACAAATTGATGTAGAGATCGGGGGTGCTGGTCGGCGCGACGAAGAGTACGGCATTCGGCGCATCCGGAGACCATGCGTCGCCGCCTTCGGCCGGAGCGGTCGTGTCGCCGACCAGATCGGCCAGCATGTGGTCGTACTCGCGCAAGGTCAGACGCCTCATCGGGAGCGGTCCGGCGCTCTCGGCGGGAGGTGTTCCCATCATGTTGATCGGGACGGGAGTGGGGGACCCGGTCCCGGCCGAGCCGCCGGTCGATGCAACGCCGGTCCCGCCGGTCCCGCCGGTTCCCGTGGTAACGCCGGTGGCGCCGCCCGATCCTGATCCGGTCGACGATCCCTGACCCTGGCTGCTACCCCCGCCGGTTTTTGAGCCGCCGACTTGGCCGGTGCAGGCAGAGATGGCTCCTATCGAGAGCAGGCCCGCCATGAGGAAGGATGACCGCCACAACTCTTGTGCTTTCATCAATGTTCTCCAGTTCGCTCTCGTTTTGTTTTAGCCTGTGAGACCGGCGATCGCGCCGCCGTAGCTCGCCTGCCCGAAGGTCGTGACGGGATAGCCCATGGCGTTGCAGAGGGAGACCAAGAGCCCGTTGTTCGGGGTGCCGGTCGGGAGCGCGAGACTTCGGCCCGTCTTGAAGTAACCCCCGCAGCTTCCCGCCAGGGCCACCGGCACGCCGGTCGTCTCGTGAGTTCCGGTCCGCATGCTGTTCATGGCGACGACGACGCTGCTGTCCAACATCGACTTCCCGGTCCCGTCGGTGATGCCTTTGAGCTGACCGACGATGTAGGCGTACTGGGACTGGAACCAGGTGTCCACGGTCACCTTGCGCATGGTGTTTTCGTGCGCGATCGCATGGAAGCCATTCGTGTCGCCGGTGTTGTTATCCGACTTCAGAGGTCCTAGCCCTGGCTGGAAACCCGCCCCCGGCAGCCAGCTCGGAATCAAATTCGAGTCGCCCTGATCGCCGATCTGCATCACGATGACGCGGGTGAGATCCGCCGCGAATGCAGCGACGCCGAGATCCATGTGGAGCTTCGTGATGGCCGGGGCGTTCGCCGCGGCGCTGGCCGTGGGCTCCCCCGCGGTGCTGGGCATGTTGCAGGCGGCATTGCCCGTGTTCATCGTGACAGGCCCGCCCCCCGGGTTCGGCATCGGCGTCCCCATCGACCCCAGGTTCTGAATCCGCGTCTCGATGTTTCTCACGGAGGTCAGGTGCTCGTCGATGCTCGCCTTGTCCTCGGTGCCAACCACATTCGAGAACCGGTTGATGTCCGCGATCACGTAATCGAGGATGCTCTTTCGAATCGAATTCGTGTTGTCGACGGGGGGGACGCCCGCATCGACACCCTTGACGACCGGCGGGGGCGTCGGGACCGCGCCCTGGAGGTACAAACTGAAGACCTTGGCCGGATCGGTATTCGGAAGCACCACCTGACCAGATTTCACCCAGGACAGGTGGCCGGTGCTGACCACGTAGGTCCCCTGGTTGAGGCTCACGAGGCCCTTGTAACCGCTCTGTTGCAGTTGGCCTCCGATGTACTGGTCGATCGAAATGCCGCCGCCGAGGTCCGAGCTGGTGCTGGAGGACAGCAAGCTGTAGTAGGCGCCCGTCAGCATGCCCGGAAAAGCCGAGTGGCCCGTTCGCTCGCCGGAGCCGGGCTGGTCCTTGACGAGCTTGTAGTCGATCCCGTTCAGCAGCAGGAGGTCTTTCATGTACGGCTGCAGCGAGGCTTGAAAGGCGCTGAGCGTCCAGCTGGTCGGGTCGTTCCCCGTCGTGGCCCACTGGTTGATGCTGCTAAGCATGCCGTTGGTCCACGCCAGGATATACAGTCGCTTGATGCCGCCGACGTAACAGGCGGCGTCGGCGGGATCGGAGCGGAGCATCGGCAGCAAGGCCGCGCCCGCACCGATGGACTTGAGCAAGCGGCGACGCGAGAAACGGAGATCACGCTTCATCATTTCGTCCTCTAGGGGGCAGCGGGTGCAGGTTGGTGGAGAGCCGCGCTACGACGATAAGCAGCTATCGCGGTTATCGCGGTGACCATGTGAATACCGATAGCACGCTTCTCGTGTGTCAAGACCTTGCGGCGTTTGCGCCATTGTAGGCAAGAATCTGGGGCCCGAAAGCGACGCTCCAGGCGCCAGCGCTCTCCTGTCGGGGCCAATGGCTGGTAACTTGCTGAGCACAAGACTTCGAACGATGGAATTCATTAGTAATAATGAGCCTATATGACCACATGGCGAACGGATACGCACTTAACTTACATGCAACCTTGGCTGACATACTTGTGCCCGTTTACCAAATATTTCATCAAGCGAGTTGACCGGCTGTCCGTTCGCCCTTGCTCTTTTGCTCTTGTTGAATTGGTCGCACGCCAGGGGTCGTCGCGCGCCCATTCTAACCATCGGTGGACTAGGTCGCTGGACTTCAGCATCATGAGGCTGCGTGTCGACGACGTATTACGTCGGTCCCGGATGTCCATAAAGGTCTCTCCTCACGTGTGAGGCCGCGGCGCGACGGCACGGACCCGACGGTTGTCGCACTGTCTGGCGTTCTTGCGAGCGCGCCTACTGGTCGCTGAAGCCGGCAACCGACACCGGCTGGGATTGATTGGTGGTAGCTCCGTCGCCGAGCTCGTTGACGAGGTCTTCCCCCCAGCAAAAGGCTGCCCCGGTCGGAGAGCGCGCGCAGGTAAATACGGAGCCGGCGGCTATCGAGTTGACCTGCTTGAGATCGATCACGTCTACCGGAACCAGCGAATCGGTGGTGGTACCGTTCCCGAGCTGACCGAAGCTGTTGCCGCCCCAGCACGATACCCTCGAGCCACTTCTCAGCGCGCAGGTGTGTTGCAGCCCCGTCGCGAGCTGGAGGGCATCCGCGACATCGGCGACCGACACGGGCGAAGAGCTGCTGTCGGTTTTCCCGTTTCCGAGCTGCCCGCTGGAATTGGAGCCCCAGCACGAGATGGACCCGGATTGGTGACGGGCGCAGACGTCCCAACGCCCCGCGGACAGCTCGACGACATCACTCGCGAGATTCTTGACCGCCGCGACAGTGGCCCGCGACGTGTTCGTGCCGTCGCCGAGCTGACCTGCCGAGTTGTCGCCCCAACAGGCGACCGTCATGTCGCTGTTCAGTGCACACGTATATTTCTCGCCGGCTACTATCTGCGAAGCGTTGGTTAGACCCGCGACCCGTGCCGGCGCCGCGATGCACGGAACCGTCATGCCCGAGCTTTCCGAACAGCTGCCGTTCGCCGACGTCGGCTGTCCCGCCTGCCCGCTGTCGTTGTTTCCCCAGCAGGACACCGTGCCGTCGCCGTGAAGCAAGCAGGTATGGTTGGCGCCTCCCGTGATCTGAAGGCAGTCGGTGATTCCAGGAACCTGAACCGGCACCGTGGAATTTGTCGAGGCGCTGCCGATCCCAAGCTCACCTTCGACGTTTCTGCCCCAGCACCAAGCGTTGCCCGACAGGTCGCAGGTGCATGTCGCGAGCTGACCTAACCCGACCGCGGCCGGCGGAGCGAGTCCTTTGACAGGCTTGCGAGAGTTGGCGTTCTTCAGCGTTCCGTCCCCGATCTCGCCGTCGGAGTTCTGTCCCCAACAGTAGAGATGGGCTCCCTCGTTGGCGCAGGCATGCCAACCGTTTGCCCAGATGGTCCTGCCCCCGATGGGAACCGTGGCCGTGGGCTTCGGACTGGCTGGGGCCGATCCGTCCCACGAGGGCAACGAGGATCCGGCGACGTCGGTGGATGCGCAAGCGCCCGCGATACACGTTTCTGGGCCGGGTGTGGTCGGACAGCTGATGTCGACGCAGGCGTCGAGCAACAAGATACGCAGCATCCTTTTCTCGCCTTCGACGAACTCCGTGTCGGCCATCTGCTGGACAACCGGATTTCCTAGCAAGGACGCGACGACGGATACTTCCACTGCCCCCGATCCCGCCCCCGGCTCGAGGCCCAGGGTCCAGGGAAAGGGCGGCGCCGCGGCTACACTGACGACCTTCGTCTGGGTCATTGACCCTGCGATCGTAATGCTGACCTGATCGATGTCGTACTTCGTCAAGTTGGTATCGATGACCAAGACGATTTCAGTGGGACTCTTGCAGGCGGGCACCGTCGCCGCGGCGATGGTTGCCGCGACGACCACGGCGATCTTCGAGAGCAGCGGGGCCTGCAATCGGCGCGTGTTCATCGATCTCGAGAGCTCGTCCATGCCTCACTGGACGGTAATGATGCCTGGTGAGAGATTTCCCGAGAAAGCCTGATTGTGGTTTTGAACGACCAGGATTGTCGCCACGGTCGTCCCCGCGATACCGGCCGCGACCGTCGCCCAGAACCAGGGAGACTTCCAAAGCGGATGTCGGGTGCGCGACGGGGGCCCCCCGGCCCGACCGGTATCGAGCTCGGCACCTGGGACAAAGGGCGGCAGGATCTCGGGCGCATTCAAGTTCACCGGATCCAGGGGCGCCGGGATTGAAATTTCGTGCGACTCGCCCTCCACGACGGAAAACGAAACGCGCAGCCGCTCGGCCCCAGATCGCTTGATCGCAACCACGTGAGTCCCGGGATCCACGAGGTGCGGCTCCTCGATCTGCTCAGAGGGGATCTCATCTCCGTCGATCTCGAGGACATCTGTCCCGCCAAGTCCCGAGGTGTGCAACCGAATTCGCGGAATTCGGGCCTGAAGGGACGGCAATACGTCGGCGGCTGCCTTTCGGTACGGGCTCGTCTCAGGGGAATCGCCCTGCAGAATCCGCCGATAGTTGTTCGCCGCTTCCTTGAGCCGCCCCGTGTGTACCTCCGCCGCTGCCAAATTGATCAACACGACGGGCCGCGCCGAAAGGTGGTAGGCGCGCTCGAACGCCTCGCGCGCGTCATTCCAGTGATTCTGGCGGGCAGCCTCCACGCCTTGGTTGAAGAGCTGTTGAGACGGATCTTCAGCGGCCAGGGCGCCAGCCGAGAAGATCGCGGCGGTGAGAGCAACGGCCAGCGCTCCCGGCCGAACGACGAACCGGGCGGCATATTCCGTTCGACGGTTCGTCAACGCCATTGCGTGAAGATCGGAACCGCGAGATGGCCACCCGCACCTCCGCCCTTCTCGACGGTGGGCCCCTTCTTCCGCAGGTATCCCATTGCACCTTGCGCTTTGGGCGCGACCAAAATATTCGTTACGGGACGGTCAGCGGGGCCTAGCGAGAGTCCCACGGTCACTCCCGCATTGTATCAGCTTGCCAGCGGTGGATCATGGCCGGAGCCAAAGAGGTCCTTACCGTAGCTGCGCGCATCAGCTTCCTGGCTGCAGAACATGGTGATCTCCGGGAAATCGACCGGGTTTTAGCACAGTTGGCTGGCCGCGGCGGGTCCGAGGACAGAACCTTCACCGAGGTGACCTCGCCCTAGAATGTTCGGCGAAGACGCTCCTTCAGAAAAACGATACGTCGCTGAGCACGATTTGCGCGGCGTAAGGCACCGGGCTGGTCGTACAAGGCCAAGGGAGCGACCACTGAATTCCCGAGATCTTCCCGGGGTTCAGCACGAAAATGGGCGAGCCCCCCTTCAACATTTCCCACGTCACGCGTAGGGTCGTCGGCTGAGCAGGCACCGAGAACGTGTAGCTTGGCGAGCCGCAGCCGTTCAGCGTACAGGTGTTACCCGCACCGTCTTGTACCTTGCTGTCGACCGGCGTCGATACGCTGAACGTGAGCTCGCCCGGCGCCCCTGCGTCGGGTGTCGCGCTCCCGACGTTGCCCGAGATCGTAAATTCGATGCCCTGAAACGCGGAGGCGTCCACGCATTGAGACAAATAGAGCCCGATGCCCGTGTACGTCGCGACTTGACCCGACAACACGAGACCCGTGCCCGGCGTCGCAGTGGCCACGAACGAGTTCTGGCTCGCGAGCGTCGTGCAATAGATGCCCGCCTGCGGGTTGGCGAGCGAATCAACGCCGGGCCCGAGCGCGGGGTAGAAGTAGCTGCCGCCTCCGAAAGCACCGCTTCCGAACGAGGCTCCAGCGCCGGCGCCCGCATTTGGCGCAACTCCGGAGAAGTCCGTAATCAACGAGGTTCCGGCGACGGGTGTTGGTGGCATCGCGGTGCACGCGGTTGGCGTGCCGCTGAGGACGCCCGTCCCGACGTTGCCCACGGGACCTCCCGTGAAAGCCAAATTGTCGAACTGGGCGTTGTTCCATTTGCTCACCGAAAGCCCGGCGCCACCTGTCTTGTAGGTCGTATCGTCGACGGTCGCGACCGTCGCGCTGTCGAGGGCGGCGGTGATCGTGCTGCCCTTGAAGGTGAGCGCCAGCGTGTGCCAGGAGTTCAAGGGGAACGGTGCGGTGCCACTGGCGAGCACGGAGTTTTTGGCCCCCGCATCCTGGCTGAAGAGCGTCCACGTGCCGCTATCGGAGGCCTGCAAGTGATAGCCGAGGACGCCGCCACCGCTCTGACTCTGGGAGGTGATCCGTCCGATCAGATCGAGCGAGCCTGATTGCTGCAAGAGCCCATCTACGGATACCCCGAAGTCCGTCCAATGCGGGTCACCGACGAAGGCGACCGGGTCGGGCGACGCGACGCTTCCCCAGGCGATCGGAGCGGCGGTCACTTCCTGTTGTAGGCACTTTCCCGAGCGCCCACCGACACAGGTCTCGACCTCGAACGCGCCCTGCAACGCGGAGATGTATTTCGGGATGTTGGGCATCGCGCCCACGGTGTAGCTCTCGAAGTCGTCGCTATAGGGAAACTGCAGGGCAGC
The DNA here is from genome assembly GCA_964440665.1 of uncultured Myxococcales bacterium. Lineage (GTDB taxonomy): Bacteria > Myxococcota_A > Polyangia > Fen-1088 > Fen-1088 > JADGRB01. The sequence goes on along the minus strand of CAYTTF010000030.1, from coordinate 497 downwards.
GGAGGCAGGCGGCGTGGTCATGCCCTTGCCTTGGCCCGAAGTGGACGTGAACGTGTACAGGTGGTTTGGCAATGCCGTGAACGAGAATTCGCACGCGCTCGGAGTGATGTCGGGTTGCTGTACGAACCAATCACTCGGCGTGGATGAGGCGAGATCCGTGGCCCACACATGGACCGGGCCGGCGAACACGCCGCCCTTCTCGGCGAAATGGAGCGTGTGGGGCAACCCGGTCTCCAACGTTTCGAGCACGAGACTCCAATCCGGGCTGTTCGGCGCCTTCAGCGTAACGTAGCTGCCGACTCCGTCGAGGACAGCACTACCGGTGTCGAGATAGTGCCAGCCCGGCCGAACGAACTGGGTCGTGTGCGCTGTGACCCAGATCTGGCGATCCACGACGTAGTACCCGGACCAGGGCTGGCCGGCGTAGAGCAGGCCGTCGACGCCGCCGTACGGCAGGTTCGCGTACCAAGATCCGACGAGAGACCAGTTGATGCTAC
>CAYTTF010000029.1:0-23680 GCA_964440665.1 uncultured Myxococcales bacterium | reverse complement strand
ACTGGCCGTTAGCCAGCACCCTGCCCTGCGGAGCCCGGACTTTCCTCGACGGGCGAGAAGCCCGCCGCGACCACCTGTCCGGCTCGAGCGAGAAGCGAAGCGACTATATCAGCACCCGCCTCGGCCGGGTGGGCCGAGCGGGCGACCGAGCGGCTCAGCCGGGTGGACTGGCCGCAGGCTGGTCCTTCATCAGATCCTCCCAGTAGATGATCCGACGACAGGAGGGACAGGTTTCGATGGTCAGCCCGCGCTGCAAGACGTTGAACAGCTGCGGCGGAATATTCATGTTGCAGCCCTGGCAGGTACCGTTGGCAACGCTCACCACAGCCAGGCCGCGTCGCATCCGGATGACCGAGTAGCGTTTGAGCACCTCGGGATTCACCTCCGAGGCCAACTTGTCGCGCTCCCCCCGCAAGGTCGCGATCTGCGCTTCGATCTCGTCCATGCGCACCTTGGCGGCCTCGGCGTCCTTGGCGATCGAGGCCTTGAGAGCCTCGACGTCACTCGCGCGTTCCGACAGAAGCTTCTTCTTGGCGTCGACGGCACCGTTGAGTTTGGTGATCTCGCCCTCCCGCGAGGTCAGCCCCTCTCGGCGCTGTTCGATCTCACGTTGCGCGGCCATGTACTCCTTCGAGTTCTTGGCCTGCGCGAGCTTGTGCTTGGCGCCCGCCACCTGAACTTCGTCGTCGGTGAGCAGGCCCTTCTGCTCGCCGTAGTACTTCTCGGCTTCCGCCAGCGCCTGCCGCTCGGTTCCTAGAAGGCCTTCGACACGGGCGAGGTCGTTCTGTGTCGCCGCCAACTTCAGCGGGATGGCCTTGAGCGAGTTCTCTAGCTCCTGAATTTTTGCGTCGTGGGTTTGTAGCTCTTCGAGTCGTTTAAGCTGGTCGCGCAATGCGTTCCTCCATATGGACCGGAAGGGCCGACGTGCCCGTCGAATCGAGAGTGGGCCCACCTGGATTCGAACCAGGGACCAGGCGGTTATGAGCCGCCAGCTCTGACCGCTGAGCTATGGGCCCAGCCTTGTACGGAAACGCCGTGTACAAAGAAAAGTTAATCTACACCGCGGTTCGGCGACTGTCGAGCCGTCCCCGACGGTGACCGTCCACCCGATCGCCCGCGCACCTCTCAGCCGGCGCGACGGCGGGACCCGCGACGCATGAGCTTGACCCAAAAGGCGAGCGCGCAGGCCAGCGCGAAAGCCAGCAGCGGGGAATCCCCGGGGCCGTCCCCACCGGCGGCGCCGCAGTGGCAACCCGAGCCGGCCGGCGGCGGTGGCGGCGTGACCGTTCCGGCATCCAGCAGGGCGCCGGTGCAGACGTCGGGGGTCCAGACCGCCTGCATCTCCTCGTAGTTGCAGGTGTTGGCGCAGCTCTGCTGCGCGCAAGCCTTGATGCCGCGCACCTGATCGTAGCTCATCACGGGCGTCACCGTCACGCCCTCGTCGGTGGAGCTGGCGATTGCCCAGCCGTCGACGTAGTTTTCACCCGATAGATAGAGCGTCGCCTGCTGCCCAGAGACGCGCTCGGCCAGACCGACGATGTGCGGCTGGGGATTGAGAATCCAGGGGACGAAGCTCTTGCCGCCGTCGGTCGAGCGGTAACCCGCGCCGCTCGCGCCGCCCCCGTCGCCCGCAAAGTTCAGTCGCGCCCCGACCAGCACCGTCCCGCTGGCGAGCCGCGCGAAGGCGGTCGCCGCGCCGTTCGGGATGGTGAGCGGCTGCGCGAAGGTCATCCCGCCGTCCTGAGTCACCGCGACGATCTCGCTTCCGGAGGCGATCACCCGCAGGTAGACCAGATCGGGGTCGGCTGGATCGACGGCGAAGATCCGGACCATGTTGGGGCCCAGCGCGGCCTGCACGTCGAGCGTGGTCCAGTTCTTCCCACCGTCGGACGAGCGGACCAGCACCGGATCCCGCCCGACCGTGAGGGTGAGGTAGTAGGCCAGGTAGATGACGTTTGGATCGCTGCGCGCGATCTCGATACCCACGATGGGGGCGTTGGCCGGCGCCACGAAAAGGGGCGTCGAATCGAAGGTGGTTCCCCCGTCGAGCGACTGGTACAGCGACGCCGGCTCGACGTCGCCGGCGTCGTTGATGGCCGACGCGGCCGCCAGCACCCGCCCCGGGTTGCTCGGATCCACGAAGAAGTCGGTCACGACTTCACCGACGAGCATGCCACCCGCGCTCTGCCAGCTGCAGGTACCGTCGTCGGAGAAAGCCAGCCCCACCTCGGACAGCGGCGACAACGCGTAGAACCTATCGCCCGGGCCCCCGGCCGCGGTCGGGGGCGGACCCAACGCGTAAGCGTTCGCCTTCGAGGTCGCGAGCTGCTCGCAGGTCCAGAGCCAGGTCGAGCCGCCGTCGTCCGAGATGATGAGCCCGAAGTTGGTGCTGAGCAGGATCTCCCGCGGCTTGTCGGTCGGCAGCAGGATTCCCAGCGAGCCCGGCACGGCCCCGTCGGCCCGCGCCTGGCCGTCCAGTGCGGGAGCAAATCCCGTCAAGGCACCGAGCGCGGCCAGACCAACCAGGCGAACCCAGAAGACCCGGGCGGCCACGCCGGTGCGCCGATCGCGCCCGCCGCGCTTTAGCTGGGGGGCCCGCATGGATTCGTGCCATGATGCCGCGCCCAAAGGCGGGACGATTTCGAGTCTCGTCGGCGCCCCTTCCCCCCGGCGATGCTCAAGATACAGTTCGACACGTTCACCCTGGCCAACGGTCTGACGGTGATCCTCCACCCGGATCACTCCAGCCCGTTGGTGGCGGTCGACCTATGGTACCACGTCGGTTCCAAGGACGAATCGCCCGGACGGACAGGCTTCGCGCACTTGTTCGAGCACCTCATGTTCATGGGGTCGCGCAACGCGCCTTATCCCGCCTTCGACGCGATCATGGAGGCCTGGGGCGGGCACAACAACGGGACCACCAGCAACGACCGGACGAACTACTACGAGATCGGTCCGCGCAACCTGCTGGAGACGTTCCTGTGGCTGGAGGCCGATCGCCTGGCGACCCTGCCCGACGTCATCACCGACGAGGAGCTGGAAAAGCAGCGCAAGGTGGTGCTGAACGAACGGCGGCAATCCTACGAGAACCGCCCCTACGGCCGCGCCGAGCTGGCGATCTCGGAGGCGATGTATCCCCCGGACCATCCCTACCACTGGCCGACGATCGGCTCGCATGCCGACGTGGAGGCGGCGACGGTCGCCGACGTCCGCGCCTTCTTCGATCGTTTCTATCGGCCCTCGAACGCCAGCCTGGTCGTCGCGGGCGACTTCGAGGCCGCCGCCGGCCGCGCGCTGGTCGAACGCTATTTCGGCTGGCTGCCGCGACGCGACCCACCGGTGCGCGCCGCCCGACCGCCCGACCCGCGCCTGCACGCCGATGTCGAGATGACCCTCACCGATCGCGTTCAGCTCCCGCGGCTGCGGCTGGCCTGGCACGCCCCTGCGCTGTTCGCGCCCGATGACGCCGACCTGGATCTGGCGGCGCATGTGCTGGGCGGCGGAAAGTCCAGCCGGCTCTACCGGGCCCTGGTGTTCGAACAGCGGATCGCGCAGGACGTCTTCGCCTACCAGGGGTCCCAGATCCTGGGAAGTCTCTTCCAGGCCGGGGCGACCGCCAAACCGGGACACGACCTCGATGAGCTCGGCGCCGCGGTGGACGCCGAGCTGGTCCGCTTCGCCGCCGAGGGACCGACCGAAGCGGAGCTCGAACGCGCCCGCAACACGCACCTGGCCGATTTCTACAAAGGCCTCGACTATCTGCAGACGCGGGCCGATCTCCTCAACCACTATCAGCACCTGCTGGGCGATCCGGACGGGGTCGGTCGCGATCTCGCCCGCTACGCCCAGGCCACCCGCGAGTCGGTCCGAGCCGCCTTCGCCCGCGCGATGGCCGGAAAGCGCCTGGCGCTGCGCACGGTGCCGGAGCCGGTGGCCGCGTGATCGCGACGCCCGACACGATGGCGACGGCACCGATCGTCGGGCCGCTGCCGACAGTCGTTCCGCCACAGGCGACCCGCTTCGCCCTCGAAAATGGCCTCGAGGTGGTCCTGGTCCCCCGCCAGGTGGCGCCGATCGTTTCGGCGGCGCTCATGATCCGCAGCGGCGCCGGCATCGATTCACCGGAGAAGGCGGGCCTCGCGTCGCTCACCGCCGAGATGCTCGATGAAGGGGCGGGCGCGCGCGACGCGCTCGGCATCGCCGAGGAGCTGGAACGGCTGGGTGCCGATCTCTGGCTCGGCAGCGGTCGAGACGGATCGCAGCTGTCGCTGCAGGCGCCGCGCGAGACGTTCGCGGAAGCGCTGGACATCGCCGCCGACGTCCTCATTCGCCCGCGCCTTGGGGCCGAAGACTGGGAACGCGTGGTGAGCGATCGCCGGACCGCCTGCGCCCAGCGCCGCGATCAACCCGAGGCCGTGGTGAGCGTCGTCTCCGATCGTGTGTTGTTCGGCGACGATCACCCCTATGGCCGTCCGGCGGAGGGCCTCGAGCGCACGATCGATCGCCTCACCCTCGACGATATCCGTGGTTTCCATGCCGGCCATTGGCGTCCGAACCACGCCTTCCTGGTGGTCGCCGGCGACTTCGACGAGACCACCTTGCGCGCCCGCCTCGACAGCGTCTTGGCCGCCTGGAGACCGGCGCCGATTCCCGCGTCGCCCGCGCCGCCGCCCTGGCCGACCCGCCCGCGCCTGGTGATCGTCGATCGGCCGGGGGCACCCCAGAGCGTCGTCCGCCTGGTCGCACCGGGAACCGATCGCCTCTCCGTCGACCGGTCGGGGCTGGCGATGTTGAACGCGATCCTGGGCGGGAGCTTCACCAGCCGACTCAACTTCAATCTGCGCGAGAAGAACGGCTTCACCTACGGCGCCTCGTCGAGCTTCGCATTCCTGCACCACCCCGGCAGCTTCGCGGCCCGCGCCGCGGTCTTCGCCGAGTCGACCGCGCCGGCGGTCCGCGAAATGCTCGCCGAGCTGGCCGGCCTGCGCGAGCGGCCCGCCACCGCCGAAGAGCACGCCAAGGCGCGCGCCACCTTGCTCATGCGCGTCGCCGAAGGGCTGTCGACCACCGGAGGCATCGCGGCCACCTTCGGCGAGATCGGTCTTTACGATCTCCCGCTCGACGAGCCGCTCCGCTTCGCGGCGGCCCTCGAACGAACCACCGCCGACGATCTCCGCGCGCTCGCGGTCCGTTACATCGATCCCGACGCCGCCAGCATCGTCATCGTCGGCGATCGCGCGGCCATCGAGCCCGGTCTGCGCGAGCTCGGCCTGCCGGCCGCCGTTATCTACGACACCGACGGCGATAGGCTCTAGTCGGTCCTAACACACGGCGTGTTTGAGGAGCTTCTGTCGCAGCTTGTGGCGGGCGCGCATCAGGCGGGTGCCGACGGTTGAACGGGGGATGGTCAAGCGATCGGCGATCTCGTCGTAGCTGCAATTGTCGATGAGGCGCATCTCGTAGACCTCGCGGAACGGGTGCTCGAGACCCGCCAGCGCGGCGCTGATCTGCTCCTGGGTGATGGTCTCCCAGGGCTCCGGCACGTAGGGCTCGGGGCCCGCGATCTCGTGCTCGTCGAGGCAGAGCGCCCGCGGCTCCCGCCCGAGACGCCGGCAGCGGTCCAGGAACAGGTTGTACATGATCGTCATGAGCCAGTGCCGCAGGTTGGTCCCGGGCTCGAAGCTGGCCTTTCCGCGCAACGCCCGCTCGTAGGTGTCCTGCACCAGGTCCAGGGCGTCCGATCGGCTGCGAAGAAGCCGCATCGCCCGGGCATAGAGCACGTTCTCGTATCGCGAGGCCATTTCATCCGTCTGCATGCCCTCTGCTAAGGCAACGGCTGTGCCACGAGTAACCTTGTGTAATTATTAAATTATATGTCGCGCCAGTGGCACAACTTGCGCAGGGTTGCACAAGTTGTGCAACGGACACTTGCCGAGATGGGGTCCTGGTCGACATACTGGCCCGCAAGACGATGCGCGGAAGGACCACCATCGTCGCGACCCAGCCTGATGAGGGCGAGGCCGTCGGCGCCTTCCTCCTGGTCGTCGGGCGTGACGCCTACGCCACGTACAACCTCCCAGCCTCGGGAACGCTGACGATCGGCCGGGGCGAGAGCAACGCGGTACGTATCGATGATCCGCTGGCGTCACGTGCGCACGCCTGTCTGCACGTCGGCGACGAGATGTCCCTCGAAGATCTGGGAAGCGTGAACGGAACCCGCATCAAGGAACAGCTGGTCACGCAGGGCGATCGGGTGCCGCTCAGCATCGGCGACACGGTCCAGATCGGTTCCACGGTGCTGATCGTGCAGCGCCGGACCACGACGGCGGAGGTGATGCGGCCCGAGACCCTGCGGGATGAAGGGGTGCCGTTGCCGGACGGGGGCTTCCACGGCGGCGAGGCGATGCAGCGGGTCCATGCGCTGGCCGAGCGCGCCGCCGCCGGAACGATAAACGTCCTCATCACCGGCGAGACCGGCGTGGGGAAAGAGTTGCTCGCCGAGGCCGTCCACCGCGCCTCGCCGCGCCGCGAGGGACCCTACGTCTGCCTCAACTGCGCGGCGCTGTCCGAGACGCTGCTGGAGAGCGAGCTGTTCGGCCACGAACGGGGCGCCTTCACCGGCGCGGTCCAGGCCAAGCCCGGCCTACTCGAAACGGCGGCCTCGGGCACCCTGTTCCTCGACGAGGTGGGCGAGCTGCCGCTCGCCACGCAGGCGAAGCTCCTGCGGGTCATCGAGACCCGGCAAGTGACCCGCCTCGGAAGCGTTCGCCCGCGACACATCGACGTCCGGTTCATCGCGGCGACCAACCGCGAGCTCGAGGCCGAGGTGACGCGCGGTGCGTTCCGCCAGGATCTCTACTTTCGGCTGAACGGGATCACGCTGACCATCCCGCCGTTGCGCGCGCGCGTCGGCGAGATTCGGCATCTGGCCGAGACGTTCGTCCGGCAGATCTGCCGCGACCTCGGGCGCTCGCCACCGATCGTTCCGTCGACGATCATCACGCTGCTCGAGTCCTATGCCTGGCCGGGAAACATCCGCGAGCTGAAGAACATGGCCGAACGCGCGGTGCTGCTCTGCGCGGGGCCGGTCATCGGGGAAGAGCATCTGCCGCTCGACAAGCTCATGCCCACGGCGGCCTCGAACGGCACGCCGCCCCCGCGGGTCGAGACCCAGGAGCTGGCGGCGCCGACGGAGCGTGACCGCATCATGACGGCACTGGCGGCCTGCGCCGGCAACCAGAGCCGGGCCGCGAAGCTGCTCGGCATGCCGCGCCGGACCTTCGTCTCGAAGCTGGACACCTACCAGATCCCGCGACCAAAGAAATCGCTCTGAGCCGGTTTCAGATCTTGAGGCGGAGCGCCGCGCCCAGATCGACGACCGGGTAGTCGTTCAAGACGGCAGTGGGGGCCGACGCAGCGATCTCGCTGGCCAGTCCCGGCGGCAGCTCGAGACGGAACTCGCCACCGATGTGGCCGTAGTGCACCCCCGCAAACGCCTCGAACGAGAGGTGGGTGAGCAGCGTGACGGAGTAGTCGAGTCGGGTGATGAACGACCGGTCCGAGAGATTCCCCAGCGTCGAGAGTGTGAAGGTCGTGTAGTTCCATGAGTAGGGGGCCGGCAACGACAGATAGACGGCGCCGTACTGCTGGCCCAAGTAGAAGAACGGAAGCGGCGCGAACGGGTTGAGCTGCAGCATCGGATCGGGGTTCGAGCTTTTCAGGTTGTCGAACACCGCCTGAATTGCCTGCGGATAGGTCGAGGGGCTCGAATAGCCGGGATGGTTGTAGAAGTACTCGGCGCCAACCGTCCACGCATCGTTGTCGTTGTACTTGCGCGAGTAGGTGATTCCACCGACGACCTGAGTCTCGTACCCCGTAAAGACGCCCAAGACCTGCTGGTCCGGATCGTAGTGATAAAAATCGTCGCCGGGACGCACGCCGACATCGGCATAGACGTCGAAATCGCCAATTCCCGTGGAGGCGTCGAATCCGTAGCGGGCCTTCTGGTCGCGGCGCAAGTAGGTGTCCACCCCGAGCTCGATGCCGGCCAACACCACCTCTGCCCGAAAAGCCCCCGCAACCTGGCGGAGCGTCGGCGTCGTCGCGTTGGGATCCTCGGCAATGGCGAACCCGTAGAAGTTCCACCCCTTCTCCTCCCAGGGAATATTCAGCTTGAGCATGGTCGTGCCGGCGCGCGCATCAAAGACGTCCAGGGGGTTGCGCCGAATCGGGTGGAGGTAATCGGTCGGCTGCCAAAAGTGTCCAGTACCCCAGCGCACGTGCTGCTTGCCGGCCGTGACGAACACATGCTCGAGGATGTCGAAGCGGATCCACATCTGATCGAGGAGGGATGTCGGTCCGCGTGTGTTGCTGAAGGTCGAAAAGCCGGTGGGATTCCCGCCGGCCAGTGCGCCGCCGGTGCTGGTGCCGAGACCATTCGAGGTTCCGTTCGGAAGGAGCGTCGGGTCGTAGGCCATCCGGCCGAGAATGAAGGCGCGCACGCGCGGGTTGGGACGGGCATCCAGATAGACGTCGAGCAGGCTGGGCGCCGCCATCGACCAGGCGCTTGGATATTGGTGCGCCGGGGCGGTCGACTGCGCGCGCAGATAGAGCTGACCGCCGATCTGGAGCGGGTTCTCGGGCGCCACGTAGTCGGCGAGAAATTTGGAGTCGCCGGTCCCGAGGATGTCCTGATCGCGCGTGGTGCCGCCACCCGCGGCGGCGGCGGCGGGAGCGGCCGCCGGAGGCGCGGGGACGGAAGGCGGCGCCGCGGATGCCGGCACGGGTTGGGGGGCCGTCGGCGCGGCGGGCGTGCTGGCACCCCCGAACATGTCTTGCTCGCTCGGACGATCCCCACCGGCCTGTCCCCAGGCCGACGAGGCGCACGGCGCGAGCAGGAGGGCCCCCACCAGCACGCTGCGGCGAAGCCGCCTCACCTGCTCTTGCTCTCGAGCCAGGCTTTCGTGAAAAGGTTCTGCGGCAACGGATTGGGATCGACCGATTTGATCATCACCAGCGTCTGGTTGGCCTTCTCGACCTCGTCGTAGAAGCGGATCTCCTCCGGGTACCAGGTGTCGCCCTTCTTGGACGGGCTGTAGATCTTCTTCCACTTGGGGTAGTACGACGTCCGCAGCAGACGCCCCGACAGCGCGTACTCCTGGCGCTTGAGAACGTTCCTGTTCTCCTTGTCGATCCAGATGCGGATCACGGGGAACGCCAGATCCTGGCCAGGCTTTCCTTTGAGCATGAGCTTCTGGGCGGTGTAGGCCCCGAGCTTCTCCTCGCCTTCGTCGGAGGGATCGTACTCCTCGGCCAGCCGCGATTCGTCGAAGTCCGACCGGCGCGAGTTGGTGCCGCCAATCCGCTCGCGCTCGGTGCGCCGCTCCCACTTGCCGACCGACGGATCGTAGAACCAGAGGTTCTTATCGATGCGCAAATACCCCTGCCCGGCCGACGATTTCGGCTTGGTGAAGAGGATCATGAACTTCTGATCGGACGACCGCCGGAAGTATTCCGTCTCGTAAACGGTGTCGACCTTGTCTTTCTCCTTCTGTTCCAGGTAGGCGGCGGCGCGCCAGTCGCCGTTGTTCTTCTGCCGATCGTCGACCAGCTTCAGCAACTCCACCAACTGGGCCGAAGTGAGGGCGGCCTGCGCCCGGCGGATGGGTGCGGGACCCGGGAGCAGGTTCAGCGCGATGGCGGCGAGCAGTGCGGCGATGGTTTGCTTTTTCATGGGTTCATCCGAAGTGGGACATCGCGACGACAGGCCGCAGGCGCGCCGCCTTGAGCGACGGGTAGAAGGCCGCCAGGCCGGTGATGAAGGTGATGAGCACGACCGACCGGACCATCAGCGATCCGTGTACCGACAGGTGCAGGTGCGGGGACATCAAGAAGAATTGGAGCCCGGTCGGCACGGGGACGTGGGCCGCGTTGAGGCCGGCGGCGATCGCGGCGCCCGCCAGCACGCCGCCGATGGTGGCCCCGAGGCCGAGCATGAGCGACTCGAGCAGAAACATCCACAGCACCTCGCGGCGGTGCATCCCGATGGCGCGCAGGGTCCCGATCTCACGCGTCCGCTCCCGGATCGCGATCCACATGGTGTTCATGATGCCGATGATGATGATCGCGACCAGGATGGCGATCAGCACCACAGACATCCCCTGCAGGGCCTTGAGCGTCCAGGTCATGAATGAGATTTCGTCCTCCCAGTTGGTGACGTCGAGCTTCTGCCCGGTCCAATCCTCCCGCGAGACCGACTGGAACTTCATCCAGAAGGCGCGCGGGTCGGGCTCCATGATCCGGTAGCCCGCCTGATCGAGGGCCTGCCGCAGGCGAGCCGCGATCGCTGGGATGTGGTCGAAGTCCTTCCGATTGAGCATGATCTGGATGACGCCCGTCGAGTCCTGATTGATCTGGTAGAGCGCGCGCAGGCTCTCGATCGGGATGAAGCAGTTCCAGGTGCTGAGCAGCCCCAGGCTGTGGGCGATCGCCACGACGCGCACGTCGATCGTGTTGTTGGTGCCGCGGGTGGTCGGCGCCGAGATCGTGAGCGCGTCGCCGACCTTGACGCCCAGCTTCTCCGCCTGGTTGTCGAAGAGCAGGATCGTTCCCGGCTGCGCCAGATCGTCTAGCTTGCCGCTCTCGAGCTGCAGCACCGAGGAGAACTTGGGCTCGCTCCGGATGTCGATGCCGGTGATGCCGGCCTGCATCGATCCGGTGTCGGAGACCAGCTTGGCCCAGCCGCGCCCGCGCTGAACGGCGAACTCCATCTCGGGGACAGTCTTCTGGACGACCGCCAGCACCTTCTTGTAGTCGGTCACCACCGGCGCGGCTTGCCCCGCGGTCACCTTGTAGAACCCGCCGACGTTGACGTGCCCCGTCGACAGCGTCGTGGCGGTGTCGATCATCGTCTCGCGCACACCGGTGGACAGGCCGTTGAGCAGCACCAGCAGCGCGGTCACCGCCGCGATCGCCGCGCCCAGGAACAGCGTGCGGCGACGGTGCTGGACGAGGTTGCGGAAGGCGATCGTGAGATCGACGAACAGCTTGGACGTGGACATTGGCTACTCCTCCTCCTGCATGGCCTGACGGGGCGTGACCCGCATGGCGATCCATGCCGGGTAGAAGCTGGAGAAGGCGCTCACCAGCAGCACGATCGCGAACGCCGCGATGATGTTGCTGGTGCCGATGAAGGGATAGAGGCGCGGCCCCGAGAAGAAGAAAAACCAGACGTCGGACTTGGCCGGGATGCCGATCTTGCCCACCACGCTCACGAGCAGCACGCCGAGGCCAGCGCCCAGTCCGCCGAAGATGAACCCGACGACGATCGATTCGACCACCAGCATCGCCAGGATGAAACGCCGCTGCGCCCCGATCGCGCGCAGGGTGCCGATCTCCTTGACCCGCTCGAGCGTGGCCATGACCAGCGCGTTGTTGATGATGACCAGCGCGATGAGGAAGATGATCAGGATCGCGACGTAGAGCACGATCCGGATGACGTTGACGAACTGGCCGATCAGGCCGGCGGCGGATTGCCAGTCGATCGCCTTGAGGGTGAGGCCGTCCTGCTTCCCCTGCGCTTCGATCGCGACGATGGTCTCCTTGATCTTCTTGGGATTCTTCAGAATGACGGCGGCGTTGAGCACCACGCCCCGCTCTACTTCGTCGGAGGGGAAGACGCGGCTCCTGGCCTCCTCACGCTGGAGCTTGCCGCCCAGCGACTCGCCCAGATCGTGCATGACGGGTGCCACGCCCGGCGTGGTCGTCGCCTCGATCCTTCTCGGGGACCCTGAGAGGGTCCCCGCGCCCCCCCGCGATGGACTCCGCCCGGCGGAGCCGGGCTCCGTCCGCGCGATCGGCGGCTGCCCGGTCTCCTCTGCCTTGCTGCCGAACAGCTCCGCCTCGGCATTCTCGCGGCTCACCTCGCGGGCCCCGGCCGCCTTTTGCAGCGCCTGGATCTCGGCCAGCTTCTCGCCGCTCATGAACCCATAGAGCTCGCGGAACGAAACCATGTCCATCAGGTTGAGCGCGCCCGCCAGCGTCGACTTCTCGAGCCCCTGAAACTCGAAGGTGCCGTAGACGGGGACGTTGACCGACTGCACGTACCCGGAACGGGTGAAGGCCTTGATGGTCAGCACGTCGCCGATGCGTACGCGATAGAGCTCCAGCGACGGCGCCAGCTCCTTGTAGAAGAAATCGTAACGACCGCGGAAGTTCTGGTCGTCGGTCTGGAAGAACGCCGCCAGCAGCTTGCCGACGTCCGTCTCCTGGCTCGGCAGCTCGCGCTGCAACTTGGCGCGGAAGTCTACGGTCTTGGCCGCGTCGAGCTGGAGCAGGATCTCGCGCACCTGCGACACGTTCTCGCGCACCATCCGCTTCAGATCGGGGTCGGTCGCGATGGTCTCACCCTCGTTCTCCGTCCCCTCCTTGATCTGGTCGAGCCGGCGCGCCGCCTTGAGCTTGAGCTGCTCCTCGTAGACGTGCTTGGCGAACAGGAAGCCGCGCTTGCCGGCCGGCACCATCGTCCCTTCGACGATCTTCATGCGATCGAAAGACTTCTGGAAGGCCTGGAAATCGGTGCCGATGTAGTTGAGGAACAGCAGATCGGCGTCGGCCGCCTGGCTCGCGATCCGGTTTTCGAGAAACTCGAGCGCCTCGAAGGGCTCCTTGTCGAAATTCTGCCAGAACCCATCCGAGGCCGCGCGGTTGACCGCGGCGACGTCGGCCGGATCGATGGTCCGTTCGTCGAGCACCGCCTTGGCGTTCTTGAGATCCCCCTGCAGCACCGAGACGATCTGGCGGACGTGCCCCTTCTCGCTCGCCACCCGCGTCGCGGCCTCTGCCCGCTGCCCATCGGTCTTGGCGTCGTGGCGCGCGTTGACGGCGTTGCGCAGCTTCTCGAGAGCCAGATCGATGGTGTTGCCCGAGGTCACCAGCGCCCCGCTGATCCCCATCGGCACCACCGACTTGACGTTCTCGACCTTGAGCAGCGAGGCCCGCACCTTCGCGAAGTCGTCGAGCTGGGAGAGATCCGGATCGCCCATCATCATCCGCCCCATCACCTCGAGCGTGTCCTTGGACTTGGCGTTGTAGACCTGGATGTGGCCGGCCACGCTGCCGATCACGCTGCGGCTCATCGAGGCCACCAGGCTGTCGAGCAACGAATTGCCCGCCACGACCAGCAGGCCGCCGAAAAAGATGATGCCACCCACGATGATGGTCTTGAGGCGGCTGGCGAACAGGTTCCGGAACGCCATCTGCGCCACCACGCCCAGGGTGGCAAGCCAGGCCCTCACGCCGGAAGCCCCGTCTCGGCCGCCGCCTGCGCCGGGGTCACCCGATCGACGAGCTTGCCGTCGGCCAGCCGCACCACGGCGTTGGCGTGGGCCATCACGCTCTGGTCGTGGGTCGAGAAAATGAAGGTGGTCTTCTCGGTCCGGTTCAGCTCCCGCATCAGATCCAGGATGTGCGCGCCGGTCACCGAATCGAGGTTCGCCGTCGGCTCGTCGGCGAGCACCAGCTGCGGCCGCGCCACCAGCGCGCGCGCGATGGCGACCCGTTGCCGCTGCCCACCCGACAGCTCGCTGGGGCGGTGGGTCCCGTATTCGCGCAATCCCACCCGCTCGAGCAGGGCTGAAACCCGCTGGGCGCGTTCGGGGCCGGTCAGCTTGCGTTGCAACAGCAACGGCAGCTCGATGTTCTGGAACACCGTCAACACCGAGACCAGGTTGAAGCTCTGGAAGATGAACCCGATCGTATGCAGGCGCAGGCTGGTGAGCTCGCGCTCGGAGAGTTGCCGGGTGTCCTTGCCCGCGACCTCCACACTTCCCGATGTGGGCGTGTCGACGCAGCCGATTAGGTTGAGGAGCGTGGTCTTGCCGCTGCCCGACGGGCCGGCAATGGCGAGGAAATCGCCCTCGACGACATCCAACGTCACGCCCCGCAAGGCGGGGACGACGACGTTGCCCAGGGTGTAGTTCTTGACCGCCTCACGAACCGAAACGATGGCCTTCATGACGTCCTTTCCGCCTGTCCGTTCCCCGCCGCGGCTTTCGGCGACCCCGCGGCAATAATCGACGGATCCTGCGCTGTCAAGCCGCGACTTTCTTGATTCCGCCCCGGGTACCAATTCGCGTCCCAGCGACGTGGCGATGGACTACATTGGCGCCCGCCAAGCACCCAGCGCCAGGAGATCTCATGAACAAGCTCTGCGTTTCGATCTGTGCCGTCGTTCGGTTTGCCTTCGTGCCGTTTGCCTTCGTGCCGTTTGCGTTCGTGCTCTCCACGAATGCGCGCGCCGCAAACGAAAAGACCGCGACCTCGCCGGCCGCCGCCAAGCCGGCCGCGCCTTCTCCGGTGGGCGCCACCCCGGCGGCCACCGGAACCACCGCCACCTGGTGGGGACATGCGGCCTTCGTCATCACCACCCCGGCCGGCGCAACGATCGCGATCGATCCCTGGTTCGACAATCCCAGCGCGCCGAAGATCGATCATCCGAAGGCGCTCGACGCCATCCTGGTCACCCACGGCCATTTCGATCACGTCGGCAACACCGCAGAGCTGGCCAAGAAGACCGGCGCCAAGGTCATCACCTCGTACGAGCTGGCCAGCCTGATCGGCGCGCAAAACTCCGAGGGGATGAATATGGGCGGCACGATCACGGTCAAGGATGCCACCATCCACGTCGTCGAAGCGCTGCATTCGGGCGGGTACGGGCAGGACAAGTCCGGTCCCAAGTACAGCGGACCGGCGCTGGGCTTCGTGATCGAGATCGCGAAGGGGCCGACCATCTACCACGCGGGCGACACCGACGTTTTCTCGGGCATGTCGCTGATCGCGGAGCGCTATCACCCGACGATCGCGCTGCTCCCGATCGGCGGCCACTTCACCATGGATCCCGCGGGCGCCGCGCTGGCGACCAAGATGCTCAAGGTCAAGACCGTCGTCCCGATGCACTTCGGGACCTTCCCCGCGCTGGCCGGCACGCCCGACGAGCTCCGCGCGGCCCTCAAGAAGGAGAAGGTCACCGCCAAGGTCCTCGAGCTCAAGCCCGGCGAGACGCAGACCCTCGCGCTGAAATAATCTGGGCGGCACTCAGCGCCGACGCCCGTCGGGCTCGAGGACCGTCAGCTTGACCTCGACCACCAGATCGCTGGCCAGACGCTCCAGATCGGCGCGCAGCCGCGCCACGTCGGTGGTCGACGGAACGCGCACGTGGGCCCGCGCCTCGAACAGCATCTCGGCCGACATCGGGGCGCTGGTGCGGTTGGTGACCAGATCTTCGACGTTGACGCCGTTGGCGGCGAGGAGCTGCGATATCTCGCGCACGATCCCCGGCCGATCGAGCCCCACCAGCTCGAATTCCATTCTCCGTTCGGTGGGCGGGACGTCCAACGGCGCCGCCGTCTCGGCGGTTACCTTGAGACCGCGGGTCTCGAGCGCCGCCAGGGCCACCAGCGCGGCGGCGACCCGGTCGGGCGGCAGCTCGGCCCGCAAGATCCCCGCGAACTTCCCGGCCAGATGGCTCATCCGGCTTTCCAGCCAATTGCCACCGTGCGCGGAAATCACTCCCGCCACCAGCTCGACGATTCCGGGTCGATCCGGCCCCAGCAAGGTGAGGACCAAGTCCGTCATGCGCAGGAGGATACTCCCAGGACGGTGGCGGCGCTCAAGCCGGCAACCGCGGAAAACGGTTCCCAGCTTTTTCCCGGACGCGAATCCTAAGGCGTCGCGCTGGCGTGCGGAGCGTCGGTCCTCGGCCGGCCGGCGCGGTCCCGCTGCTCAGGCCTGGGGACCTTGACCGCGCTGCGCGCCGAACAAACCGCGTCGACCAGATATCGCCCGCAGGTGCCGGAGCGGGTCTCCCGCCGCTTGCCCGGCCAGCTGGCCTCGACGCTCTTTTCCCGGCAATCGGCGACGCCCGTGTAAATGACGCCGTCGGCCTGTGGCGCCGCGCCCTCCACCGGCGCCCAGCGAAACAGCGTCGCGCCGCCGAGGTCCCGCACCGACCCGCGATCGAATACCAACCGGTTCCCCTGCGTGCGTTCGCAGGCGACGCCCCAGTCACCGGGTGCGACGGCCGCGTCCGTGTCCTCGATGCTGACGCTGACCAGGGCGCCGTCCGGTGCCCCGGCCGTCCCGCTCGGCAGCCCGGCGACCACGATCACCGCCGTGTCGTCGTCGACACCCGCGGGTCCCTGCGGCGTCGCCGCTTCGACCTGCTGCGCTTCGCGCGCCCGCTGCACCTCCCGCCGCCACCCGAAATCGTCGAACCCCTGTCCCTTCTGCCGAACCACCGCCCCCGCCAACATCATCAACCCCGTCACCACGCTCTTCATGATCTAACCGCTCTGCCTTTCTTTTTGTCTTTTGGACGCTTTTGGTTTTCACCTCTACCGCGTCGAGCCGTTCATCGGCCCGGTCGCCAGAATATTGAGGGTGGGATCGTCGCTGCGCAACCTTATGCGTGAAGTTTAACCAGCGGTTCGCCGGTCCGAAACACGCCCGAGACATTGTCAGTGGGCGCTGGCTCGGATCGACGGCCCACCGTCACATTGGTGGCGTGCCCCGTCGACGATAACGCGACGGGGCGCCACCTCCGCACGACGAAATTTCGAGCTACGACACCGAGATGTCGACGCTGGGTCGTAGCTCGGCGCAAACCGCCAGCACGTCGTGGATGATGTTCTTCTTGAAGGCGTCCACCAGCGCCGCGTCGCCCTTGCGATTGTCGTCGACGTTCACGTACGCCACTTGCGTGAGCAGGTAGTCGAACCGCGGGGCCCACTTCCGCGAGCCGAGGCGCGCGGTCGTCGAACAGTTGTCCACCATGTAGGCGACGCCGCGCGCGTGCATGTACGGGTTGAGCGAGTCGACCGACTCGATCACCGACTCATTGGCCGCCTCCGAGTACGGGTGACCCTTCTCGAGGAGCACGTCGATCTGCGCCATCATCGTCGCGATGTAGACGCCCGCCGTGAACGGGTGCACGGGGATCTTCGCCTCGTCGCGCTTGGCGCGGACGGTGGCGCCGACCTTCCAGGTCTCGGTGCCGTCGATCTTGCCCATCGGGTGCTTCTTGAGCCGCTCGCCGGCCAGCACCACGCCGCGGATCTCGTTGCCGCTCGACACCTCGTCGTAGATCTCGGCCAGCACCTCTTTGGCCGGCGGATAGGCCGCCGTGTAAGCCTTCTCGAACTCCGCCTTGCCGGCCGCGTCCAGCCCCTCGTAGACCGCGCGGATGCCGCGCTTGGAGATGGTCTTCGAGATCGGCCCGGTGATCGACTCGGCCGAATTCAGGAACGCCGCCTCCTTGCTCATCCCCTGCGCGACGAAGCGCCGGTAGAGGCTCTCGATGATCCCGTGCACGGCGCCCAGCAGGATGCCGCGCTCGCCGTAGATGTCGGACTTGTACTCGGACTCGAGCGTGGTCTGGAAGGTGTAGGGCGATCCGAGCGCCACCGACCAGCCGAGCGCGTAGTCGGTCGCGCGCCCGTCGATGTCCTGCTCCACCGCGAAGCTGGCGTTGATGCCCGCGCCGTTGACCTCTTTGCCCTGCACGTAGAGGCGCCGAACCGACGGTCCCATTCCCTTCGGGCAGACCGCGATCACGTTGATGTTGGCGGGGAACTTCGCGCCCACGTTCTTGAGATGCCCCAGCAGAAAGCCGTGCGACAGGCCCAAGGTGGCCCCGGGACGCAGGCTCTCGAAGACGCGCGGGAAGAGCTCTCCCTGAGCGCCATCCGCGATCAGCAGGAGCGCGATGTCCGATTCCTTGATGACCGCGAACATCTCGCCCAGCGTGCCGTTTTCTTCGGTGAAGCCCGCCTTGCGCGCGTCGTCCATCGAGGTCGATCCGCCGCGCAGGCCGATCTTGACCTTGATGCCGGTGCCCTCCAGCGAATCGCGCAGGTTCTGCGCCTGCGCGGGTCCCTGCGATCCCCAGCCGATGACACCGATCTGCTTGACGCCCGCGAACGCCTTGGGGAGCAGCGGAAAGAGGTGACGTCCCCCTTTGACGATCTGCTCGCTGCGATCGCTCATCTTCACCGTGTCGATGCCGAAGATCTTGGACGAAAAGCTCATGGGAACCTCCAGATTGAAGGGACAAGGTAGCGGATCCCGTTAATTGCGTAAAATGAATTAATCGCAACTCACTGTTGCGTTTTCTGCAATACTGACCCCGCGGTCATGGACTACGACGCGCTCCGGCTCTTCGTGCACCTTTCGCGGACGTTGCACTTCCTGCGCACCAGCCGCGACTGCCACGTCAGCCCGTCGGCCCTGTCGCGCGGCATCCAGCGCCTCGAGCGCGAGGCCGGGTGGCCGCTCTTCGAGCGGGATCGGCGCTCGGTACGGCTGACGCCCGAGGGCACCCGCTTCGCGGCACACGCGCGCGAGACCCTCGAGCGCTGGGACGGCCTCAAGCGCGATCTGCAAGGGCGGCGCGAGACCCTGTCGGGGACCATCGTCCTCTTTGCGTCGGTGACCGCCTGCCAGACTTTTCTCCCGGAGCTCCTCAGCGCCTTCCGCCAGCGCCACCCCGACATCCACATCCAGCTCGAGACCGGGTACGCCGCCGACGCCCTGGAGCGCCTCGCGGAGGGGCACGTCGACGTGAGCGTGGCCGCCATTCCGCAGAGGGTGCCGCGGGCGCTGGTCGCGCGGGTGTTGCTGCACACACCGCTCGTGTTCGCGGCGCCGCGCGCCGCCTGCGAGGTCGAGCGCCTCTGCCACCGCCGCCCGATCCCCTGGGCCGAGCTTCCGCTGGTGCTGCCGTCGTCCGGTCAGGCGCGGCAGAGCGCCGACCGCTGGTTCCGCAGCCGGCGCGTCACGCCCCAGGTCTATGGCGAGATCGCGGGAAGTGAGGCGATCCTGGCACTGGTCAGCCTGGGCTGCGGCGTCGGGATCGTCCCACGCATCGTCCTCGAAGAGAGCCCGCTTTCGTCCAAGGTGCGGGTGCTCGACGCCGACGACGACGGCCACGCCGCGCTGGGCGAATTTCGGGTCGGCGTTTGCGCGCAGCGAAAGAAGCTGGGCTCGCCGCTGGTGAAGGCGCTGTGGGAATCCTTCAGTCGGTTCCCAACCGATGGCCCGCGGGATTAAGCTGCCCCAAAATGGGCGACGGCGACGGCGAGGACGCGGGGTTGCAGTTCGACAAGGTCGACCTCGCGACGCCGGACGAAGCCCGCACCTGCCGCCTCTGCAAGCGGCCGATCGAGGGCGAGTACTTCGAGATCGCGCAAAACATCATCTGCCGCCCCTGTGCGGGCGTCCTGTCGGGATCGAAGCGGGGCGGCGGCTCGCTGCCGCGCGGGCTGCTGTTCGGGGCCGGCGCGGCGGTGCTGGGCACGATCGCCTGGTTCGCGATCGTCAAGATCACCAACCACGAGTTCGGCCTCCTCGCGATCGGCATCGGGCTCTTGGTCGGCAGAGCGGTGCGCAAAGGGGCCCAGGGTCTAGGCGGTTGGCGCTACCAGACACTCGCCATGGTGCTCACGTACGTTTCGATCACCGCCAGCTATGTCCCGCTGGTCGTCAAGGGGCTCGCCGAATCCGAGGCCACCAGATCCGCGCAATCGGCCACGGCCGGCGGGTCCGACACGGATTCGTCCGGACGATCCGAACGATCCAGACGATCCCCGCTTGCCCCCCTCGGAGAAGCCTCGGATCGCGAGGGCGCCAAGCCCACGGGCGGCGCCGGCGGCCTCGTCTTTGCCGTCCTGCTAATATTCGGGCTGGCATTCGCGTCGCCATTCTTGGGCGGCGCCAGCAACTTCATGGGGATCCTGATCATCGGTATCGCGCTCTACGAGGCGTGGAAGATCAACCGGCGCGTGCCGCTGTCGGGGCCGTTTCGTTTCGGCAGCGCGGCGCCCCCGGCCGTGGCGGCGGCGCCCGGTGGCGCGCTTCCGCCGCCCGCGATCCCGTGACGATCGCCGGCGCCCTGGTCTCCCCGCGCGTCTGCGCGGAGTGTAGCGCGCAGGTCTCTCCGGCTTTGCTCGCGTGCCCGAGTTGCGGTCGGTTGGTTCACGCCGAGGAGCTGAAGAAGCTGGCCGCAGAGGCCGAGGGCGCAGAAAACGCGGGCGATCTGGCCGGCGCGCTCCACGCCTGGCGTCAGGTCCTGGATTTGCTTCCGGTCGGGTCGACGCAGCACGCGCGTGTCCTCGCCAAGGTGCAAGCCGGCAGCGCGCGGTTGCCGGCCGCGTCGGACGGCGCCCGGCCCAAGCCTGCCGGGTCCGGTCGCTCCAAGGGCCTCGCCAGCCTGGGCGCGCTGGGCGTCCTCGTCGCGAAGTTCAAATGGATCATCCTGCTGATCCTCGGCAAGGGGAAGCTGCTGCTGGTCGGTCTGGCGCAGGCCAAGACCTTCCTCTCGATGGCGATCGCGCTCGGCGTCTACACGATGCTGTACGGCTGGCGGTTCGCGCTTGGATTGATCGCATCGATCTATGTCCACGAGATGGGGCACGTCGCCTGGTTGCGGCGCTACGGGATCGCGGCCACCGCACCGATGTTCATCCCGGGCTTCGGCGCCTTCGTGCGACTCAAGCAGCACCCCGCCACCGTCGGCGAGGACGCGCGCGTCGGACTGGCGGGTCCCATCTGGGGCGCGGCCGCGGCCGTCGTCTTCCTGGCGCTGGGCTCGGCGACGGGTAGCCCGCTGCTGCTCACGATCGCGCGCGTGGGCGCCTGGATCAACCTCTTCAACCTGATCCCCGTCTGGCAGCTCGACGGCGGGCGCGGGTTCGCGGCCCTGTCGCGCGGGCAGCGCGCCCTGACCGCCGGCGTGCTGTGGGTGCTCGCGCTGTCGGGCGTCGACGGCATGCTGTTCCTGTTGGCGATCGGCGCGACCTTCCGCGCGGCCGGCAAGACCGGGTCACCGCCGGTGGGCGATCCTCCCGTGCTGGCGACCTATCTTGCGCTGGCGGTGGGGCTCACCCTGCTGATCGTCGCCGCCAACGGCGCCGCCGCCGGTCTCCCGACGCCTGCGCGCTGACCGGCCCGACCTCAGCGCTCAGGGAAGAACCGGCAGCGTCACGGCGCCCCGCGCGGCCGACGTAACCGAGCCGGCGTACTTCGCCATCACGCCGGTCTGAAAGCGCCACGCCGGTGCCTTCCAGCCGGCCTTGCGCGATTCCAGATCGGCCGCCACGTCCAGGCGGCGCGCGTCGACGTCGAGGGTGATGAGATCGCCGTCTTTGACGAACGCGATGGGACCGCCGACCTGTGCCTCGGGCGCGACGTGGCCGACCATGAAGCCGTGGGTCGCGCCGGAGAAACGCCCGTCGGTGATGAGCACGACGCTGTCGCCGAGCTTCTGGCCGACCAGCGCGCCCGTCACCCCCAGCATCTCGCGCATCCCGGGACCGCCCTTGGGGCCCTCGTAGCGGATGACGACCACGTCGCCCGCCTTGATCTCGCGGCGCTGGACGGCGGCGAAGCAATCCTCTTCGGAGTCGAACACCCGCGCGGGTCCGGTGTGCTTGCGGCGCGCGTGGCCGGCCAGCTTGACGACCGCCCCTTCGGGCGAGAGCGTTCCGCGCACGATCGCGAAGCCACCGCGCGGGCTCACCGGATTGTCGAGGGATCGAACGACCTCTTGCCCGGCGGTCTCCATGGCCGACTCCACTTCTTCAATGATGCCGGCGCCGCTGACCGTCGGGCTGTCCTTGAGGAGTCCCGCCTCCAGCAGCCGACGCGCGACCAACCGGACGCCGCCCGCGCGTTCGAAATCGGTCGCCATGAACCGTCCGCCCGGCTTGAGGTCGGCCAGCGTGGGCGTGCGGGCCGAGATCTCGTCGAAGTCCTCCAGCGTGAGCGCGATGCCCGCCTCGTGGGCGAGCGCCATGAGGTGCAGCACGGCGTTGGTGGATCCCGCAGTCGCGGCGACGGCCGTGATGGCATTCTCGAACGCGGCGCGGGTGAGGATCTTGCTGGGGCGCAGATCCTCGGTGACGAGGCGCATGACGATCTTGCCGGCTCGAACCGCGGCCGCTTCCTTCCGCGCGTCGACAGCCGGGATGTCGTTGAGGCCCATCGGTGAGATGCCCAGCATCTCGCCCGCCATCGACATGGTGTTCGCGGTGTACTGGCCGCCGCAGGCGCCCGCGCCCGGGCAGGCGACGTCCTCGAGCGCGCGCAGCTCGCTCTCGCTGATGCGCCCGGCGGCGCAGGCCCCGACGGCCTCGAACACGTCTTGGATGGTGACGTCCTTGTCGTGAAAACGGCCCGGCATGATCGTCCCGCCGTACAGCATCAGACCCGGTCGGTCCAGGCGGGCCAGCGCCATCATGGTTCCGGGGATGGTCTTGTCGCAGCCGGACAGCGCGATGACGCCGTCGCACATGGCGCCGCGCACCGCAAGCTCGATCGAGTCGGCGATCACCTCGCGCGAGATCAGTGAGGCCCGCATCCCCTCCGTCCCCATGCTGATTCCGTCGGAGACGACGATCGTGTTGAACTCGATCGGCGTGCCGCCGGCGGCGCGGATCCCTTCCTTGACCTTGGCCCCGAGCTCCCGCAGGTGCAGGTTGCACGGCGTCGCGTCGGTCCAGGTGTTGGCGACCGCGATGAGCGGCTTGTCGAGATCGGCGTCCGAGAGCCCGGTCGCCTTCAGCATGGCCCGCGCCGGAGCGCGGTTGATCCCCTTTTTCAGCGCATCGCTTCGCAAAGCCCGCGGTTTATACCACGCGATCTGGCCCGCCCCGGCGCGGTCAGACCTCCACCGCCGCGTACAACGCGGGGGGCCGCATCTTGAGCCCATACCAGGCGATGTAGACGTAGCAGAGCGCGGCCACGATGAAGGCGTGGTGGATTCCGATCGCGTCGGCCAGGGCCCCCTGCGCCACCGGGACGATGGCGCCGCCGACGATGGCCATGCACAAGATGCCCGAGCCCTGGCTGGTGTGCTTGCCGAGCCCTTCGATCGCGAGCGTGAAGATGGTCGGGAACATGATCGAGTTGAAGAAGCCGACCGCGATGATTGACCACACGGCGATAGAGCCGCTCGTCGCCATGGTCACCAGCACCAGGACGACCGCGACCAGCGCGTGGGCCGTGAGCACCTTGGCCGGCTTCCAGGTCCGCAGCGTCACGGTCCCGATGAAGCGGCCCGCCATCGCACCGCCCCAGTACCAGGAGACGAGACTCGCGCCGGCGGCTTCCGTCAGGCCACCGATCGACGGCTCCTTGAAGTAGTTGACCAGGAAGCTACCGATCGAGACCTCGCCCCCGACGTAGAGAAAGATGGCGATCGCCCCCAGCACCAGGTGGGGATAGCTCCAGGCGCTCTTGCGCTCGCCGCCGGCGAGCGGATCGGCGGCCGGCGTGACGTCCTCGATCCTCGGGAGCTTGAAGAGCGCGATCGCGATCGCCAGCAGCACCAGCGTCGCCGCCAGCCCGAGGTAGGGGTGCTGCACCGACGAGGCCTCGGCCAACCGGTACGCGTCGGCGGCGGACGGGCTCATCTGCCCGATCTCGCCTGCCGACTTGGCGGCGGTGGAGAGGATCAGGAGAGCCCCGAACTGCGGCGCGATGGTCGTCCCCAGCGAATTGAAGGCCTGCGTGAGCGTCAACCGCGAGGACGCCGTCTCCGGCTTGCCCAGCACCGCGACGAATGGGTTCGCCGCCACCTGCAGCAGCGTGATCCCCGAGGCCAGCACGAACAGCGCCAGCAGGAACA
>CAYTTF010000028.1:22038-23807 GCA_964440665.1 uncultured Myxococcales bacterium | reverse complement strand
GGCCGCACCCAGAGCGCGCCGGCGCCGCGCGGGCCGTGCAGCTTGTGCGCCGAGAGCGCGATCGTGTCGGCGCCGAGCGTTCGGGGACGCAGGCGCAGAAATCCGAAGCCCTGGACGGCGTCGACGTGCAAATGAGGGCGCCGCGGCCCGGCGCCGAGCCGTCGCGCGATCTCCGCGACCGGCTGCAACGTTCCGAGCTCGTTTTGCACCAGCATGACAGCCACCACCGCCGTGTCGGGACGTACGGCGGCGGCGACATCCTCGGCGCGCAAGACGCCGTTCGGCGCGGGGGCGATCACGTCGAAGGTGTACCCGCCCGACCCCAGCGCTTCGACGGCGCGCATGACCGCCGGGTGCTCCAGCGCGCCGACGACCAGGTGCCGGCCGCGGGCCGCACGCGCCGCGCCCAGCAGCCCGAGCGCGTCGGCCTCGGTCCCGCCGCTGGTGAACACGATCTCCTCGGCCTCGACGTCGAGCGCCGCCGCCACCTCGGCCCGCGCCGCGGCGAGCGCCCGCGCCGCGGCCGCGGCGGGCGCGTGCGCCGCCGCCGGATTGGCGAAGTGAACGCGCGCGGTCTCCGCCATCGCTGCCAGGACCTCATCGTCCGGGCGCGTCGAAGCGGCGTTGTCGAGGTAGATCATGGACGTCAACTATAGAGCCGTTTGTGGAACCCTTCGGGCACCGCTTGGCCGATCCGGCTTCCTTGAGGTAAATGAGATGGGTGGATATTGGCGGCAGAGCCAAGAAAATCCTGCACGCCGTGGTGTCCGAGTATCTCGCCACCGGCGAGGCAGTGGGGTCGCATACGGTCACCCGGCGCTACGGCCTGGATGTGTCCGCGGCGACCGTGCGCACCGTGATGGGGGATCTCGAGGAGATCGGCCTGCTCCGGCACGCGCACACTTCGGGCGGGCGCTTGCCGACCGAGCGGGGGCTGCGCTACTACGTCGACATGCTGCTGCGGGTCCGCAATCTCACCGCCGGCGAGAAGGACGAGATTCGCGAGCGGGTGGCGCCGGCCAGCGGGGACGTGCCCGAGGTGATGCAGCGGACTTCGCGCATGCTGCGCGAGCTCAGCCATTTGACGGTGGTGGTGCAGGCGCCCCGCCCGGAGAGCGACGTGGTTCAGCACCTGGAGTTCGTCCAGCTGCGCGACGGGCAGCTGCTGGCGGTCATCGCGGCGGCCAGCGGGCAGATCCAGAACAAGCTGGTACCGATCGATGTTCCGCTCTCGCCGAGCGAGCTGGATCGGATCAACAACTTCTTGAACGGCCTGGTGGCCGGGCTGACGCTGGATCAGATCCGGGCGAAGCTCCTGGAGGAGATCGCGAGCGAACGGTCCGTGCACGACGAGCTGATGGCGCGCGCGCTGCAGCTGGCGCGCGCCGCGGTCCCCATCGATCTGGAACCCGAGGTTCTTGTCGACGGGCAGTCGAATCTCCTGGCCGGCAAGGCCGATCTGGAACGCGCCAAGGTCTTGCTGCGTACCCTCGAGGAGAAGGACCTGCTGGTGCGCCTGCTGGAACGCACTCTGAGCGCCCCCGGGATCTGCGTTTTCATCGGCGCCGAGGCCAACCTGGCCGATCTCACCGACGTCTCGGTGGTGGCGGCCCCGTACGTCGCGGATGGGCGACCGCTCGGGACCATCGGCGTGATCGGGCCCGCGCGAATGAACTACTCGCGCGTCATCCCGCTGGTCGATTTCACCGCGGAGATGATCGGCGAGGCGCTGGGGAAGGCCCAGTCGTGAAGAGACATCAAGACACCAA
>CAYTTF010000028.1:0-21938 GCA_964440665.1 uncultured Myxococcales bacterium | reverse complement strand
AATGGAAAAGAAGCCCCGACCGGTGATGGCGCTGGACCCCCGGTGCCCAGCAGCCCCGAGGAGCGGATCGCCACGCTCCAAGCTGAGCGGGACGAAATGAAGGACCGCATGCTGCGCATCGCGGCCGACTTCGAGAACTGGAAGAAGCGCGCCCGCAAGGAGCAGACCGACGCCGTCGCGCAGGCCCGGGAGAGCGTTCTCAAGGACGTCCTCGAAGTGGCGGACAATCTCGAGCGGGCCACCGGCGCGCAGGCGCAGGCGGGCGGCCTCGGCGTCGCCGACGGCGCCGCGCTGGTCAAGGGCGTCAACCTGGTCCTTCGCCTCTTCCAGCAGAAGCTCGAACGTTATGAAGTCCGGCCGTTCCAGGTCGCCGGTCAACCCTTCGATCCGCACGTCCACGAAGCGGTCTCACGCGTCGAGAGCGCCGACGTCCCGGCGGGCTCGGTCGCGACCGAGCTGCAAAAGGGTTACCGCGTCGGCGAGCGTTTGCTGCGCCCGGCGCTGGTTTCGGTGTCGACGGGGCCCGGGTCGGCCACGACGGCAAAGACGACCAAGACGAAGCCGTCAGAGGGCTAGGCGCCTGGCTCGCGACTACTACCAGACGCTGGGGGTCGACCGCGGGTCGACCGACGTCGAGATCAAGGCGTCGTACCGGCGTCTCGCGCTCAAGTGGCACCCCGACCGCAACCCGAGCGACGCCGCCGCCGAGGACCGGTTCAAGGAGCTGGCGATCGCCTACTCCGTGCTCTCCGACCAGGACAAGCGCGCCCACTACGATCGCTTCGGCTCCATCGACGGTGTGGGGCCGCTGGGCGGCGCCGATCTCACCTCCGCGACGGAATTCTTCGACGCCCTCTTTGGCGATCTGTTCGGGCTGGCGCGGCGGCGCTCGACCGCTGGGCGCGACATGCGCTACACGCTCGAGGTCGACTTCGAGGAGGCCGCCCTCGGCTGCGAGAAGACGATCGTCTTCGAGCGCCCGGAGGATTGCAAGAGCTGCCTCGGCACCGGCGCGGAAGGGGCGGCCGCGGGACTCACCACCTGCACCCGGTGCGGCGGCGATGGGGTCATCCGGAAGAAGGCGGGCTTTCTCACCAGCCGGCGCGAGTGCATGGGGTGCGGCGGGACCGGCCAGGTGCCCCGCGTCCGCTGCGGCGTCTGTGAGGGCGCGGGCTTGGTCGACGAGGAGCGGCGCTATGTCGTGCGCATTCCCCCCGGCTCGATCGGCGGATCGACGCAGCGGTTGCCGCGCGAGGGGGCGCCCGGCCGCCGCGGCGGTCCAGCCGGCGACCTGCACGTGATCGTGCGGGTGCGGCCCCATCCGTTCTACGGCCGGGAGGCCACCCGCGACGGTGAGGTGCTGCTGGTCGATCTGCCGCTGACCTTCGTCGAGGCGACGCTGGGCGCCGAGATCGACGTGCCGGTGCTGGACGGGCACCTGCGCATGCGGGTGCCGGCCGGAACGCAGTCGGGCGCGGTGTTCCGCCTGCGCGGCAAGGGATTCCCGCGCGCGGGCGGACGCGGCGATGCGCACGTGCGCGTCTCGGTCGAGACGCCCACCGCGGTCTCCGAGGAGGCGCGCGCGCTCCTCGCCCGCCTCGGCGCCGCGATCGACGAGGCCGAGTATCCGCGCCGCCGTGCCTTCCGCGCGGCTGCTCAGCGCGCAGGCGCGGCGCCCGACGCCAACGCGCCCCGCGCCGACCGGGCGCCCGACGGCGAAACGCCCCGCGCCGACCGGGCGCCCGAGGGCGAAACGCCCCGCGCCAGCGTCGCGGGCGAAGGGATCGGCGAGGGATGAGCGACACGCCGGTGCCGCCGCGGCGACCCCGCCTGCTCCTGCACGTGGGCCTGTTCCTGGCGACAATCCTCACCACCACCGCGGCCGGATCCCTGTACGTCCACGGGCAGCTCGGCGGCGGCTCCGGCTGGGAGGCGATCCTTCCGATCAAGGATGGGCTCTCCTATTCGCTGCCGCTCATGCTCATTCTCCTGTCGCACGAGCTCGGGCACTACCTGGTCGCGCGCCTGCACGGGGTCGATGCGTCGCTGCCCTACTTCATCCCGCTGCCGCCCAACTTCGGCCTCGGGACCATGGGCGCCGTGATCGGCATGCGCAACGTGACCGCCGATCGCAAGAAGCTGATCGACATCGGGGCCGCGGGGCCGCTGGCCGGGCTCATCGTCGCGGTGCCGGTGATCTTGTACGGGCTCGCGCATTCGAAGGTCGGGCCCCTGGTCGGCGGAGGTCTGCAGGAGGGAAACTCGATCCTGTATTCGGTTCTCAAGCATGCGTCCAAGGGCGCGTGGCTTCCCGACGGGCACCACGACGTCTTCCTGCACCCGACCGCCTGGGCCGGCTGGGCGGGCCTGCTGGTCACGATGATCAACCTCATCCCGATCGGCCAGCTCGATGGGGGTCACATCGCGACGGCCTACTTCGGCAACGGCTACAACCGCTTCGCGGACCGCCTGCACCGATTCCTGCCGCTGGGCGCGCTGGCGGTCTTCCTGTGGGTGTTGCACCTGGTGCGGATCGAAGCCGATGGGCACTTGGACGAGGCGCTCGTCTCGATCGCGCTCTTCGCGGCGCTGCCCTGGCTGGTCTGGTATTTCCTGATCCGGATCGTGCGTCGGGCCTCGGGAGACGTGAACCATCCGTCGGTGGACGAGGCGCCGCTGCCGCAGAGCCGCCGCGCCCTCTTCTGGCTGATGGTGGCGGTGTTCGTGCTGGTGTTCATGCCGGTTCCGTTTCGGGTCACCTTCGCGGGCGGCGCCGTGCCGCCCGCGCCGTCCGCCGCCGCCACCGCGATCGCGACCCCGCGATGAAGATCCCGTCGTTCGAGATGCCCCTCGACGAGATCCGCGCCAGCCTCGGAAAGTTGCGCCGGCCGCTCAGCATCGCGATCCTGCGCGCGCGGAATCCGTTCAATGTCGGCGCCATCATCCGGGTCGCGCATTCGTTCCTGGTGCGCGAGATCCTGCTGGTCGGCACCGAGCCCTTCTACGAGCGGGCGGCAATGGGGATGGATCGCTACGAGAACATCGTCGCCCTGCCGACCGAGGCCGATCTGATCGCGCACGTGCGCGCCGCCGGCCGCAAGCTGATCGTTTTCGAGAAGGACGTCGCCAAGGTCGATCTGTGGCACGCCGATCTGCCGGACGACTGCGTCATGCTGTTCGGCAGCGAGACCACCGGCGTCACCGACGACATCGTCGCGGCGGCCGATATGGTGGTGGGGATCCCGATGTACGGCATCAACCACTCGTTCCCCGTCGCCGTCGCCGCCGGCATCGCGATGGCCGAGTGGACGCGCCGCCACTACGTCTAGCTGGTGACCGGCGCCAGCAAGGCCAGTGCCTCGACGTGGGGCGTGTGGGGGAGCATGTCGAAAGGGGTGATGGCGCGGGGTCGGTAGCCGCGCCCTCCAAACCAGGCCAGATCCCGCGCCAGCGTTTCGGGATCGCAGGAGAGGTAGGCGATCGCGCGCGGGGCGAGGCGGACGACCTCGGTCAGCACGGCCGTCGCACAGCCCTTGCGCGGCGGGTTGAGGACCACGACGTCGGTGCTGTCGATGGTGGCGAGCGCCTCGGCCGCGTCGCCCGCGATGAAGCGGGCGTTGGCGATGCCGTTGAGCGCGGCGGAGGCGGTGGCATCCGCCACGGCGCCGGCGTGTGATTCGATACCGACGACCTCGCCGGCGTCGCGCGCGAGGCAGAGGGCGATCGCGCCCACGCCCGAGTAGGCGTCGACGATCCGCTCGGTGGATCGGACGGCCAGGTCGCGCGCGATCTGGGCGTAGGCCAGGCCAGCGACCTGCCGGTTGGCCTGAAAGAAGGCGCCCGGCGACAGACGCAGGCGCAGCGTCCGCCCCGCGACGTCGATCCGATCTTCGAAGAGGTCGGTGCCGTCGAGGGCTCGTTCGGCGCCCGTGTCGGCGGCCGAGAAGATCGCGTTCCCCGGTGCGCAGTTTTGGTGCTCGACGACGCCGACCACCTCCGAGCGAGCGGCCCGGAAGGCGCGGGCGAGCGCCTCTCCATCGGGCAGCGGCCGCGCGACCACCCACACGGCGAGCACCTGGCCGTCGCAGTTCGCCCGGAGGACGACGTGGCGCAGGTCGCCGGTGGCGGTCCGCTCGTCGTAGGGGCGGACGCCCGCCCGGTCGAGGATCTCGCGCAACGCGGCCGCGGTCTCGTCGAGCGGCGGCTCGGCGATCCGGCAGCCGTCCAGATCGACGACGTCGTGCGAACGCGGCGCGTAGGCACCGAGGACCAACCGTCCCGCGACCCGCCCGGCGACCAGCTTCGATTTGTTGCGATAGCCGAGCGGGCGCGGCGAAGCCACGCAGGCCGAGACCACCAGGCCAGAGCGCGGCAGGTCCGACGACGCGAAGGTCGCCTCTGCGGCGAGCGCGCGGGCGACTCGGTTCCGTTTCCACTCGAGCTGGGCAGCGTAAGCGAGATGCTGGAGGACGCAGCCGCCGCAGGCGCCGAACGCGCGGCAGGCGGGCGCGCGGCGATCGGGCGACGCCGTCTCGACCGTTTCGAGATCGGCCCAGGCCTCGGAGGTGTGGCTCGAAACATGTGCCACTGTCGCCGCGATCCGCTCGCCCGGGAGCGCGCCCGCCACGTGGACGCGGGGGGGCGCCGTGACGCCGGCCCCCTGGTCGTCGAGGTCGATACAGGCAAGCAACATTCGTTCGGCGGGACGCATCGGCGTCTTCAGCGCGCGGGCGCGGCGCCGATCGCCGCCGCCAGCTTGGGCAGCGAGATCTCGTAGCGGTACGCCGTCCCGCGGTGGCCGTCGTCGAACTCTTCGTGCTCGTACGTGACGCCGAGCGCGCGCAGCCGCCGCGCGAAGATCCGCGCACCCAGATCCAGGTTGTGCTCGTCGCGCGTCCCCGCGTCGACGAAGATCAGCTTCATCGCGCGCAGCGCCTCGGCGCGCTCTGTCGCCATCTCGACCGGGTCCCAGGCCTTCCAGCGGCGCCAGACGGCCCAGTCGATCTCGCCCGTCTCGATGTCGAACGGCAACGCCACGCCGTGCGGACGGTCGGGGTCGGGCGAGTACGCGCCGGCCAGCGCCAGGATCATCATGGTCGTGAAGTCGTCGCCGCTCTTGCGTTCGTGGGCCTCGAAGTGGGGGATGAATCCGCCCACGCCGCCCCGGCGGCGCAACGTCCGCGCCGCGATCGCAAGATCGGGGAGCACCGACAGCTCGAAGTACATGTCGCCGGCGTGGCTGGCGACGGCCGCGAAGAGATCGGGGTTCCGCATCGCCAGCGCCAGCGATCCGAATCCGCCCGAGGACTTGCCACCGATGGCGCGCCCGTCGCGCGCCGCGATCGTCCGCAGGCGCTCATCGACCGCCGGCAACACTTCACGCAACAGATGCGTCTCGTAGAGCCCCACCGCGGGTGAGTCCAGGTACTGAGCGCCCCCCCAGCGCGAAAAGCAGTCTGGCGCGACGACGATCGCCTCGCCCATGCGGCCGCTGGCGACCAGGCGATCGAGGCGCGCGCCCAGGCCCGGCTGCCACGGGCTCCCCGAAAACAGCATCTGGCCGGTGCCGCCGTAACCGGCCAGCCAGTAGATGACCGGATAGCGTCGGGTGGGCGCGCGATCGTAGGAGGGCGGCAGCCAGATCGCGATCTGCCGCGACGTCGGATCGCCGAGCGGGTTGCCGGCGAGCGCGAGGCTCTCGACGGTTTCGATCACGACCGACATCGCGCGGCCAGTGTGGCATAGTCCCGCGCGCCGTGAGCCGTCTTCGATCCTTGGCCGCGCTGGCCGCGCTCGCGCTCGTCGGTCGTCCCGGGCAGTCACGCGGCGCCAAGCCCGCCAAGGCGGCGCCGGCCACGGCCGCCTCCGTCGCGGCGCCCAAGCTGGACATCAAGAGCTGGACGCTGGCGAACGGCCTCCAGGTCCTGTTCCTCGCCGACCACAAGGCGCCGATCGCGACGGTGCAGGTCTTCTATCACGTCGGATCGAAGGACGAGCACGTCGGCATCCGCGGCGTCGCGCACATGTTCGAGCACATGATGTTCAAGGGCTCGACGCACGTTCCGCCCGAGGAGCACGCGCGCTTGCTCAAAGAGGTGGGCGGCCAGGTCAACGCCTACACCACCGAGGATCTCACCGCCTACCACGACACCGTGCCCCCCTCGTACGTCGGCTTCGCGTTGCAGCTGGAAGCCGAACGGATGCGGCAGTTGAAACTGTTTCCCGCGACCATCAACTCGGAACGAAAGGTGGTCGAGGAGGAGAAGCGCCTGCGCGTCGACAACGATCCGGTCGGCAAGGCGATCGAGCGCTTTCGCGAGCTCGCCTACACCAAGCACCCCTACAACTGGACCGCGATCGGCACCATCGAAGATCTCGACAAGGTGACGCCGGCCGACTGCCAGCGTTTCTATGACACCTACTATCAACCCAACAACGCGACGCTGATCGTGGTCGGCGATCTGGAGGAAGGGACTCTGCGCAAGCTGGTCGACCAGCACTTCGGGTCGATCCCACGCTCGCCCGGCGTCGATCGACCGCGCATTTATCCGGCCGAGCCGCCGCAGACGACGACCCGGGCGGCGACACTGCGGATCGAGGTGCAGATCCCGGTGGTCGTCGGCGGCTACCACATCCCACGGGCGGCCGATCCCGACCTTCCCGCGCTGGAGGTGCTGGCGTCGGTGCTTTCCGGTGGCGAGTCGTCGCGCCTCAACCAACGCCTGGTTCGCCACGACCACCTGGCGATCGCCGCCGGTGGGGTCACCGAGGCGCTGGAAGATCCCGGCCTCTTCATCGTCTACGCCGGTTACCTGCCCAATCGAGACGGCAGCCGCGTCGAGGCCGCTCTCTCCGAGGAGATCGCGCGCGTGCGCGATCAACCGATCACGCGCGACGAGCTCGACAAGGCCAAGAACCAACTGGCCGCCGGGTTCGTCTTCGGCCTGCAGACCGTCGACGGCATCGCGCAGGAGCTCGGCCAGGCCCGGTACATCGAAGGGGACTGGCACCGCTTCGTCGAAGGGGCGACGCGGTATCTGGCCGTGACCACCGGCGATATCCAGCGCGTCGCGCGGAAGTACCTGGTGGACGCCAACCTCACGCGGGTGACGTTGGCGCCGCCCGCACCGCCGGCTCTGCCGAGGCCGTCGGCGCCGCCCGCACCGCCGGCTCCGCCGAGGCCGTCGGCGCCGCCCGCACCGGGGCAGAAAAAATGATCGCCCCACGCCACCTCGCGATCTTCGCCGTCGTATCGGGCCTGGCCTGCGCGGCGAGCCCACCCAAGACCGCGCCGGCCCGCGCCGGATCGATCGACGTTCAATACGAAAACAGCCCCGCCGGACCCACAGGCCCGACCGGCGCCTCGGCGACGACCTTCTGGACCGGCCGAACGGATCTCATCTCGGCCCCGCCACCCCCCAGGCCCGCCGCGCTGGCCCTGCCCAAGGTGGACCGCTTCGCGCTGCCGAACGGGCTCAACGTGGTCGTCGTCGCGCGCAAGGATCTGCCGGTGGTCAGCTTCGGGATCGCGGTGCAGGCGGGGGGCTACGACGAGGATCGCGACGCCCTCGGCGTTTCGGACTTCGTCGCGGCGATGCTCCGGCGCGGGAC
This sequence comes from uncultured Myxococcales bacterium, assembly GCA_964440665.1. GTDB lineage: Bacteria > Myxococcota_A > Polyangia > Fen-1088 > Fen-1088 > JADGRB01. The sequence continues at coordinate 14,327 of CAYTTF010000028.1, read as the reverse complement.
CAAGAGCCGCAGCGCCGACGACATCTCGCGCGCGATCGACTTCGTGGGCGGCACGCTCGACGCGCAGGCGACCAACGAGGGGACGACCGCCAGCTGCTCGGCGCTCTCCAAGGACACCGGCCTCTGCCTCGATTTGTTGGCCGACATCCTGCTCCGCCCGTCGTTTCCCGAGAGCGAGATGGCCGACGTGCGGGACCAGATGCTGGCCGCGATCGCCTCCCGCTACGACAACCCCTACGAGCTGGCGACGGCGCACTTCGACAATCAGCTCTTCGGCGAAAAACACCCCGACGGCTGGGTGCTGACCCCGGCCGAGGTCGGCAAGATCGGACGTCCCGCGCTGGAGAAGTTCTGGAAGACATTCTACCGGCCGAATCGCGCCATCTTGGCGGTGGCGGGCGACGTCGATGTCGCCCGGCTGCGCCCGCTCATCGAGAAGGCCTTTCGCGGGTGGACGCGCTCGGAGGTCGCCGTTCGGCCGACCTGGAAGATCCCGCCGCTGGAAGGGACGCGGATCCTGCTGGTCGATCGTCCGGATCTGACCCAGGCCACGCTCTTGCTCGGCCACGCGGGGATCAAGCACGCCGATCCGCGCTGGTACGCGGCGACGCTAATGAACTATGTGCTGGGCGGGTCCGACTTCGCATCGCGCCTCATGATCGAGGTCCGCTCCAAGCGGGGGCTGACCTACGGAATCAGCTCGTCGTTCGGCGCCTCGCTCTACGACGGGGCCTTCCGGGTCAGCGCGGCCACCAAGAACGAAACGGTCTGGGAGGCGCTGTTGGCTACCGTGAACGAGATCCGTCAGATGAAGTCCGCCGGGCCCACACCGGCCGAGCTGGACAAGGCCAAGGGCTACTACGCGGGAAGCTATCCGTTCAGCCTGCAGACCGCCGCCGGCGTCGCGGGGGCGCTGGTGGCCGCCGAGCTGCACGGGCTCGGCGTCGCCTACGTGCGCGATCTGCCGTTGCGCCTGGCCGCCGTCGACGAGGCGCAGGCCCAGGCGGCGGCGCGCGACTACCTGAGCCCGGACACCCTCCTGGTGGTCATCGTCGGCAAGGGGGACGTCATCGAGCCCCAGCTCGCGAAGACCGGCATCAAGTACGAGCGAATCAACTTCAAGGCGCCCATCGGCTCGGCCGAACGCGCCGCGAAACCGACGCCCTAGGCCTTCCGCAGCGCGAACCAGCGGCCCAAGAAGGCGAGCAGGTAGCCGGACAGCACGTCGGCGATGAAGTGCTGCTTGGTGGTCAGCGTCGAGATGGCCAGCATGGTGGCCATCACCAGCGCGACGCGGCCCAGGATCGGCCGGTCCTTGATGAGGAGCAGCGACAGCATGGTGGTGTGCGCCACGTGCAGCGAGGGGAAGACGTTGCCGGGCGGATCGATGTGCTGGACCGAGGCCAGAAAAGCGCTCGACAGGTCGGCGTAGGGGGGATGCAGCACCGTGCGCGGATACTCCGCGTGGACGAACAGGTGCCCGAGGGCGCCAACGAACATCACCATCAGCACCGCTTTGACCGTTCGGTCGAAGAGCCAGCGGCGCCGGAAGCCGGCGATCGCGATGAGGAAGGTCCCCGCGTAAAACGGCAGGTAGCACCACGCGGTCCAGGGCCAAAACGGCAGGACATCGTCGAGCCGCGTTCGGAGCAGCTCCGTCGAGCGTTGCAGGTTCGCGTGCCCGATGCCGAAATAGACGGCCGACTGCAGCAGCGCCAGCGAAAGACCCACCGTCCACCGATAGGCGGGCGTGGCGAGCCGGGTATCGCTGGGGGAGAGGGCGGCCATCTGCCGGCGCATCATAGAGCGAACACCGCAAATTTCAGGTAATCGCCTTCAGGAAACTGGGGGACGACCCGGTGATCGAAGGCGGCCCCGTGCAGCTCGCGCAGCTCGGCGCGCCGTCCGGCCTCGCGCGCGCCGTCGTGGACCGAGGCGACGAAGGCGTCGCGGCCGACGTGGCTCGAGCAGGAGGCGGCACAGAGGATGCCCCCGGGCGCGGTCACCCCGGCGCATAGCCGATGGAGTCGCCGGTAGGCGCCGAGGCCGGTCGAAAGGGCGCGTCGGTTCGGGGCGAAGCTGGGTGGATCCGAGACGACCAGATCGAACCGCTCGCCGGCCGCGGCGGCGCGTGCCAGGAATGTGAAGGCGTCCTCGGCGACGAACTGGGCGGGGTCGGCCGGCAAGCCGTTGCGCTCGAAGTTTCGTCGCGCGGCGGCGATCGCGGGCGCGGCGACGTCGACGGTGACCGTCTCGCGGGCGCCGCCGGCCGCCGCATAGATCGAAAACCCGCCTGTGTACCCGAAGAGGTTCAGGACCCGCCGACCTGCGGACAGGGTCCGCACCAGGGCCCGGTTCTCCCGCTGATCGAGAAACAGACCCCCCTTTTGACCGCGCAGGAGATCGACGCCGAAGCGCAGGCCGTTCTCGCGAATCTCGATCTCGCCGGCGGGCGTGGCGCCGAGGACGCTCAGGGCGCCGGTCGGCGCTTCTCCGCCGCCGCCCGCCTGGCGCGGGCGTCGCTCGACCACGGATTCGACGGCGAGGTCCGCCCGGCCGGCGATCTCGCGCAGGCGCTCGGGCAGATCGCGATAAAAGACGCGCGCGCCGGCGCCGTCGTAGCGGAGGCTGAGCGCGCCGCCGTAGACGTCGACGTGGATGCCCGGGAGGCGGTCGGCCTCACCGTGGATCCAGCGGAAGGCGTCGGTCTCGCGGCGATCGATCGATTCGAGCCGGCGCGCGAGCGCCTCGCCGATGCGGCGCTCGATCTCCGCCGGGAGATCGGCCTGGCGCACATCACCGAGCACCCGAACCGCGATGGGCGAATCGGCATCCCAGAAGCCGCAGGCGAGCGGGCGATCGTTGGGGTCGACGACTAGGACCACCGTACCATTGCCAATCGGCGGCACCGCGACCAGCGCGTCGCGATAGATCCAGGGATGGCCGCCGCGGATCGCGCGCGCCAGACGCTTGCGCAGCGTGACCCGCGCCAGCTTCACGGGCGATCGGGCGCGGGTCCGGGCGGTCGATCGGCGACGGGCACAGAGGTGGCGGCGACAGGCCGGGCCAGGCTGGAGGCCGGTTTGGCCGCGGCGAGCACGCGCGGGCCCGCGGGGAAAACCACGTCGATCTTGCCGGCGCCCGGCGAGCCGGCCACCACACCCACGCCGAAGCTCGGGTGCGCGACGCGCTCGCCCGGTGCGTAGCTGGCGCTGGGCGCGTAGGCCCGCGCCGGTTTCGTCGGGTCGAAGGCGGGAACCGCCGGCACCGGCGAGGGCTTCCGCGATCGCGACGACGCCCGCGCAGAGGCGGGCCGACCCGCACCGCGCGCCGGCTTGGCGAGGCCGCCGGCTTCCTCACCGTCGTTCTCGTTGCGGTAGCGGTGGTGACCGCCGCAGCGCTTGCAGACGACCTTGGCGATCTTGTCGCCCATCTTGGCCATCACCACGTGCCAGACCTGGCCACAGCGACCACAGAGCGCCTCGATGTCCTGCCCCACGCCCGGTGTCGTCGCCATGGGCGCTAACTTAACGCGCTAGACCTCGGCCGGGTCGCGATATTCGCCGAACACGTCACGAAAGATCTGACAGATCTCTCCCAGCGTCGCATCCCGCCGCGCCGCCTCGACCACGGCCTCCATGAGGTTGCCGTCGCCTTCCGAGGCGCGCCGGACCCCGGCGAGGCCGGCCTGCACCGCGGTGGCGTCGCGACGTGCGCGCAGAGCTTCGATGGCGGCCAGCTGGACGCGTTCGGGCGTGCCGTCGATCTTCAGGGTGGGGATGCTGCTGGAGGGCTGCGTCGTGACGTGCCGGTTGACGCCGACCACCGCGCGCTCGCCGCTGTCGATCTGCCGCTGGGTGCGGTAGGCAGAGGCTGCGATCTCGCGCTGCGGCCAGCCCGCCTCGACGGCCGCCACGATGCCGCCCATCTCGTCGATGGTGCGGAGGATCTGACCGGCGGCCTCTTCCATCCGATCGGTGAGCGCTTCCACGTAGTAGCTGCCCCCCAGCGGATCGGCGACCGCCGGGATCCCCGACTCCTCGGCGATGATCTGCTGGGTGCGCAGCGCCAGCGACGCCGACGCCTCGGTCGGCAGCGCATAGGTCTCGTCGTAGCTGTTGGTGTGCAGCGACTGCGTTCCCCCCAGCACCGCCGCCAGCGCCTGAATCGTGGTGCGCACCACGTTGTTGAGTGGTTGCTGCGCCACCAGGGAGACCCCGGCGGTCTGCGCGTGCGCCCGCAGCATCCAGGCGCGCGGATTCTCGGCCCCAAAACGCTCGCGCATGATCCGTGCCCACATCCGGCGCGCCGCCCGCAGCTTGGCGATCTCCTCGAAGAAATCGTTGTGGACGTCCCAGAAGAATGAGAGGCGCGGCGCGAACTCGTCGACGTGGAGCCCGGCCTGGCGACCGAGCTCCACGTACCCGATGCCGTCGGCGAGCGTGAACGCCAGCTCCTGCACCGCCGTCGCACCGGCCTCGCGGATGTGGTAGCCGCTGACGCTGATGGTGTTCCAGCGCGGCATGCGCTTGGTGCAGAAGACCATCATGTCGCGGACGATGCGCAGGTGCGGCCGGACGCCGCAGATCCACTCCTTCTGCGCGATGAACTCCTTGAGCATGTCGTTCTGGATCGTGCCGCCCAGGGCCTCGGGGGGAATCCCACGCCGCTCGGCGGCGACCACGTAGAAAGCCAGCAGCGCCACCGCGGGCGCGTTGATCGTCATCGACGTGGTGACCTCGGCGAGCGGAATGTCGGCGAACAGGCGCTCCATGTCCGCCACCGACGCGACCGAGACCCCTTCGCGCCCGACCTCGCCGGCCGACCGCGGATCGTCGGGATCGAGCCCCATCAGCGTCGGCATGTCGAACGCGGTCGACAGACCGGTCTGACCCTGCGCGAGCAAGAACGAAAACCGCCGGTTGGTGTCCTCGGGGGTCCCGAACCCCGAGAACATCCGCATCGTCCAGAGCTTCCCGCGGTACATGCTGGCGTAGGGCCCGCGCGTGAACGGATAGCCGCCGGGGTCGCCGAGCTTGGTGTCGTAGCCGAGATCGGGCCCGACATCGTCGGGCCCATAGGACGCCCGCACAGGGATCCCGGATAGCGTCTCGAATTTCTTGCCAGCGTCCGACATCGCAGCTCGACGCAAGTCTACCTTCGTTCAGACACGGCGGACCGACGAGGTCAGGCAGAGAGCAGGTCGAGTCGGCGTCCCGAACCTTCGCTCAGGCCCGGGCCGTGGTTTCGGTCGTCGTCGTCGGAGTTTCGGGACCCGCCACCACCACCGGCACCGCCTCGAGCGTCAGCTCCAGAGCCTCGTCGATCTTCTTGACGAACCTCATCTCCAGCTCTTTGGTGACGGTCTCGGGGATGTCGATGACGTCTTTGCGATTTCGCTCGGGGAGAACCACCCGCTTGATCCCGGCGCGGTGGGCCGCCAGCACCTTCTCCTTGATTCCGCCGACGGGCAGCACAGTTCCGCGCAAGGTGATCTCACCGGTCATCGCCACGTCGCCGCGCACCCGCCGCCCGGTCAGGAGCGACACCAGCGCGACCGTGATCGCGACGCCCGCCGACGGGCCGTCCTTCGAAACCCCGCCCTGTGGGACGTGCAGATGGATGTCGGTCCTCTCGAAGTCGGTCGTGATGCCGAGATCCTCCACGTGGGTGCGAACCCACGACAGACCCGCGCGCACCGACTCTTTCATGACGTCGCCGAGCTGGCCGGTCAGGATCAGGTTCCCCTTGCCCGACATCGCCGACACCTCGATGAAGAGGATGTCGCCGCCCGTCGGCGTCCAGGCCAGGCCGGTTGCCACACCGGGGATCTCTGTCCGTTCTGCCGCCTCCGAGTAGTACTTCTGCGCGCCCAAGGCCTCGGCGATGCTCTCCGGGGTGAGCTGGGGGTCGTAGGGGAGGTTCTCGGCGACCTTGACCGCGACCGCGCGGATGACGCTCGAGACCTCGCGTTCGAGGTTGCGTACGCCCGCTTCGCGCGTGTACTGGTCGATGACGGTGCTGAGCGCCTCGTCCGAGAGCTGGATCTTCTGGTCGTCGAGACCGTGCTCGGCGATCTGCTTCGGCACCAGATGGCGCTTGGCGATCTCCAGTTTCTCCTCGCGCGTGTAGCCCGGGATCTCCAGGACCTCCATGCGGTCGAGCAGCGCCGGCGGAATCGGATCGAGCATGTTCGCCGTCGCGATGAAGATGACGTCCGACAGATCGAAGTTCACCTCCAGGTAGTGATCGGAGAAGGTCGAATTCTGCTCGGGGTCGAGCACCTCGAGCAAGGCGGCCGAGGGGTCGCCCCGGAAATCGGCGCCCAGCTTGTCGATCTCGTCGAGCATGAAGACCGGGTTGCGGGTGCCGACCCGCCGCATCCCCTGGATCACGCGACCCGGAAGCGCGCCGATGTAGGTGCGGCGGTGGCCGCGGACCTCCGCCTCGTCGCGCACACCACCCAGCGAGACGCGGATGAACTCGCGTCCCAGCGAGCGGGCGATCGACTTGCCCAGGGAGGTCTTGCCGACGCCGGGCGGTCCGGCCAGGCAGAGGATCGGTCCCTTCTTACCCGGCGCGAGCTTGCGCACCGCCAGGTACTCGAGGATCCGCTTCTTGACCTTCTTGAGGTCGTAATGGTCCGCGTCGAGGATCTCGCGCGCCTGATCGAGATCCAGCCGGTCCTGCGTCCGCTTCGACCAGGGCAGCTCGACCAACCATTCGAGATAAGTCCGCTGAACGGTGTATTCCGCCGAAGACTGCGCCATCTGCTTGAGGCGATCGAGCTGCTTGCGCGCGGTCTTTTCGACGTCGGCCGGCATCTCCGCCGCCTTGATCTTCTCTTCGAACGCGTCGAGGTCGCTGGCGTCTTCCCCTTCGCCCAGCTCGTCCTGGATCGCCTTCAGCTTCTGGCGCAACACCGCCTCGCGCTGGTGCTTGCTGAACTCCTCGCGCACCTGCGAATCGATCTTCTGCTTGACCTTGATGAGCTCGACCTTGCGCTGCAGGAGCACCAGCAAGCGCCGCAAACGCTCCGCGACGTCGGCTTCGACCAGCAGCGAGGCGCGCTCTTCGGGAGACAGATCGACCGTCGCCGCGACGATGTCGCCGAGGCGTCCCGGCTCCTTGTGCTGATCCAGCACCTGGGCCGTCTCGTCGGGGATGTCGGGCGAGATGGCGATGAGCTGCTTGGAGACGTCGTAGACCGCCATGCCGAGGCCGTCGATCTCGATCGGATCCTTGCGGATCTCCACGAGCGGCTCGTAGGTCGCGAGCAGGTAGGGTTTCTCCTGGGTGAATCCCGTCACGCGGCGACGCTCGGTCCCGCGCAGCACGGCGGTGACCCGGTTCTCGGCCGCCTTGACGATGCGGACGACTTCGCCCTCGACGCAGGTGGTGTACAGATCGGCGCCGGCCGGCTCTTCGATGTCGGCGTCTTTCTGGGTTCCGACCAGGACGCGCGCGCCTTTGCCGCCGAGCGCCTCGATCAGGCGCAGCGAGCTGGCCCGGCCGATTTCGACCGGCATCACGGCGCCCGGGAACAGCACCAAGTTGCGGAGCGAGAGCAACGGAAGGGTCTTGGGGGAATCAGCGCTCATCGATTGAACCTCTCTCTATTGGATGCCGAGGGGTTGAAAAGGTATATCAGATAGGAGGTTAGAATTTTCGCACGGGCCCTGGGGTGGTGCGCTTGGCGATCTCTTCGAACAGACGGCGCGTCTCCGCGTCGTCGGGTTTGATCTTCGGCGTCACGATCTCGACGCGGCAGAACTGGTCGCCGAGCGACCCGTCGGCATTCTTGACGCCACGGCCCCGCAAGCGCAACCGTGCGCCACTGGAGGTCCCGGGTGGGACGGTGACCGTGACCGGGCCCTCGACGGTCGGAACCTCGACTTTGGCGCCCAGCGCCGCCTCGGTCATCGTGACCGGCAGATCGAGCTCGATGTCGTCGTCCTGGCGCCGGAGGAACGGATCCGGTCGGACCTCGATCTCGAGGTAGAGATCGCCGGGCGTGCCGCCCTTTGCAGGCGCCGCGCCGCCCTGGCCAGGGAGACGCAGCCGGCCCCCGCTCTCGACGCCAGGCGGGATGCTGACCTCGACGGTGCCGCCGCTCCCGGTGCGCACCGAACGCTTCGCGCCCAGCGCCGCCTCCGCGAACGAGACCTCCAGGCGACCGCCGATGTCGGCGCCACGCACCGGACGCGTCCGGGCGCGCGCCCATGGATTTCCGGCTTGCCCCCCCGCGCCCCCGAACAGGTTCGCGAAGAGGTCGTTCATGTCGAAGTCGCCGCCGACCTCGACGCCGCTGGCCGTGGTGCGGGCACGACCGCCGAACGTGCGTGCGAACGCCTCGGCGTCGAAGCCCTCCGGCATCCCGTCGGAGCGAACCGGCGCGTGCTTGAGACGGTCGTACTCCTTGCGCTTCTCCGCCTCGCCGATCACCGCGTAGGCTTCGTTGATCTCCTTGAAGCGCTCGGTCTTCTTCTTGTCATCGCCCGTGACGTCGGGGTGGAGATCCTTGGCCAGCTTCCGGTAGGCCTTCTTGATGGTCGCCTCGTCCGCGGTCTCGGAAACGCCCAACGTCTTGTAGAGATCCTTCATCGAAGTAGTCAGCCCATCATGACATGACCGCGATCTTGCGCTGGGGTTTACGGCTGAAGGTCAAGGCGTCGGCGCCGGCCGCGCGCTCCGCCAGGATCGTGTCTCCGGGGTGAAGGTCGCCCGCGAGGACCTGCCTGGCGAGCGGATCCTGTACAAAGCGGACGAGCGCCCGCTTGAGCGGGCGCGCGCCGTACTGCGGGTCATACCCCTGGTCGGCCAGGAAGGTGCGGGCTTCGGGCGAAAGCTCGAGGTCCAGATCGCGCTCGCGCAGCAGCTTGCGCAGACGTCCCAGCTGCAGGTCGACGATGCTGTCGATCTCGCTTCGCCCGAGGGAATGGAAGATGACGATGTCGTCGATGCGGTTCAGGAACTCCGGCCGGAAGGCGTGCCGAAGCTCCGCCATCACCTTGTCCTTCGCGCCCAAATCGGTCCAGTCGGCCAGGTGCTGACTCCCCAGGTTGGACGTCATGATGATGACCGTGTTCCGGAAGTCGACGGTGCGCCCCTGTCCATCGGTGAGCCGCCCGTCGTCGAGCAGCTGCAGGAGCGTGTTGAAGACGTCCGGATGGGCCTTCTCGATCTCGTCGAAGAGGATCACCGAGTAGGGGCGGCGCCTCACGGCTTCGGTGAGCTGACCGCCCTGGTCGTAGCCGACGTAGCCGGGCGGCGCGCCGATGAGGCGCGAGACCGCATGCTTCTCCATGTATTCCGACATGTCGATCCGGACCATGTGCGTCTCGTCGTCGAATAGGAAGTCGGCCAGCGCGCGCGCCAGCTCGGTCTTTCCGACCCCGGTCGGGCCGAGAAAAATGAACGATCCGATGGGTCGGTTCGGGTCCTGGAGCCCGGCGCGCGAGCGGCGGACGGCGTTGGCCACCGCGGCGACCGCCTCGTCCTGGCCGATGACGCGCGCGTGGAGGCGCTCTTCGAGGAGAAGCAGGCGGGCCTGTTCGCCCTCCAGCATCTTGTCCACCGGAATACCGGTCCACTTCGATACCACGGCGGCCACGTCCTCTTCGGTGACCTCCTCGCGTAAGAAAGAACCGTGCTTCTGGGCTTCCTTGAGCTCGGCAGACTTGGCGAGCGCGGCCTTCTCCAGCTCGGGAACCCGACCGAAGCGCAGCTCCGCGGCGCGGTTGAGATCGCCGCGCCGTTGCGCCAGCTCCGCCTCCGTCTTGGCGACCTCCGACTCTTCCTTGAGCTTGCGCAGAGATTCGATGAGGCTCTTCTCGTGCTGCCAGACGCTGTTCATCTGATCCGCGCGTTCGCGTAGCTCGGCGATCTCCTTGGCGACCGTCGTCAGGCGTTTGGCCGAGGCGTCGTCCTTCTCCTTGCCAAGCGCCTGCTCCTCGATGGCCAGCGACGTCAGCCGCCGTTCGATCAGATCGATCGCATCGGGTCGCGAATCGATCTGCATCTTGAGGCGGCTGGCCGCTTCGTCGACCAGGTCGATCGCCTTGTCGGGGAGCTGCCGGCCCGAGATGTAACGGTGGGACAGCCGCGCCGCCGCGACCAGCGCCGCGTCGCGGATCCGGATACCGTGGTGCACCTCGTAGCGCTCCTTGAGGCCACGCAAGATCGCGACCGTGTCCTCGAGCGACGGCTCGCCCACGAAGACCGGCTGAAAACGCCGTTCGAGCGCCTTGTCCTTCTCGATGTACTTCCTGTACTCGTCGAGGGTGGTGGCGCCGATGCAGCGCAGATCGCCGCGCGCCAGCGCCGGCTTGAGCATGTTGGCCGCGTCGACCGCCCCCTCCGCGCCCCCCGCGCCGACCAGCGTGTGCAGCTCGTCGATGAACAGGATGACGCCGCCGGCGGCCGCCTCGATCTCCTTGAGGACGGCCTTGAGGCGGTCCTCGAACTCGCCGCGGTATTTCGTCCCCGCGATGAGCGCCCCCAGATCGAGCGCCAGAATCTTCTTATCCTTGAGCGACTCCGGGACGTCCCCCGTGGCGATGCGCAGCCCGATCCCCTCGACGATCGCGGTCTTGCCGACCCCCGGATCGCCGATCAGCACCGGGTTGTTCTTGGTGCGGCGCGACAGCACCTGCATCGCGCGCCTGATCTCCTCGTCCCGTCCGATCACCGGATCGAGCTTGCCGCTCCGGGCCAGCTCGGTGAGGTCGCGGGTGTACTTGGCGAGCGACTGATACTTCCCTTCGGCCTCGGGGTCGGTCACGCGCTGCGTTCCGCGCACCTCCGCCAGGGCCTTCAGAAAGTCGTTCTTTCGCACCCCAGCGTCCTTGAGCGCGCGGCTGGCGGCGCCGTGGTCCTTGCCGAGGAGAGCGAGCAGGATGTGCTCGCTCGACACATATTCGTCCTTGAGCTCCTTGGACTGGCGGGTCGCATCCTCCAGAAGATCGTTCAGGCGACGGCCCACGAAGATGTCGGCGGTCGAGCCACGCGATTGCGGCTGGGCTTCGAGCGCCTCGGCCGTGGATTGGCGAACCAGCGTCGGGTCGACGCCCAGCTTGCGCAGCAGGGCGCCGGTCACGCCCTCCGCCTGGTCGAGCAGGGCAGCCAGCAGGTGCTCCGGGGTCAGCTCCTGGTGGCCGCGGCTGCCGGCCAGCTCCTGGGCGGCCTGGACGGCCTCCCGCGCCTTGATGGTCAGTTTGTCGAGCCTCATGGGAACCCTTGACAGGTAAGCACCCCGCCTTCCCCGACAAGCCCGCCGTTCGCGGTCGTCGGGGGTGCTTTTATTAGGTACATTGCGCGGGTGTCGTATCTGGTCCTGGCTCGGAAGTACCGCCCGCAGCGTTTTTCGGAGCTGGTCGGCCAGGAACATGTGGCGCGGACGCTCTCCAACGCCATCGCCCAGAACCGGGTCCACCACGCCTTCCTGTTCACGGGTGCGCGCGGCGTCGGCAAGACCAGCGCCGCCCGGATCCTGGCCAAGGCGCTCTGCTGTGAAAAGGGGCCCACGGCCGAGCCCTGCGGCGTTTGCGACTTCTGCCAGGAGATCGTCGCCGGACGGTCGGTCGACGTCATCGAGATCGACGCCGCCTCGAACACCAAGGTCGAGGAGACCAAGTCGGTGCTGGAAGGGGTGCGGTACCTCCCCGCGCGCGCCCGGCGCAAGGTCTACATCATCGACGAAGTGCACATGCTCTCGGCGCACTCCTGGAACGCTCTGCTCAAGACGCTCGAAGAGCCGCCGCCGCACGTGGTGTTCGTCTTCGCGACGACCGAGGTGCACAAGATTCCGGCGACGATCCTCTCGCGCTGCCAGCGCTTCGACTTCAAGCTGATCTCGACGGCCCGCCTGGCGACGCACCTCGAGGGGATCCTGGGGACGGAGAAGATCGAAGCCACGCCAGAGGCGGTGCGCCTCATCGCCCGTCAGGCGGCGGGCTCGGTGCGCGATGCCCTCTCGTTGCTCGATCAGACGATCGCCTACGTCGGGTCGGAGAAGCTGACCGCCGAGGTGACGGCCGACGTGCTGGGCGTCGCCGACCGCCGGCTCTTGTTGGAGCTCGCCGGCGCAGTTCTGGACCGGCAGCCGGCGACCGCGCTGCGCCTCATTGCGCGTGCCGTCGATCGCGGGGTCGACCTGGGCGAGCTCGGCCGGGCCTTCCTGGGGTTTCTGCGCGACCTCGAGGTGGTGGCCTGCGTGACAGGCGGGGCGAGTGGGGGCAGCGGCATCGATCTCGGCGATCTGGTCGACGCCACGCCGGAGGAGATCGCCGAGGCCCGCGCGCTCACGGCGCGCGCCGCACCCGGCCTCATCACGATCCTGTTCGACCGCTGGGCCCGCGCCGTCGACGAAGCGTCGCGCCTGCCTACCCCGCGCCTGCTCTACGAGATGGCGGCGATCGATCTTTGCAGCGCCGAGCCGATGGTCCCACTCGGCGATCTCCTGCAGCGTCTCGACGAGATGGAAGGGCGGCTTCGCGGTGCCCCGCGTCCGCCCTCGGGCGCCGGCGTGGGTCCAGCGCCGGTCGCCGCCACGGTCCCGCCGGCGACCAAGGCAGTCGCTCCGGCTGCCAAGGCGCCCGCGTCGGCTGCCGCCGCGCCCCGAACCTGGGCCGCGCCCCCATCGCCGGAGAACCCCAGGGGTCCCGGAATGGATCGCGTGGGCGGAGGTGAGCTTGGCTCGCCGGAGCCCGTCGCGGGAGGGTCCGGGAACCCTCCCAGGGGTCCCGGAATAGTTGACGTTTGGCGAAGTGTCCTCAAGACGTTCGAGGCGAGCCGTCCGTCGCTGGCCGCGCTGCTGGCGCACGCGGAGGTCATCTCATCGAATTCGAACGCCATGTCGCTGGCGTTCTCCTCCAAGATCGACGCCGATCGGGCCGAGAAGGCCCGCGGGGCGATCGACGCGGTCGTGTCGTCCGCTCTGGGGCGCCAGGTGAAAATTGGCTTCACCGTCGGCAGCAACGGCCCCGCCGCAGTCCGCTCCGAGGTCGGGGTCGAGAACGACGCCGCGGTCGCCGACCGCAAGACCCGGGAGCTCGAGGCCCGCCAGCATCCGGTGATTCGCAGCGCCCAGGACGTTTTCGGGGCCTCGCTCAAGGAGATCAAAACCTGATGTCGATGCCCGACCTGAAAGGCTTGCTGGAGACCGCGCAGCGGATTCAGAGCGAGGTGGCGCGCGTGCGCGAGGAGCTCGGGCGCAACACCGTCGTCGGCGAGACTGGCGGCGGTCTCTGCCGCTGCACCGCGAACGGCAAAGGCGAGGTCCTCTCGCTGGCCATCGACGACGCCATCGTCGGCGACAAGAAGATGATCGAGGACCTGGCGGTAGGGGCGGTCAACATCGCGCTCGGCCGGGCGCGCGAGACGGCGGAAGCGGCCATGGCCCGGGTGACCGGCGGGCTGCCGCTGCCACCCGGCCTCGCCGGGATCTGACGGTCGATGTACGCCTCGCCCATCGCGCGGCTGGTCCAGCAGCTCGGCAAGCTGCCCGGGATTGGGGAGAAGACGGCCGCGCGGCTGGCCTTCCACATCCTGCGGGCCTCGGCGGAGGACGCCGCGGCGCTGGCCGCCGCCATCGTGGAAGTCCGACAGAAGATCCGATTTTGCTCGACCTGCTGTGACCTGACCGAAGCCGACCCCTGCGCCATCTGCCGGGACCAGCGGCGGGACGGCACCCTGGTCTGCGTGGTCGCCCAGCCCCAGGACCTGGTGGCCATCGAGCGCGCCGGGGGTTACCGCGGGCGCTACCACGTCCTGCACGGGGTTCTGTCGCCCCTCGACGGGGTGGGGCCGGACGACTTGAGAATCCCAGAGCTGCTCAGGCGCTGCGGCGACGGGAGCGTCGCCGAGGTAATTCTGGCGACCAGCCCCAGCGTCGAGGGGGAGGCCACGGCCGTTTACCTGGCCAAGCTGCTCCGCCCGCTGGGCGTCAAAGCCAGCCGCATCGCCACCGGCGTCCCGATCGGCGGTGAGCTGGAGTACGCCGATCAGGTCACCTTGGCCCGCGCGATAGACGGACGGCGCGAAATGTAAAGATGTCCGAAGCCGGGATTGTCGGGGTACAATGCTTGAAACCCCGATTCGCGAGTGATATTTCGTGGGAACCCTAGGGAGCACGATGTCGACCTGCCGAGGATTACGATGAGTGGCCCCGATGTGATGTACCCCGAGGAGCAGCAGGCGATGTCTCTCGTCTGCGCGCGGCTCACCCGGGATGCCAATGCCAAGGCCGTGCTCTTGATCGGCCGCGACGGTCAAGCCATCGCCGACGCCGGCGACGTCGACGAGCTGGACGTCACCTCGCTGTCGTC
>CAYTTF010000027.1:0-24019 GCA_964440665.1 uncultured Myxococcales bacterium | reverse complement strand
ATCTTGCCGCCGCGCCCGATTGCGCCGCGCGCTTGCCGCTGGTGGTGGGTCTCGGCGAGGCGGCCGTCTTGCCCGCGGCGCAGGCGGTCCTGACCGCCCGGGGGGCGGGGCGCGAATGTCTGGTCGAGGCGCTCACGGCGATCGAGCCCTCCCCGAAGACACCGGTCGTGATCCAGGCGCTCACCTCTGCCGTGGCCGGTGCCAGCGATCGGGAGGAGCGCCTCCTCGCCGAGGCGCTGGCGCGCGCCCCCGCGCTGGCTGTTTCGCCGCTCGCGGAGCGCCTCGCCTCCTCCACCTCATCCGCCGACGATCGCGCGCGGGCGGCGCGAATCCTCGGGCGCATCGACGACGAGCGGGCGGCGTCGGCTCTGCTGGCCGCCGTCGGCGCCGGACCGCCCGCGTTGCGCGGCGAGATCGTCGAGGCCCTCGGCCGGACGCCCCACCTGCGGGCGGATCTGGTGCTGGCGGCCTTCGCCGCCTCCGAACAGAGGGATGATCGGTCGTGCGCCCGGGCCGCCGATCTGGTCCGTCTGTTTCCGGCAGCGGTCAAGCGCATGCCCGAAAGTCGCGCGCAGACGCTGGATGCTCTGCGTGGCGCGCTCGCGTCCGACCGTGCCTTCGAGGTGCGCGGCCGCGCGATCATGGCGCTGGGGTCGCTGGGAACCGGCGGAGATCCGGCCACGCTGGTGGGGCTCCGCTCCGGATCGGACGATCCGGTCTTGCGATTCCTGGCGACGCGCGAGCTCGGCGATCTGAAAGCTGGCGGTGCCGCGGCGCCGTCCATCGACCCACGGCCGGCGCTGCGCGCCGCGCTCGGCGATCAGGATCCGCGGGTGCGCGAGACGGCGGCGGCGGGTTTGGGAAACCAGGCCGACACCGGTGCCACCGCCGCGCTCATCGCCGGCGCCAAGCAGGAGCCGTGGCCGTTCGTCCGCCGCGCCGAGGTCGAGGCGTTGGGCCGGCTGTGCGGCAACGGCGCCGGCGATCTTCTGCTCCGCGCCACCGAGCGCGACGTCGACGAGGTTCGGCGAGCTGCGCTGGTCGGCCTCGCGCACTGCAAAGATCCGCGCGCCCACGTCGTTCTCATACACACGCTCGGTCGGCGCACCGAAAACGCGTCGCTGCGCGAGCTGGCCGCCGGCCTCCTCGGTGAGCTCGGGGGTCAAGCGTCCGCGGCCGAGATGGTGACGGCCCTGCGCCGGATCGTCGCCGAATCGGAGGCGGACCTGGCCATCGAAGGCGTCGCGATCGCGACGTTGCGCGCGCTCGCGCGTCTGGGGGGCGCCGACGCGGTGGCGGTCTCCATCGCGCTCGCCGGCGATACCCGCCATCCCTTTCGAGCCGCGGCCATCGACGCGCTCGGGGTCCTCTGCGATCCCGGCGCCGGACAGGCGACCCTCCAGAAGACCGCGTCGGGCCCGGAGCCCCTGCTCGCGCGCGCCGCCGAGCGCGCCGAGAAACGCTGCGCTCCGAAATAAATACGCGCCCGACAGGCGGCTACGACGTCATTCCGGCTGTCAAGACAGCCCGGCCAGGGCCGCCTTCAGGTCGACGTTGCTCGCGTCGATCTCGAGGCCGCGCTCGAACATGTTCTTGGCCTTGGGGATCTCGTTGGCGAGGACGTGCATGCGACCGAGCATCAGGTAGACCTCGGCCTTGGAGACGCCGGCGGTCGCGTCGTCGAAATTCTGCAACAAGAGCGAGCGGTAGAACTTTCGGGCCGCGTCGAAGTCGCTGCGCCGGTAGGCCAGACGCCCCAGCGCGGCGATGGTGGCCGGGTAGCTCGGATCCAGCTTGTAGGCGGCGTTGAAGCTGGCGGCCGCCGCTTCGATGTCGCCCCGCGCTTCGGCGATCGCCCCCAACCGGGTGTACCAGCGCGCCGTCTCTTTGCCGCGCTTGGCCTTGGTGAGCTCGGTGATGAGCTCGCCGATGACCCGGGCGGCCTCGTCGACCCGGCCGCCGGCCGACAGGGCAAACGCGAGCTGCTCGCGGCCGGCGATCTCCTTCGGATCCAGCGCCACCAGTCGTTCGAGGTACGGCAGCGCGGCCGACGGTTGCGCCAGCGGCCCGCTGTAGAGCGCGGAGATCTCGCGCAGCCGTCGCTTGCGCTCGTCGTCGTCGACCGCGGTCTCGAGGCCCAGCGCGAGCAGGTGCGCCAGCCGCTCTTCGTCATTCGCGTCGCGCGCGATGGTCTCCAGCGCCTCCAGTGTGGGCCGGTGGCCGGGATCGGCATCCAGCGCGCGCAAGAGCGCCGTCTCGATCTCGGCGGGATCGGCCCCCTTGGCGCGCAGGATCGCGGCGTTGCGAAATTGAATTTCGGCAATCTCGGCCAGCGCGGTGGCGCTTTCGGCCGCGCGCTCCAGGGCCTCCGCGGCGTCGTCCCAGCGCTCGGCCTTCTCGTGGAGCCGAGACAGCGAGAGCAGAGCCGCGACGTTGGTCGGCGCCACCTCCAGGACCCGCTCCAGCGCCTCGGCGGCGCTGTCCGGCGAATCCAGCTCCTGCTCCCACACGTTCGCGATCGCGACCCGCAGCGCCAGCTCGGTCGGCTTCCGGCCGGCCGTCCCTTCCATCTCGGCGTGCTGACCGAGGACGTCGACCAGATCGTGCCAGCGGTCGTTGGCGCGCAGGATTCGCTCGAGCTCGAGGTAACCGAAACCGTTGGTCGGGTCGACGTCGAGGAGCTGGCGCAGGAATCCGACCGCCTGATCGATGTCGGACAGCTTTTGTTCTGCGTTGCGCGCCAGCTTCAGCAAGACCGCGACTTGATCGGGGCCGGCCACCGCGCTCAGGCGTCGCAACAAGACCTCTTGCAGCGTCGACCAATCCTGCCGGCGATCTTCGATCGCTTCCAGCGCCGACAGCGCGAGCGCGTCGTCCGGCGCCCCGTCGAGCGCTTCGCGGTAGGCGTCGGCGGCGCCGTCCAGATCGTTCAAGAGGCCGAGTCGCAGCTCACCGACGCGTGACCACAGCGCCGCCCGCTGCCGCGGATCGTCGGTCAGCCGCGCGCGCTCGGCCAGCACGACGCCGAGCTCGGGCGTCTGGCCCAAGGCCTCGTACAGGCGCCCGAGCTCGGTGAGCGCCTCCAGATCCTCCTCGTCGGCGGCGCGCAGCCGCTGCAGCGCCGCCACCGCGGCCGGCAGCGCGCCCTGTCGTTCGTGGAGACGCGCCGCCTCGATGAGCCAGCCGCGGCGAACCTGCGGATCCAGCTCGGCCTCCGCCCGCCGCTCGAGCACCGCCGCCAGACGCGCGGGATCCTTCGCCGCCCGGTAGAGCCCTTCCAGGGCCAGTAGCGCGTCGGCGTTCTCGGGATCGCTGTCGAGGACCCGCGCGTAGAGCCGCTCGGACGCGGCCCGGTCGCCGGCCTCTGCGTAGAGGCGCGCGGCGCGCAGCGCCAGCTCGCGCGCGGCGTCGGGATCGGCCTCGGCGAGCGCGGCCTCGATCTCGGCGGCGCCGGCGGCCGGAATCTTGGCAGCACCCGCGATTCGCTCCAGATCGTCGAGCGCGCCGCCCGGCATCGGCTCTTCCTTGAGGGCGCGGCCGAGCGCCTCCAGCGCGCGCTCGGGGCTGGCCAGCTGATCGGCGGCCACCTCGGCGATCTTTCGCAACCAGTGTGCGCGCTCGGCGCGGTCGTCGCGCAGCTCCAGCCGCCGCTCGTAGAGGGCCACCAGCTGCGGGTAGTCGCCGCGCGCCTCCGCGAGGGGCTCGAGGACATCCAGGGCGCCTTCGCGCGTCTCGGCCCTGTCGAGGAGCGAGGCCAGCGCGGCGTGCGCCTGCGGCTGGGTGGGGTTGCGCTCGATGGCGTCGCGGTAGGCCGTGAGCGCCCCCTCGGCGTCCTCGAGCCCGGCCAGGCGGACCTCACCGAGGGCCGCCAGGAAGTCCGCCTGCTCCGCCGGATCGCTGGCCACCTCCGCTTCGCGCGCCAGGATCTCCGCCAGCTCGCCACTGTCGCCCAGCTTGCGCACCACCTTCTCGAGCGCGGCCAGCACGGGCGCCTCCTCGCCCGGCAGCGACTGCGCCTTGCGCAGGAAGTCGGCCGCGCGGCCCAGATCGCCAAGCTCGTTCTCGTAGAGCATCGCCAGCCGCAACGCGAGAGAGCGCTGCAGGGACGCGTCGAAGGTCGCGTCCATCCGTTCGGTGTAGACCTCGGCCAGGCGGGTCCAGTTGCCAGTCGCCGCGGCCAGTCGCTCGAGGGCCAGGCGGGGGGCGGCCTCGGTCGCCTCCTCGGTGAGCGCGCGCGCCCAGGCCCCGAACGCCTGGCCGATGTCGCGCCGTTCGATCTCCTCGATGCGGGCGATCTCGGCCAGCAGCGCGAGACGTCGATCGACGGCGTCCTCGACGGAGAGCCGCAGCTCGGTGAGCTCGACGACGTCGTCCCAGGCCTTGGCCGCGCGCCGGTTCGGCTCCAGCACCGCGACCGCCGAGAGCCGATAGTCGTCGCCGCGCGCGATCGCGAAGAGCGCCTGTCGCGCGCCCTCGTGGGTGGGCGCCCCGGCCAGGATCCGCTGGTAGCGCCCGATGGCTCCTTCCACGTCGGAAAGCTCGGTCTCGACGATGCGGGCCGCCCGGAAGGCGATCTCGTCGCGCCCCGCCCCGGCCTGCGCGCGCGCCGCGCGCGCGTCCAGCACATCGACCAGGTCGGCATGCCGGCCTTCATGCGTGAAGATCCGATCCAGGTCGGAGAGGGCCTCGCCGTCGCCGGGCGTCTCCGCGAGGAGCGAGCGGAGCTGCTCGATCGCCGAGTCCGGCTCGTTCAGGTTGTCCTCGTAGATGTGGGCGCTCTGCATGAACAGCATGCGCCGCTCGTCCGCCCGCTCGGTGAGCTCGATCTTCCGCGCGTAGACCCCCGCCAGCTCGCGGAACGCGCCGCCCGCCAGGTGCAGCTGCGCCAGCGACTCCAGCGCTTCGGTCTCGTTCGGGTCGATCTCGAGCACGGTCTCCCAGGCGCGCACCGCCTGCTCGCGCAGCTTGAGCGCATCTTCGTAGAGAACGGCGATTCGCTTGGCGATGGCCTTCCGCTCCTCGAAGTCGCCCGCGACCTCCAGGTGCCGCTCCAGGATCTCGACCAGCTCGCTGGGGCGCTCCGCCCCCGACAGCAACCGCTCGAGAGCGAAGAAGGCGTCCAGGCCTTCCGGCATCTTCTCGAGCGCGGAACGCCAGGCCTCGATGGCCTCGGCGTGTCGGCCGAGGGGAGTCTCCAGAAGCTCGGCCGAGCTGGCCCACAGCCGCCCCTGCAGATCGGGATCGACCGCCTCGACGGCCCCCTTCTGAAGCGCGGCCACCAGCGGCGCGTGAAGCCCGGAGGCGCGGCCCAGCTTCTCCATCTCGGCCAGGGTCTGGAGATTTTCGACATCGGTGAGCCAGGCGCGGCTGCGTGCCTCGAAGGCCAGATCGGGTCGTGACAGGCGCTGATGGATCTCGGCCATCTCGCCGAGCACACGCACCCGTTCGGTGCGATCGTCGGTCGAATCGAGCTGCGCCCCGAGGGCGCCGACCAGCTTGTCGAGATCGCCGGCGCGCCGATAGACGGGCCCCAGAATCGCGGCGACGCGATAGCGCTGATCCGGGTCGCGGGCCAGCGTCTCCAGCGCGCCGACGGCGGCGGCCGCGTCGCGGGGGGCGGCCGCTCGGGCCAAGATCTCGGCGTAGCGATCGACGGCGCCGCCCGCGTCACCGATCTTTTCGGCCAGGATTCCCGCCAGGCGCAACGTGGCGGCGTCGCGCGCGGCCCCCTCGGCGGTCCGGTCGAGGCTGGAGGTCAGAAGATCGGCGAGGTCGTGCCACTGGCCCGCCTCCGCGAGCAAGCGCTCGAGCTCCGCGGCCGTCGCCCGATCGGTGGGGTCGGTCTCGATGGCCTCGCGCAGGGTGCCGATGGCGCGGTTGCGATCGTCGAGGCGCTCTTCGTCCAGCTTGGCGCTGCGACGCAGGAGCGCGATTCGCGCGGCGGGCTCGACCGCACGTCCGGCCTGTTCGTCGACGAGCTCCCGCAGATCGGCCCAGGCGTCCCAGCGTTCGAGGGCGGCCTCGAAGAGCTGGGTCACGCTGCGGTCGTCGGGCCGCGCGTCGTAGAGGCGGCGGTAATACTTCTGCGCCTCGGCGCGCCGGCCGAGACGCAGGTCGAAGATCTCGGCGGTGCGCCGGACAATGTCGAGCACGGCGGGCTCCTCGCCGATCTCGCCGTCCAGGTAGTTGGACAGCAAGCTCGCCGCGTCCTGCCAGCGATCGAGCGTGTCGGCGAGGCGCAGCAGCGGTTCGGTGCTGAGTCGCTCCGTCGGCGCCTCCTGGAAGACCTTGCCGTACCAGCGGAGCGCGCTGTCGAAGTCCTCCAGTTGCTCTTCGTAAAGGCGGGCGATCCGCTTGGTCCAGGCGAGCCGCTCGGTCGGCTCCTCGACCTGCAGCAGGCGAATCTCACCGATCTTGATCAGCGACGGCCAATCCTGACGCCCGGCATAGACCGGCTCGAGAAGCGCGGCGGCGGCGCCCTGAACGGCGATGTCGTCCAGCATTCCCTCTAGCATCGCGATCGCGCCCGGATGATCGGGATCGCCGCGCAGGACCAGGCGGAGATGCTCGAGCGCGACCTCGCGATCGCCGCGGCGATCGTGCTCGATCTGCGCGAGACGGAAGCGGAGATCCACCAGCTCGCGCTCGGGCAGGACCCCGCGCTCGAGCAAGTCCTGAAGCAGGACGGTCAGATCGCTCCAGCGCTCCGCCTTGGTATAGAGACGATCGAGGGCCTGCGCCGCCTCGCGGTCGGCCGGCGCGATCTCGAGGACCCGCTCGAAGGCGGCGATGGCGTCGTCGAGCCGGCCCAGCGCCGTTTCGGCGAGCCCGCCCAGCTGGAGGCGCAACGACCTTTCGGTTCCGAGGTCCTGCGCCAGCTCGGCCCGTCGGGTGAGGATCTCGTAGAGCGACTGGTGGTCGCCGGCGTCGGCGTAGATCCTCTCGAGGGCCGCCAGCGCGGCACTGTCGTCGGGGACGCGATCGAGGATGCGCCGGTGGTACTCGGCCGCCAGGGTGGCGTCCCCCTGCCCGGCCGCCGCCGTCGCGATGGTGCGATCGAGGCGAAGCTTGAGCGTCTCGTCGAGGACGTCGGGGCCGATGTCGCGGTACAGGGTGGTCACTTCGGCGAGGCGGCTCGGACCGGCCAGGCGTTCGTACGCGTCGAGCAGCGTCGGCAGCTCCGGTTCGGTGAGCGCGTCGCGAATGGCGAGCGCGGTCGTGGCCAGCGCCGCCTCCGTATCGCCGAGGCGCGTCTCCTCGATGGCCGCCAGGCGCACCAGCTCGCCGAGACGCGCCCGCGAATCCGTCTCGGCCTCCACGTAGATCCGGATGATCCCGGCCAGCTCGGCGAAACGGCCGCCCCGCTCGTAGATCGGCTCCAGCGCCTGCGCGGCCGCCAGGCGTAGGCCGCCGGCGTTGCTGGGGGCGGCAAATCGCTCGAGGGCCGCGACACCCGCGGGATCGGCGGGTGCGTGCAGCAAAACTTCCCGCCAGCGATCGAGCGCGCCGCCGGGATCGCCGAGCGGCCCCTCGTAGAGCGCCGCGATCGCGCGCAGCAGCGCGGCGCGCTCGGGGGCGCGCGGACCGAGCAGAGCCAGCCGGCGATCGAGGATCTCGAGCCGATCGCGGTGGCGCCCCTGCTGCTCGTAGAGGCGCGCGAGCGTCTCCAGCGCCTGATCGTCTTCGGGGTTCTCGTCGAGGATGCTGACGCAAGCCGCGATCGCCTGATCGACGTCGCCCACGTCATGCTCGAGCAGCCCGGCCACCCGGCGCCACAACTCCTGGCGCGAGGCCGCGTCGCCCGCCATGTCGATCCGCTTGCGCAGGATCTCGACCCGCTGCCGGTGGTTGGCGCCCGCCTCGAAGATCCGATCGAGGGCGTCGATCGCGGTGCGCTCCTGCGGATCGATCTCCAGGATCGCGCGCAGGGTGGCGACGGCCGCCTCCTTGTCGCCGAGCGACTTCTCCTCCAGAGCCGCGATGCGAAACAGGATCTGCATGCGCGCCGTCGAATCGTCGGTCCAGCTGGTTTGAAGCTGCAGGATCTTGACCAGGCTGGCGGTGTCGTCGGTCTCGGCGTACAGCGATTCGAGCGCGGCCGCCGCGGGCGCGGCGGTCGGCAGGTTGTTCTGGTCGAGGTTCAGGACCAGCTTCCAGACGTCGATGGCGGCGCGCCGGTTGTTGAGGCGGCCCGCATAGAGCTTGGCCGCGCGCGAAAGCAGATCCGCCCGTCCGCCGATGTCCGCGGCGTCGCGCCGGAACGCCAGCTCCTGATAGACGTCGACCAGCTCGGAGAAACGTTCGAGGGTGGTGCCGAGTCGTTCGATCTCGGCCAGCGCGTCGGGGTGTCCCGGATCGACGGCCAGCACCTGACGCCAAGTCGCGAGCGCCGAGGCCCGCGCCTGCAGGCGGTTCTCCTGGAGGTCCGCGACCCGCGCCAGCAACGCCGCGGCCTCCGCCCCCTCGAGCGCCTCTCGCTCGACCTCGAGGACCGCGGTGAGGCGCGCCCAGGCCCCGCTCGACTCGTAGATGGGCTCGAGAATCTTGGCGACGCGCTGGCGCTGCGCGGGGATCGCCAGCAACTTTTCGAGCAGCCGACGCGCCCCCTCGTGGCTGGGCGCCGTCTGCACGATGCCCTCCAGGAGATCGAGCGCGCCGTCGACGTTATTGAGATGACCGGCGCGCAGATCCGCGCGCCGGAACTCTAGCTCCGGCACCTCGGACTCCGACGCGAATCCGACGCGCGTGCCGAGAAGCGTCTCGAGATCGCCCCAGCGCTCGCGCGCGGCGTAGTGCCGATCGAGCGCGCGGTGGGCACGCAGGTCGGCCGGATCGAGCTCCAGCATCTTCTCGAAGGCGGCGAGCGCGTGGTCGGGGTCGCTCAGGACCGACTCGTCGAGCTCGGCGATCTGGGCCAGCAGGTCTAGGCGCTCGCGCACGTCGAGCGCGGCGAGCTGGCGCATGTCCAGCAGCGCGCGCAGCTCGGGCCAGTGCTGCCCATCGCGGTAGAGCCGCGCCAGCGCGCGGAAGGCCCCCTCGTGCAGCGGCTCGGCCTTCAAGATCTGCGCGTAGACCTTCTCCGCTTCGGGGGCGCGTCCGAGCCGCTTCTCTTCCAGCTCCGCGACCACCACCAGCAGATCGCGGCGCAGATGCTTGTCGGACGTGGCCTCGGAGGCCGCGCGAAGCTTGTCGCACAGCTCGCCGGCCTTTTCGGCCTTCTCGGCAAACCCGATCAGCGCGACGCGGTTGGCGACGTCGCTGGCGTCGATATCGAAGAGCGCCAGGCTGGTGCGGTAAGCCCCGGCCGGATCGCCGAGCGGTCCGCCATAGAGGGCGCGCAGTTTCTCGAGCCGTTCGACCTGCTCGCCCCGGGTGTCCGCCGCCGCCAGCAGGACCTCGTTTGCCGCCGCCAGCTTGGCGGCGTTTTCGGTGCGCTCGTAGAACGGCAGCGTGAGACGCGCGACGCCCGCCGCGTCCGGATGACCCGCCGCCACCAGCCGTTCGAGACCCGCCACCGCCGGGGCGGAGTGCGGATTGGCCTGCACCACCTCCCGGTACGAGGCGAAGGTTCCGTCGCGATCGTGCAGCCGGTTCTCCTGGAGGTTCCCGATCCGCAGCAAGATCTCTTCGCGGGCCTTGTTGTCTTCGGGGGCCAGGATCGCCAGATCCCGGCGCAGCGCTTCGATGACGCCCGGCCAATCTTGGCGAGCCTCGGAGACACGCACCAACGCCCGGCGGGCGCGCTCGTTGCTCGGCTCGGCGTCGACGATGGCGGTCCAGGTGGCCGCCGCCGCCGCCAGATCGCCCACCCGCTCCTCTTCGAGCTGGGCGATTCGTAACAGCAGCTTGACCCGTTCGGCGATGTCGGGGGCGCGGTTCGCGCGCGCATGCAGCAACTTGGCCAGGTCGGGCCAGGCCTTGCCCTGGGTCAGAACCTGCTCGAGCGCGCCGTCGGCTTCTTCGTCGTAGCCGACCTCGGCCAGGATCAGCTCGGCGATGCGGCGGGTGTCCTGCGGGCGGAACAGGCGGGTCGCCGAGATGCGCAGCACCCGGCGCAGGAGCCAGAGCCGCTCCTCGGTGTCGGTCGAGGCGGCGAAGCGCGCTTCGTACAGCGCCGCCAGCCCCCCCCACTCGTCGGCCTCGCCGGCCAGGCGCTCGAGGTCGGTGCGAACCTCCGCGTTCTTGGGAGCCGCCTCGAAGGCACGCGCGCACCACTGAAAAGCCAGCGCCTTCGAACCGAGGCGCTGCTCGCAGATCCGCCGCGCCTCGGCGTGGAGCTCCAGCCGCTCCGCCAGGCCGACGCCGTCACCGGCCGCCGTCCGGCCGAGCAGGACTTCATAGGTCGCGAGCAGGCGGGGCCACTTCTGCGCCGTCCGGTAGAGCGGCACCAGCGCCAGCGCCGCTTGGCGATTGCGCGGGTCGGTAGCCAGGATCCGCTCGTAGGCCTTCAGCGCCCGCTCCGGTTGATTGAGCTTCTGCTGCGCCAGCACGGCCACCCGTTCCAGGAGACGCGTCCGCGCCCCCATGTCGGCCGTGCGATCGGCCAGCGAAGTCAGCTGGTCACACAGATCGCCGTAGGCGCCCTGTTCCGCATACAGCGATTCGAGCGCCGTGTAGTCGCCCGCCTGCGCGTAGATCTCGCGCAGGGCGCGGGTGGCGCGCGCGTTCTTGGGGTCGAGCGTCTGGATGCGGCGAAAGACGTCGATCGCCGAGGTGGTCGCGCCGAGCCGCTCGTAGAGCAGCGTGCCGCGGCGCTCGAGCAAGGCCAGCTCGACGACGCCGTTGCCCTCGGCGTTGAGGCGCTGCCGGTCGAGGATCTCGATCAGCGCCGGCCAGCGCCGCTCGCGCTCGTAAAGGGTGGCCAGGCCGGCCAGCGCGTCGGCGTCGCGGTCTTCGATCGCCAGCACCTGGTTGTAAAGCGCGATGGCCTCGCGCGTGTCGTTCAGCCGCTCGCCCGCGATCCGCGCCATCTCGACCAGGCGAGCCCGCCGCCCCGCCGCATCCAGGTGCGGGAGCTCCTTGCGGATGACCTCGATGAGCGGCCGCCAGGCGCGGCTCTTTGCGTAGAGATCCTTGAGGCGGGTGGCCGTTTCGGAGTCGGTCGGGTCGGCCTCGAAGATCTTTTCGAAGTTGGCGACCGCGTTCTGGTGCTTGCCCAGCTTGTCGGCCCACAGCGCGGCAATCCGCCGGTGCAGCGCCACGCGCACGCCCGGATCGGTCGCCACTTCGGCCTGGCGGGTCAGGATCTGCACCAGGTCGGCGTAGCGCCCTTGCGTCTCGTACCGACTGGCCAGGGCCGACAGCGCGGCCGTGTGATCGGGCTTGAGCGCCAGGATGTTGAGGTAGGTGTTCACCACCATCACGTCGAGGTTCAAGCGATCTCGATAAATGGCGACGATCTCGAGCTGCCGGTTGATCTTTTCGTCGACGTCGGCAGCGGGAACGGCCTCGAGGTCGTCCTTGAGGAGCTCGAGCAGCGCGTTCCATTTCTCGGTCGCCGCGTAGAGCCGGCGGAGCGACGCGACGGCCTCCGGAAGGTGGGGCCGCAGGCGCAGGATCCCCTTCCAGATCTCGATCGCTTTCTCGGCGTGCTGCGGCCGCTGCTCGGCGGCGCGCGCCATCTCGATCCCCATTGCCAGGCGCCGTTCGGAGTCGGTCTCGGTCTTCTGGGCCTGTGCCAGGATCGCGAGCAGCTGCGGCTGCTCGTTCCGCGCGCCGTGGTACTCCCGATAGAACTCGACCATGGTGCGATTCGACGCATCGAGCTTGCGCACCCGGCGGAAGAACGACTCGGCCATGTCCGGCTGCCCGAGGCGTTTCCAGATCAGCGTCGCCAGGTCGGCCAGCAGCGTGACATCCTGCTCGCCCCGCTTGGTGCGCGCGGCCGCCTCCAGCACCTTGCCGAGCTCGGCCCAGGCCTCGGCCGCGGTGAGCGCGGCGCGGACCGCGTGGAGAGCGCGGGGCTCGATCGGGTTGGCGTCGAGCGCCTTGCGGAAGTGTGCGAAGGCGTCCGCCGGGCGATTGAGGCGCGCGCACAGCTCGCCGGCCGCGACCCATGCGGCCGTGCGTTCCTCTCGGTTCTGGACGCGCTCGGCCCGCTGGGTGAAGAGCGCCAGCAGCTCGTCGTCGCGCCCGGCCTCGCGCAGCATCCGTTCCAGGTGCGAGCTCGAGCGGCGGTTGGTCGGATCCAGCTCGAGGCTCTTGCGGAGATTGGCCTCGCCCTCGGGGCCGTCGGGCCGATACTTGAGGTAGAACTCGCCCACCGACCCGTAGAGGCTCGACGCCAGCGCCGCGTCCTTGGCCCCCTCGGCCTGCTGCAGGTAGCGGCGCGAGATCGGCTCCCAGTTCGCGCGCACCAGCGTCATCTGGGCCAGCGACTCGGTCGACGGCTTGTGGTCGGCCACAGCCTCCAGAGCCTGGCGCACGGCCACCTGTCCGGCTTCGTCGCGCAGAAGCTCGTCCGAAAGCAGGCGCCCCTTTTCGTGCAGCAGGTCGGCCCGGCGGCCGGGCGACGTGGTCCATCCCAGCTCCAGATCGATGAGCTGCAGACACAGCTCGAAATCCGAGCGCTCGCGGTGCCAGCGGCGCGCATCGGAGAGAGCGGTCGAGAGCGCCTCGGCCTCGATGCCGGCGCCATTGCCTGGCTTTATCCCCTGCAGCGTCTGCAGCGCCTGGGGATCATCCGGGCGAAGCTGCAGGTTGGCGAGCGCGGTGGAAACGGTGGTGGTCATCGGGATCTCGGGCCAAGGCAAGGGCGGCGCAGACTGTCGAATATAGATCCGGCTTCTGAAGTGGTTCAATCGCGAAGATTTGGTCCGAATCGTGAATACTTAGCGCTTGCCACGGGGCCAGGATTCGTTGTCGATTCGGGAGCGCCTGCGGTCGGAGCTGAGCGGGATCGTGGTGGGCGCGGTCTGCTTGGCCACGACGAACGCCCTGGCGCTGTGGATTCCCTGGCTCATCAAGGGGGCGATCGACGCGATTCGCGCCGCCGCCGCGGGTCGGGCGGACGCCGTGCACGCGCTGGTGGTGCGAAACGCGATCTTGATCGCCGCCTGCGCGGTGGTACAGGCGCTGATCCGGACCTGGTCGCGAATCTTGATCTTCAACGCGGGCCGCAACATCGAATACCAGCTGCGGGGCGACCTCTTCCGCCATCTGCTGCGCCAGGACGCCGGG
The DNA here is from genome assembly GCA_964440665.1 of uncultured Myxococcales bacterium. Taxonomy (GTDB): domain Bacteria; phylum Myxococcota_A; class Polyangia; order Fen-1088; family Fen-1088; genus JADGRB01. The sequence continues at coordinate 10,840 of CAYTTF010000027.1, read as the reverse complement.
TTCTTCCGGGCGCACCCGACCGGCGACGTGATGTCGCGCCTCACCAACGATCTGGGCGCGGTGCGCATGCTGTTCGGGCCGGGGCTGCTCAACCTGTTCAACACGGCGCTGGTCTATCTGACGACGCTCTGGCTGCTGATGCACCTGTCGCCGCGGTTGACCCTATGGGCGCTCCTCCCCTACCCGGTCTTGCTGGCCGGCGCGCGCCTATTTTCGCGCAAGATGTACAAGGCCAGCCGCTCCATCGCAGAGCAGCTCGGCACGATGTCGAGCTCGATCCAGGAGGACCTGGCCGGCATCGCCGTCATCAAGCACTACACCCTCGAGCCGGAGCGCGAGGCCCAGTTCCGCGGGCTCAACGACGAGTACCTGACCCGATCGCTCGCGCTGGTGCGGGCGCGCGGGACGCTGATGCCGCTCTTCGCGGTGCTGGGCGGTGCGGGCACGCTGATCGTCCTGTGGGCCGGCGGCCGCGAGGTGATCGCGGGGCATCTGACGGTCGGCGGGCTGGTCGCCTTCAACGCCTACCTGGTGCTGCTGTCGTGGCCGACCATCGCGCTCGGCTGGATCATCGGGATCTGGCAGCGGGGGCTGGCCGCCTGGGTGCGGGTGCGGGAGCTTCTCGGGGCGGCACCGCGGATAGCCGATCCGCCGGATACGGCTGGCGCCGGCGATCACACGATCGGGTCGCCCTCGATCGACGTTCGCGATCTCTCGGTCGTCGTCGACGGGCGGCGGCTGCTGGACGGCGTCTCGTTTTCGCTACCCGCCGGCGCGACGCTGGCGGTGGTCGGCCCGACCGGCGCGGGCAAGACCACGCTGGTCGACGCGATCGTGCGCATGCAGGAGATCGCGGGGGGCGCGATCGTGGTGGGCGGGCGCGACGTCACCGAGATCCCGCTGGCAAAGCTGCGCAGCCAGATCGGCTACGCGCCGCAGGACGCATTTCTGTTCTCCGCCACGGTCGCCGAGAACATCGGTTTTGGAATCCGCGGGGCGGCGCCCGACGCCGAGGCGCGCATTCGACGCGCGGCGGAAGCGGCGGGCCTCGCGCCGGACATCGCGATCCTGCCCGACGGCTACGACACGCTCGTCGGTGAGCGGGGCATCACCCTCTCCGGCGGGCAACGGCAGCGGGTGGCGCTGGCGCGGGCGCTCTGCGCGGCGCCGCAGATCCTGATTCTCGACGACTCTCTCTCCTCGGTCGACGCCCAGACCGAGCGCGAGATCCTGACCCGCCTCGAGCCGATCCTGGCCGGGCGCACCTCGATCCTGATTTCGCACCGGGTCGCCGCCGTCAAGGACGCCGATCAGATCCTTGTGCTCGACGGGGGCCGCCTCGCCGAGATCGGGACCCACGCCACGCTGCTGGCCGGCGGCGGGCTCTACGCGTCGCTCTACCGCGAACAGCTCGCCGCCGAGGCGCTCGAGATCGAGCGGGTGGCATGAGCGCGCCGGTCAACCCGAGAGCGCCGACCGTGCCGACGCCGCCGGTGGTGACGACGCCCCGTCGCCCGCCCGCCGAGGATCTCCTGGGCAAGGCGCTCGATCGCACGCTGCTCAGGCGGATCTTCAGCTACGTCTGGCCGTACTGGAAGCAGCTGGCTGTCGCGGTGGCGCTCTTGCCCGTGATCTCGTTCTGCGAGATCGCGCAGCCGTATCTCCTCAAGCGCGCCATCGACGAGCACATCGCCGTCAAGCGTCTGGCTGGCCTCGATCACATCGGGCTCCTCTATCTCGCCGCGCTGATCGGACAGTACGGCGCGGCGTTCGGGCAGATCTACCTGACCCAGGTGATCGGCCAGCGCGGGATGAACGATCTGCGGGTGCGCATCCACCGGCACGTGCTGTCGCTGTCCGCCGCGTTCTTCGATCGGACGCCGGTGGGGCGCCTCATGACCCGTCTGACCAGCGACGTCGAGGCGCTGAACGAGATGTTCGCCTCGGGGATCGTGAGCCTGCTCGGCGACGTCATTCGTCTCGGCTTCATCCTGGTCGCCATCATCGGCATCGATTGGCGGCTGGCCCTGTTCTCGATGGGCTCGGCGCCGGTGCTGTTCGCGATCGCCGCCTTTTTCCGCCGCTGGGTGCGCGACGCCTTCCGCGAGATCCGCCTCAAGCTGGCGCGCATGAACGCCTTCCTGCAGGAACATCTCTCCGGCATCAAGGTGGTGCAGGTGTTTGCCCGGGAGGAGCGGGTCTATGGAGAGTTCGACGTCATCAACGTCGACTACCGACGCGCCAACGCCCGCGCCATCACGGCCGACGCGGCCCTCTATTCGATCGTCGAGGCGGTGGGGGCGATCGCGGTCGCCGGCCTGCTCTGGCACGGCGGCAGCCGGATCGCGGGCGGGACGCTCACGATCGGCATTCTGGTCGCGTTCGTCGAGTACCTCGGCAAGTTCTTCGCCCCGATCCGGGACCTATCGACCAAATACACCGTGATGCAGCAGGCGATGGCGGCCGCCGAGCGGGTCTTCATGCTCCTCGACACGAACGAGCCGGATGCCAAGGTTGTTGTCGACGTGCCGGTGGCCGCCGGCGCAGAGATTGAAGCCGCGCCGCTCATCGAGCTCGATCGCGTGACGTTCGGGTATCGCCCCGACCGGCCGGTCCTGAACGACGTTTCACTGTCGATCACCGCGGGCGAAACGCTGGCGGTGGTCGGCGCCACCGGCGCCGGCAAGTCGACCCTCATCAAGCTCCTGCCACGGCTTTACGACGTGCAATCCGGGGCGATCCGGGTCGGCGGCGCCGACGTCCGGACGATCGACCCGCGCGCGCTTCGGCGGCGGATCGTGGTGGTGAGCCAGGACGTCTTCATGTTCTCGGGGACGCTGCGCTCGAACATCGCGCTCGGCGACGTGACGCTGACCGATGAGCAGATCTGGACCGCGGCCCGCCGGGTGGGCGCCGACCGGGTCATCGCGTCGCGGCCCGGGGGGCTCGACGCCCGGGTGATCGAGCGGGGCGCGAATTTCTCCGCCGGCGAGCGGCAGGTCTGCGCCTTCGCCCGGGCGCTGGCCCACGATCCGGAGATCCTGATCCTCGACGAGGCCACCGCCAGCGTCGATCCGGAGACCGAGCGGGTGATCGAGCGGGGGATCGGCGAGCTGCAGCGCGGGCGGACGTCGATCGTGATCGCCCACCGTCTGACGACGGTGCAGCGGGCGTCGCGCATCGTCGTCATCCACCACGGCCGGATCGCCGAGGAAGGCGGGCACGCGGCGCTCTTGGCCCAAGGCGGCATCTACGCCCGCCTCTACCGCCTGCAGATGGTGGGTCACCCGGACGCGACGCCAATCGTCCCGGGCCTCCACGCGGCCGAGTAGGCACGATCGGGGTTTTCCCCGTATCATTCGGGGTTCCCGCCGCATGCCATCCAATTTTCGTGAAGACCGCGCCGCCCGCCTCGCCGACGAGGTGGGGACGATTTACAAGCAGGCCGGCCTCGGTTTCGCCCTCTGTTACCCGAGCCCGTACGCCGTCGGGATGTCGTCGCTGGGGTTCCAGACGATCTACCGCGGGCTGAACGCTCTGCCCGACGTGAGCGCCGAGCGGGCCTTTCTTCCCGACGACGCCCGTGCGGCGCTGGCGGCCGGCGAGGCGCTGCGCACCTACGAATCGGCGCGCCCGGTCGGCGATTTTCCGGTGGTGGCCTTCTCGCTCGCCTATGAGCTCGAGCTGGCGGGCCTCACCGATTGCCTCGATCTGGCCGGCATCCCGCTCTTTGCCGACGAGCGCGCCGCCCGCGCCGACCGGTATCCGTTGATCGTGATCGGCGGGCCGCTCACGTTTTCGAATCCGGTCCCGGCCGCGCCGTACGCCGACGTGATGCTGCTGGGCGAGGCGGAAGAGACCATCGTCGAGCTGGTGGCAGCCATCCGCGCCGAGCCCGATCGCCGCGCTCTCATCGCTGGTCTGGCCGCGCGCCCGGGGTTCTACGTCCCGTCGGTGCACGGCGCCCACCCGCCCGCGGTGGCCGCCGCCGACGACGCCCTGCTGCCGGCCTACTCGCAGATCCTGACGCCGCACACCGAGCTGTCGAACATGTTCCTCATCGAGCCCGAGCGCGGCTGCCACCGAGGGTGCACCTACTGCGTGATGCGGCGCTCGACCAACGGCGGCATGCGCCTGGTCGAGCCGGCGCGGGTCGAGGCGCTCATCCCCGACAGTGCCCGCCGGGTTGGCCTCGTGGGCGCCGCCGTGACCGACCACCCCGGCCTTCCCGAGATCCTTCGCCACATCGTCGACAGCGGCCGCGAGGTCGGCATCTCCAGCCTGCGCGCCGATCGCCTCGACGACGAGATCGTCGGTCTGCTCAAGCGGGGCGGTTACCGGACGCTCACGACGGCCGCCGATGGCGCCTCCGAACGCATGCGTGACCTCATCGCGCGCAAGACCAAGGAGCGGCATCTGCTGCGCGCCGCCGAGCTCTGCCGCGCACATGGGATGACACAGTTCAAGCTTTACATGATGTTGGGGCTGCCCGGCGAAATCTCCGCCGACATCGACGAGCTGGCTCGCTTCAGCCTGGAGCTGGCGCGGATCGCCCCCCGGGTGAGCCTCGGCATCGCGCCCTTCGTTGCCAAGCGGAAGACGCCGCTCGACGGTGCACCGTTCGAGGCGATCGAGGTCATCGACGAGCGGCTGGCGCGCCTGCGCGCGGCGGTCAAGGGGCGGGTCGTCTTGCGCCCCACCTCGCCCAAGTGGGCCTGGGTCGAGTACCGGCTGGCGCAAGGCGGGTTCGCCGCCGGGCGCGCGGCGGCGGTCGCGGCCCGCGCCGGGGGGCGTTTTGCGGACTGGAAGGCGGCACTCGCCGAGGTGCCGCTGCCACCGGTCACGGCGCCCGGGACCGCTCAGCTTTCGACGATCGCGGTAGCTTCGATCTCGACCAGGGCGCCTCTCGGCAGACCGGCGGCCTGAACGGTCGCCCGCGCCGGCGGGTTCTCCGGGAAGTAGCGCGCGTAGATCTCGTTGACGGCACCGAAGTCCTGGAGGTCGAGCAGGAAGATCGTGGTCTTGACGACCGATCCAAACGACGCGCCACCGGCGGTCAGTACGGCGCCCAAGTTCTCGAGCACCCGTTCGGTCTGGGCCCGCACGTCGCCCGCACCGACCATCTCGCCGGTGGCCGGATCGAGCGGGATCTGGCCCGAACAGAAGAGTAGCCGCCCGGCCGACGCCGAGATCGCCTGCGAATAGGGGCCGATGGCTTTGGGTGCGCCCGCCGTGGAAACGATCTGCCGCGACATGGCGCGATCATAGCGCACGGTTTGGCGTTGCGATCTCGACGAGCCGGCTCGTATGCTCGTCGGCGTGCGAACAGACGGGCGGCGTTACGGATCGCGGCCACGCGCGCGCGGCCCCGCCCGCCCCGCCGCCGAGGCGCCGGTGACCAGCGCCTCTCTGATGGGCGAGGTGCTGGCGCGGGTGGGCGGCTCGGGGCGCGGGCGCGAGTTCCGCGTGTTCGAATGCTATGCGCGCGTCGTCGGCGAGGGTTTCCGGACCCGCACGCGCCCGGAGCGGCTGGCGGGGACGACGCTGATCGTGCGCGTGACGTCCGCGGCGCTGGCGCACGAGATCACCCTCCTGCGCAGCGAGATCCTGGGGCGGATGACCGCGGAGCTGGGACCCGGCACGGTGACGGAGATCCGCACCCGCATCGGGGCCCTGACCGGCTGAGCGAGTTCTACTTCTTGCAGTCGTCGCTGCCGACGGAGATGAAGTCCTTGCCCATCTTCATCTCGCCTACCCAGTTGAAGGCCTTGTCGCCCTTCTTGGTGTAGGTCTCGCGGAAGGTGATCTTCTGCCCCATCATCGAGCCCTCGCCGCCGAAGACCAGCTTGTCCCCTTCCCAGCCAGGCGAGCTTTCGCTGATCCAGCCGCCCTGGTTGTCGACTCCGATGGTGACGAATTTCTTGGCGACCGCGTCGAAACCGACGAACCCCTTGGCTCTGATCGGCGTCGGATGGACCTTGGATTTCTTCTGCTCGTAGTCGAGCCCGATCCAGAAGTTGTCGACGTCCTTCTTCATCTTGAACGACGACTTGTAGGGATGCTCGGGACCGAACGGTCCCGCCGGCTGCTTGCCGTCACACCTCCAGCTGCCCTCGAAGTACTTCAGCTGATCGAGCTCGGCGGCGGGCTTTGCCGCCGCCGGTGGGGGCGCGGCGGCCGGCGCGGGCACGGCGGCGGGGGCCGCCGGTTTGGCGGCTGCGGCGGCGGGCGCGGCCGCGGCGGGCTTGGCGGGCGCGGCGGCGGGCGCGGGTGCGGCGGCCTTGGGCGCCGGCATCGCAGCCGCCGGGGCCGGGGGCGGACCCGCCGTCGGCGTCTGCGCATTCGCGTCCACCGAGAGGGCAGCCAGGGCTGCGAAAACCGATGCGCCTACCATTCCAATGTTTGTGCCGATGTGCTTCATGGGGGGCCTCCTTCGCGGAGCACCATAGCTGAAGCAGAAAAACGCCCCAAGCAGAAAGGATGACTTCCCCGATCCGGATCACCCCGGCCGGGCGACGGCCTGCCGGAGCCCGCTCACGAAGGCGCTCATCTCCGGAACCGGATCGCGTTTGGCGGCGGCGGCCTTCTCGACGATCTCGACGGCGGCGCTGCCGACCACGACCCCGTCGGCGAAGCTCGCGACGGCGCGCGCGGCGCCCGGCGTCCGGATGCCGAAGCCGACGGCGACGGCGAGGCGCCCGCCGCTGCGTTCGCGAATGGCGGCAACCTGCGCGCGCGGCGCATCGAGGTTGGCCAGCGCCGTTCCGGTGATACCGGTCAGCGAGACGTAGTAGATGAAGCTCCCGGCGGCGGCGACCGCCGCGTCGATGCGCGGGTTGGTCGAGGTCGGCGCCAGAAGCGGCACGTAGTCGAGCCCCTCGCGGGCGAGTGCGGTGACGAGCGCGCCGTCCTCGTCGGGCGGGTAGTCGACGCAGAGTACGCCGTCGGCCCCCGCGTCGCGCGCCTTGAGCGCGAAGACCTCCGGGCCCATCACGACGATCGGATTGGCGTAGCCGAACAGGACCAGGCCGACGTCGGGATAGGCGTCGCGGAGCTGCCGGCAGAGCACCAGCGATCGGCGCAAACCGCCGCCCCGGGCCAGCGCCCGGTGCATGGCCGCCTGGATCGCCTTGCCATCCGCCGAGGGATCGCTCCAGGGGACGCCGATCTCGATGACGTCGGCGCCGGCATCGATCGCGGCGGACATGAGACGCAGGCTGGTCTCGCCGTCGGGATCGTCGGCCGTCAGATAGATGATCAGCGCCGCGCGTTTTTCGGCGCGGGCGCGCGCGAAGCGGGCCGCCAGGCGCGGCGCCGGGCTCACAGCGTCACCCCGAGCCGCGCCGCCAGGGTCCCCATGTCCTTGTCGCCACGCCCCGAGACGTTGGCGATGATGACGGCGCCGTCGGGCAACGTGGCGGCCACCTGCGGCAGCCCGGCGATGGCGTGGGCGCTCTCGAGCGCGCAGAGGATCCCCTCGGTGCGGGCCAGCCGCTGGAACCCGGCGATCGCGCCGTCGTCGGTGACGGAAAGGTAGGTCGCGCGTCCGGTCTCCTTGAGAAACGAATGCTCGGGACCGACGCCCGGGTAGTCGAGGCCGGCCGAGATCGAATGCGCCTCCGAGATCTGACCGTCGTCGTCGCACAGCACGTACGAGCGCGCGCCGTGCAGGATGCCGACCCGCCCTTTCGACAGCGTCGCCGCGTGGCGGGCGGTGCCGAGCCCGTCGCCCGCCGCCTCGACGCCGAAGAGCCGCACCGCCGGGTCGGGCACGAAGGCGTGAAAGAGACCCATCGCGTTTGATCCGCCGCCGACGCAGGCGACGCAGGCGTCGGGGAGCCGCCCCTCGACCTCCTGGATCTGCGCGCGCGCTTCGCGGCCGATCACCGCCTGCAGATCGCGCACCAGCAGCGGGTACGGGTGAGGGCCGGCGACCGAGCCGATCACATAGTGGGTATCGCCGACGTTGGTCACCCAGTCGCGCAGCGCCTCGTTCATCGCGTCCTTGAGCGTGGCGGTGCCGTCCTTGACGGGATGGACCTTGGCGCCGAGTAGCTTCATCCGGAACACATTCAGCCCCTGCCGGTCGACGTCGACGGCGCCCATGTAGACCTCGCAGGGGAGACCGAAGAGCGCGCAGGCGGTGGCGGTGGCGACGCCGTGCTGGCCGGCCCCGGTCTCGGCGATGATGCGGGTCTTCCCCATCCGGCGGGCGAGCAGGACCTGACCGATGCAGTTATTGATCTTGTGCGCGCCCGTGTGGCAGAGGTCTTCGCGCTTGAGATAGATCCGGACGTCGCGCCCCGATTCCTGGGCGACCTCCGCCGAGAGGCGCGCCGCGAAGCCGAGCGGCGTCGGGCGGCCCACGTAGTCGGAGAGCAGGCGATCTAGCTCCTCGGAGAAGGTCGGATCGGCCGAGGCCTCGGCCCAGGCTGCCGTCAGCTGGTCCAGGGAGGGGATGAGCGTCTCCGAGACGTAGCGTCCCCCGAAGGGTCCGAATCGTCCGGGAATTTGCGGAGCGGCTGGAGCGGACATGCGCGCGGAACTATAGCGTCGGAAGTCTTCAGGCTCCCGATGAAATCGCAGCGCGGGCGGCGCCGATGAAAGCCGCGACCTTAAGGGGATCTTTGACCCCTGGGCGGCTCTCGACGCCGGAGGCGACATCGACGCCATCGGGACGGGTCGCGCGGATCGCGGCGGCCACGTTGTCGGGCGTCAGGCCGCCGGCCAGTAGAAACGGCCGTCGGGCCTGGCGCGCGATCAGCGGCCAGGGCGCGGGGATGCCGGCCCCGCCGAATCCTTCGACGAACGCGTCGTAGAGCCAGAGCGCCGGGTTCCACCCGCTGGCGGTTTCGAACGAGGCGGCATCGCGGACGCGGATCACGCGAACGATTCGCGCCGGATCAAATGCAGCGAAGTCGGTGGCCGCCTCGTCGCCGTGAAGCTGCGCGCGATCGAGACCGAGGTCTCCGATCCTCTTCGCCACCTCGGCCGCCGGCGCGTCGACGAAGACGCCCACCTTGAGCACGCCGGCCGGCACGGCATCCAGCACCGCGCGCGCCGCCGCCGGAGTGACATAGCGTTTCGACCCTGGCCACAGATTGACGCCAATCGCGTCCGCCCCCGCCGCTGCGGCCATCGCCGCGTCCTCGGCCGTCGTGACGCCGCAGATCTTGATCAGCATTGGTAGAACGTCAGGCCTGATAGGCGAGGACGTCGGCGGCCTCTGCGTTCAGACGGCGAGCCTGACGATTGATGAGCCCAATCTCCTTCGCGTCTCTCTCTGCCTTTGATTGGGCTTCGACCAATGCGCGCACCGCTCGCTCGATGTAACGAGAACGATTGGCTCGACCCCCGGCCGCGCGATCGACGGCACGAAGTAGATCGGCCGGCAGGGTGACGGATGTCTTGACCCTCATCCGAGGGAAGCCTAGCAAAAATGAGCCTTCGAGAGCGGCTTCTCGAACGGCTAGCCGATCAGCGAACGCAAGGCCGCGGCCGGGTCGGGGGCGCGCATCAGGGTTTCGCCGACGAGCGTGGCGTCGATGCCGGCGGCGCGGAGGCGGGCGACGTCGGCGGCGTCGCGGATGCCGGACTCGGCGACGACGATCTTGTCGGGCGGGACCTGCGGGCGGAGACGGCAGGCCAGATCTCGATCCACGATGAACGTCCGGAGATCGCGGTTGTTGATGCCGATGATCGCGGCGCCGGCGGCGACGGCGCGGCGGACTTCGTCGGTGTCGTGGGCCTCGACCAGCGCCTCCAGGCCGATCTCGCCTGCCGCCGCCAGCAGCGCCGAGAGCTCGGGATCGGTGAGCGCCGCGACGATGAGCAGGATGGCGTCGGCGCCGGCCGCGCGTGCCTCGACGATCTGGTAACGATCGACGATGAAGTCCTTGCGCAGGACGGGCAGCTCGCAAGCCGCTCGCGCCGCGCGGAGATCGTCCAGGTCTCCGCCAAAGAACGGTCCGTCGGTGAGGATCGAGAGCGCCTGGGCGCCGCCCGCGGCGTAGGCGCGGACGGTCGCGGCCGGATCGGCGGCCTCGGCGATCCAGCCGGCGGACGGTGAGCGGCGTTTGAATTCCGCGATGCAGGCGATCTGGTTGGGGCGACGGAGAGCGCGCGCCAAGCTGCGCGCGTGCGGTCGGGCCGCAGCGGTGGCCTCCAGATCCGCAAGCGGGCGGGCCGTCTTTCGCGTGGCCAGGTCGGCCCGCGTGCGGGCCAAGATGTCGTCGAGGATCATGGCGCGGGCGCGGCCCGGGGTGCGATCCGGCGCAACGTCTCGAGGACCGCGCGCGCGGCGCCGCCCGTCAGCGCGGCCCGCGCGGTCGCCGTGGCGGTGCGCAGATCGGGCGCGGCGCCGCTGACGTAGAGCGCCGCCGCCGCCGTCATGAGCGAGGCGTTGCGCGCCGCCTCCGGGCCGCCGCCGCCCAGGATCTCCAGCGCGATCCGCGCGTTGTCGGCGGGCGTGCCGCCCCGCAGGCCCGAAGGGTCGCTCTCGTCGAGCCCAAAGTCGGCCGGAGCGAGCTCGTAGGTTCGGACCTCGCCGTCGGCCAGCTCGGCGACGAAGGTCGCGCCCGCCGGCGCGAACTCGTCCAGGCCGCCGGCGCCGTGGACGACCAGCGCGCGCTTCGATCCCAGCGCGCCGTGCGCGCGCGCCAGCAGCTCGCAGCGATCGCGGCTGAAGATTCCGTTGACGTGAAATCGCACGCCGCAGGGGTTGGTGAGCGGGCCCAGCAGATTGAAGAACGTCCGCACGCCGACCTCCTTGCGGGGACCGCCGGCGTGCTTGGTCGCGGCGTGGTGGGCGGGCGCGAACAGAAAGGCCAGCTTCGCCTCA
>CAYTTF010000026.1:14032-24338 GCA_964440665.1 uncultured Myxococcales bacterium | reverse complement strand
CGCATCGCCGGAAACATCTTCCGCAGCGCAAACCGCGAAACCCCGAGCACGCCAAATCGGAACATCGGCTAGATGACGCTGCCGTCGGGGATGATGCCGTTCTTCGGGACGATCACGATCCCTTCGCGGATGTAGTAGCCCTTGCCGTCCTTTTCCTTGAGGCCGGCCTCGTTGACGATCCGCACGCGGCGCCCGATGCGCGCGTTCTTGTCGATGATGGCGTTTTCGATGATCGATTCCGAGCCGATGCCGACCACCGGAATGCCGCTCGCTTCGGCGGCGCGCATGTCCTCGAGCGTCTCGTAGAAATCCGCGCCGACCAGCAGGCTGTTGCGGATGTGCGAGGCGGCGCCGATGCGGCTGCGGATCCCGATCACGGCGCGGTCGATCTCGGCGCCGTTCATGATGCAGCCCTCGGAGATGAGCGCGTTGTGGATGTTGCACCGCTCGACCTTCGACGCGGGCAGAAACCGGGGGTGGGTGTAGACGGGATGCTTCTCGTCGTAGAAATCAAACGGCGGGATCGGTTCGCACAGCGCCAGGTTGGCCTGAAAATACGACTGGATGGTCCCGACGTCCTCCCAGTAGCCGCGGTAGACGTGCGCCTGAACGCGCTGGCGCGGGACGGCGTCGGGGATGACGTGCCGTCCGAAGTCGACCAGCTTGGGGCTCGCGAGCGACAGCTCCAGCACGTCGCGCTTGAAAATGTAGATGCCCATCGAGGCGAGGTACCCCGGTCCGCCGCCGTTCGGCAGCTCGGAGACCAGGGAGGGCAGACGCTCGGCGGCGGGCTTCTCGTCGAAATGGACGATGCGGCCGGTCGCGTCCATCTTGAGGATGCCGAACCCGCTGGCTTGATCCGCCGAGACCGGGATGACCGCCACCGTCGCGTCGGCGCCGCTGGCGCGGTGGGTCCGCAGCATGTGCTGGTAGTCCATGCTGTACAGCTGATCGCCGGAGAGGATCAGCAGATCGCGTCCGGGGGTGCGCCGCATGTGGCGCAAGCTCTGGCGGACCGCGTCGGCCGTCCCTTGAAACCAGTTGCCGCCTTCTTCCGTTTGCTCGGCCGCCAGCACGCTCACGAAGCCCGACGAGAAGACGTCGAACTTGTAGGTCATCGCGACGTGCTTGTTGAGGCTCTCCGAGTTGAACTGCGTGAGCACGAAGATTTGACGGAGGTTCGCGTTCAGGCAATTGCTGATCGGGATGTCGATCAGGCGGTACTTGCCGCCGATCGGAACCGCCGGCTTCGAGCGTTTGAGCGTCAGCGGAAACAGGCGCGTACCGCGACCGCCCCCCAAGATGATCGCCAGCACGTCGTCCATGGACGCGCGAATCTATCTCATCTTCGCCGGGGCGTCCGTATTCCGCACCATCACGGTGACCTCGTTCTTGTTGTGGTAAAGCTGCTTGACGCGCGCGAACGTCAACGTCGGGCGGAGGCGGGCGAAGAGCGGCGGCAGCGCGCCGAGCACGCCGTAGCTGTCGCGGCCCTTGAATTTCACGGTGACCAGCAGATTCCGGCAGAGGTTCCGGGTGAGCCAGGTTTCGATCAGCGTGAGGCTGCGCTGGGGCTCGCACACCACGTCGCAGAGCAGCCAGTCGACCGGCGCGGGCGGCGCGTAGGTGAACGCGTTGCCGATGGTCATCGTGACGCGCGGGTGACGCGCGAGGGCCGGCGCGATCGACGCGCGGTCGACGGCCAGCACGCGCGCGCCCCGCGCGATCGCGATCGCCGTCCAGCCGCCGGGCGCCGCGCCGAGATCGACGCAGATGTCACCGGCACGCGGCGCCGTCTCCATCCAGGCCAGCGCCTCCTCGAGCTTCTGGTAAGCGCGCGAGGGCGGGCCGCGATCCGTCGCGACGGGCGCGTCGCCACCCGGCCAGCGCGCGAGATCGAAGCCACCCATGGGCAGCCGGCGCGGCGGGGCCGCCGAAACGACGAACCGCTCGCGCCCGAGCGCCAGCAGCTGAATCAGCAGACAGGCTTCGTCGAACGGTGCCGCCCCATCGTCGCTCCCGCGCAGGCGGCGGAAGGTGCGGCGGCGTCGGCTTTCGAGCAGCGCCAGAACCTCGCGCGCGACCAGCGCGGCGCGGCTGGCCAGGCCGGGCGGCGGCTGGGCGTGGGCGAACGCGTGCAACGACAACGGTCCCGGCCATCCGTCCAGAGCGCCGTCGATGGCGGCGAAGATGTTTTCGGCCAGCCCACGCACGGCAGCGCCTTCGACGACGCTGGCCCGCGGGAGCGCTTGGCGTGAGAAGACCGGATCGTCGTGGCCATCGTGCTCGCCCCCGTCGATGGCGACCACCCCGGGCCCGAGCTGGCTCACCACCCGGTTGCCGCGCAAAAGCTCGTCGGCGAGCGCCGGCTCCCAACCAGCCTTGCAGAGAAAAGCGCGCACCGCTCAGGTCGTGGAGGCGGCTTCGTAGGCGGGCGACAACATGAAGACGATGGTCTCGCGGGCGTTCGAGCCCCGCAGAAACTCGGTTCGGGTCTCTACCGAGGGCGGCTCGCCGTCGTCGCCGTAGAGCTCCCCTTCGGAGATGACGGCCAGCGCGCTCAAGGGGCTTCCGCAGACCAGCAACCCAATTCGATTGCAGGTGTGGCGCGTCCCGCGCCGAAAGGTCTGCCAGTCGGGCATCTCTTGCAGTGCCGCCTCGACGTCGGCCAGCAGCTCCGCCCGCGCTTCCGCGGAGCCCAGCATCAGGCCGAGCTCCGGGCGGATGAGCCAGTCCGCGACCGCCTGGGCCCGCGGATCGTCGGCGCGACCTTTGCTGAGCGCGGCACGCGCGCCCTCGAAGAGCCGCGCCATGCCGTCGGCGCCGGTCAAGCCCGCGGTCACCAGGCCGCTGCGAAGGGCCTCGAGCGCCCGGCCGGCGACGAACGACCAGGCCTGTGGACCGAGGCGCGCAGCGCTGGGGCTGATGAGCAGGCCGGCGGGCTGCGACGGGATGAGACGGAGACGCCGCCGCTCGCTTTGCAGCGCCAGCGGCTTGCCGGTCCCCTCGGCGTCCGGGGCGACCACGAAGGGTGGGGCGTGGAGCAGATCGGCGATCCGCCGCAGCTCGGTGGCCCGTGCTGGCTTGAGGCCACTTCCCTCCACCGGCTTCGGCGCCGGTTGATCGTAGCCGAGACCGAGGAGCGCCGGCGCCAGCCGCGCCAGCGCGCGCCGGGCCGGGCCCGCCACGTCCGGATGATCCACCGCCGCGCCCACCCGGACCGCCTCCGAGCGCACGGCCTCCGCGGGCGCCAGCCCTTCGAGGAGCTTGATCCCGAGACCGTCCGGGTCCACGAACGCCGGCAGCGAGAACGCGGCGCGGGCCAGCGCGAAACGCCGGGTCCGGGCGGCGAGCGCCCCGAGCGCGCAGGCCGGCCCAGGGCGGGCCGGATCCGTCAGCACCAGCTCGATGAGCGCGCTCACCAGCGTGCCGTCGCCCTCGGCGCCCGCCCAGAACCGGGCGTGCGCAAGCAGCGGATCGATGGTGTCGACGTTGCGGGCGGCGGCTCTGTCGCCGGCGAGCGCGAGCACCCGGGCCGCCGCACCGGCGAGCATCGGGTGGGCCGCCAGCGCGAAACGCGGCGGGTTGGTGCTGCGCGGGCCGGCGGTCGCGATCGCGAGGCGCGCGACCAAATCGGCGTCGTCGACGGGCGAGAGCGGAACGGTCGCCAGATCGTTGGCCAGGTCGGCGACGACGTCGACGTCTCCCTCGGCCCAAAAGTGATCGATGAGCCGTAGGCGCGACGGGACGAAACCGGGATCGATGTCCGACGAGCGCAGGTAGGCGTCGAGCGCCCCCGCGTCGTCGCCGAGATGGGTTTGCAGAATCTCGGCCTGGCGGTAGAGGGCGGCAGCCCGGTGAGCGGGATCGACGTAGAGGCGCGCCAGTCGCCCGCACGCCTCGGCGGCTTCTCGATGCAGGTCCAGCTTCTCGTAGGTTTGCAGCAGCAGCTCCAGCGCGGGCGCGCGCGTCGGATCCTGGGCCACCACCAACTCGAGGTAATAGCGGGCCGAGCCGAGCTCGCCCGTCCCGGCGTAGACCGCGCCCAGACGGTATCGTAGGTCCGAAAGCTCGCTCGACGCTCCCGCGGGCAGGAGGCGCAGCACCTCTTCGAGCCGCAGCGCCGCGGTGGTCGTGTCGCCGCGGGCGAGCGCGAGCTCGGCCAGCGCGCGGCGCGCCTCGGTGTGCAGCGGGCTCAAGATGGCGAGCTCCCGGTAGAGCGCCTCCGCCTCCGCGGGTTCGCCCAGCCGCTGGGCCAACGCCGCCCGGCGATGGACCAGAAGCTCACGGGGGATGACGTCGGCGGCGTCCGTCGACATCTCGATGGCCGCATACAGGTCGCGGGCGCGGAGCAGATCCTGCTTCCGGAAGCTGACGTCGGCGAGCAGCGCCAGACCGCCGAGGTGGGCGGGCGCGTGGTGGAGCGCCTCTTCGATCTCGCCGACGGCGGCCAGGACATCGCCGCGGGCCAGCAGCACGCGCGCATGCGAGATCAGATAGTTGGCGCGCAGGGCGGGTTCCGCCTCGACGCCGGCCGCGCGCCAGTAGGCGTGCTCGGCCCGGGCCAGATCCCCACTCGCTTCGGCGCTCTGGCCCAGCTCCGCGAGCATCTCGCCGGTCGGGCCACGGGCGAGCGGGGTGGTGTCCGCGATCGCCGGCGTCGCGGCCGGCGTCGCGGATCGGGGCGCGGGCTCGATCTTCCGGAGCCGTTTGTTGGTCTTTCGGGCCAGATCGGGCCGGCCGAGTGGGCCGCCGTAGATCTCGGCGAGACGCGCCAGGATGGTCTTCTGTTCGCGGGGGCCGCGCGCGACGAGCTCGATCTTGCGCTCGAGGATGTCGGCCAACCGGCCGAAGTCTCCGGCGTCGCTGGTCAGCGCCTCCAGCGCCTCCAGTGCCTCGACGGAGGTCGGATCGAGGGCCAGCGCCCGTTCGAGGAGCATGCCGGCGTCGCCCGGAAGGTTGAGGCGCTTGCGCAGGATCTCGGCGGCCGCGACCAGGGTCCCGGCGCGCTCGATCTCCGAGGCGGCTACCCGGGGATCGTCGGCGGAAGCGATGAGGGCGCGCGCGGCCGCCTGCGGATCGCCGCGCCGGGCATAGAGCTCCACCAGGCGCCGCCAGGCGGGCCCGATCAGCGGTCCGGCGGCGGCGTTGTCGATGCACAATCGGAGCGCCGCCACGGCGCCTTCTTCCTGGCCGACCCGCTCGTAGGCCGCCGCCAAGAGCTGCGCCACCTCGGCGCGCTCCGATCCCGCGGGCGCCGTGTCGAGCGCGTGGCGGAGGGCCCCGATCTCGTCTCGATCTTCCGCAGCGCTCGGGCTCGGGGCGGCTGGCCCGTCCTCGTCCCGCTCCACCTGCGCGTCGCCCGCGACGTTGGCGGCCGACGACCAGAGCAGCGAGATCCGGCTTGGCGAAACCCGTACGCCGTGCAGACGCACGTCCGCGCTGTCGGGTAGCCGGAAGCCCTCCGCCACGAAGATCTCGTCCAGTGCGGCCTCGAGCGGATCGATCTCGAACGAGGTCCCGTCCTCGGTGGGTGGACCCAGCACGGCCGCCAGCGCCGCGCGCGCCAGCGCCGAGCGGGCGTCACCCTCCTCGACGGAGATCCGCAGCTTGCGTCCTTTGCCGGCGCCCAGCACCAGGCGCGCCGCGAAGGGCGATGCCCGACCGTTGGTTTGGGCGCGCCCGGAAAGGACGATCTGTCCGGGCTCGAGCGTGACCCCGAGGCTGAGGATCTCGCCCACCGGCACTCTCGCGTCGGCGACCCGTTGTTCGAGCCGCGCCCGGTCGACCACCAGCTTGGCGACCCGCAGGCGTCCCCGGCGGCTGCGCAGGCGATCTATGGTGATCGGGTCGGAGCCGGGCGGGCCGCCGGGAGCCGACCACTCGACTTCCACGCGCTCGACCACCACCGGCCCGAGATCGCGCGCGGCAACGGTCAGGAGCGCCCGGCCGTCCTCCAGACATTCGAGGGCGAGGGCCATCGCCGCCGCGGCGTCGGCCAAGCGCCCGCTAGCCCCCGAACTGACGGTGGGGAACGCAGGGCTCGTACGGCGGGGGCTCGCTGCTGTCTTCGTAACGGAGCACGTCGGTGTTCACGTTGATCCGCTTCGCCTCTTTCGCCTCGACGCAGCGGGCCTGCATCCAATCGGTGAGGACCCGCTCCCACTTGGTCAGCTCCGCCTCGCGGGCGAGCTCGATCTTGTGCTTCTCGAATTCGGCCAGATCTGGATCTTTGCGCTCCTTGAGCCGCGCGATCACGACGGCGCCGTTCACGTCGAAGGGGCCGGCCAGCGGTTTTTCGGTCGTGAGCGCGAAGGCGGCCTGAGCGAGCGGGCTCGACACGCCGATCCCTTCGACGACAACCCCCTCGCGCGTCGCGCGCAGCGAGAAGAGACCGGTCTCTTCCACGTGGGGCGCGGCGGTGGGATCGGGCGTGGCGCCCGCTTCCTGGCTGTCGCTGGGGGCCGGGAAGAGGTCCTTTATCGTCTTGGTCGGATCTTCTTTGAGCTGGGCGAGCGCCGCATCGGCGGCGGCCCTGGCCTGCACCTTGCCGCGCTCCTCGCGCAGTTTCTCCTCGGCCAGCTCGAGCTTCGCGTCGCCGTAGGCGATGTTGCCCTCCCGCACGGCTTCGATCTTGGTGATGACGTAGCCGTCGGTGCCGCGCAGCGGGCCCACGATCGCGCCTGGCTTGGCCTTCCAGACTTTGTCTTCGAGCGGACCGGGGAGGTTGATGGCGCCGCGCGCCCGCCAGCCGAGATCCCCGCCGCGCGCCTTGGTCTTGGTGTCCTCCGAGGCGGTCTTGACCAGCTCCAGGAAGGTCAACCCCTCGCTGCCGCCCACCTTGGCCCCTTTCTTGAGCCGTTCGGAGAGAGCGTCGGCCTTGGCGTGCGCCGCCTTGTCCACCTCGGGGGAGGCGTCCTGGGGCACCTTCACTAGGATCTGCCGCACCCGCCGCTCGTCGGGCGTCTTCTCGTAGACGAACCGCTTCTGCTCGTAGGCCTCCTGGAGCTTGGCGTCGTTCTTGGCGGCGTAATCGGCGATCTCCGCGTCGGTGAGCGCGATCTCGGGCTCGAAGCGCCGGCCGGAGAACCGCAGGTACTCCAGGTTCACCTGGCGATTCTTGCGGACGAATTCGGTCTTGAGCTCGTCGGCCGAGACGGTGACGCTGGCTCGCATGAGCTCCCGCACCCGCAGGGCCATCATCTCCTTCTTTTGCTCCGCGACGAAGCCCTTCGGCGTGACGCCCAGCTCGAACTGCAGAAACGTCTTGAAGGAGTCGTAGTTGAACTTGCCGTCCTTCTGGAGCCGCGGCACGGTGTGCGTCGAGCCGAGGCCGACGATCTTGGCGTCCGCGATCTGGTCTTCGACCTGGTCGTCCGTGACCACCAGGCCCAGCCTGTCCGCCTCGGCGGCCAGGATCTCGCGCTCGATGAGCTTGTCCATCACCGTCTCCTTGAGACGGTCACGCTTGGCCATGGGCGCCGGGATCTGGGCCCCCCCCGCCAGCATGAAGCCGTAACGAAAGGAGTTCTGGGTGATGGTCTCGCCGTTTACCTGCGCCGCGTAGTGATCGTTCCCCTTCATGACCTGATCGCACGAGCTGCCGCGCGACTGCGGTCCGAAGTTGATGATGAAGACCGCGATGACGATGAAAAAAAGCAGGTAGATCAGCAGCGACTGCGAGGCTTTCCGCATCTGCTCGAGCATGGCGGGGCGGAATCTACCATAAACATCGGGCGCGCCCCTACCGTAGGCCATGCATCCGTGATAAAAGCATTCGTCTCGTCGACGCGGCGGTCGATTCGGTCGATTCAATCTGGGCGGCGCGCGGGGCGCACAATCCATGCTGCTCGACTGGGTCTACGGACTCTTCTCCAACGACCTCGCCATAGACCTGGGTACGGCGAACACGCTGACCTTCGTCCGCGGCAGAGGGATCGTCTCCAACGAGCCGTCGGTGGTGGCGGTGCAGCGGTCCGGCAACGGGACCAAGAAGGTCCTGGCCGTGGGGAAGGAGGCCAAGGAGATGCTCGGGCGCACGCCGGGCATCATCGTGGCCGTCCGCCCCATGAAGGACGGTGTCATCGCCGACTTCGAGGTCACCGAGGCGATGCTGCGCTACTTCATCACCAAGGTTCACAACCGCCGCACGCTGGTCAAGCCCCGCATCATCATCGGCGTGCCGTCCGGAATCACCGAGGTCGAGAAGCGCGCTGTGCGCGACTCGGCGCTGGCGGCCGGCGCCCGCGAGGTCTATCTGATCGAAGAGCCGATGGCCGCCGCGATCGGCGCCGGCCTGCCGGTCACCGAGCCCTCCGGGAACATGATCGTCGACATCGGCGGCGGCACCACCGAAGTGGCCGTCATTTCGCTGGCCGGGATCGTGGTCGCCAAGTCGATCCGCGTCGCCGGCGACAAGATGGACGAGGCGATCGTCGCGTACATCAAGCGCAAGTACAACCTGCTGGTGGGCGAGCGGACGGCCGAGATGATCAAGAAACAGATCGGAAACGCCTACGCGACCGACGAGGTCACCACCATGGAAATCAAGGGCCGGGACCTGGTGGCCGGCGTCCCCAAGACCCTGGTCATGAACAGCGACGAGGTGCGCGAGTCGCTGGCGGAGCCGGTCAACCAGATCGTCGACGCCGTCCGTTCCGTGCTCGAGCGGACGCCGCCCGAGCTGGCGGCCGACATCGTCGACCGGGGCATCGTGCTCACCGGCGGCGGCTCGCAGCTCAAGAACCTGGACGCGCTCCTCCGCGAGGAGACCGGGCTGCCCGTGATGGTCTCCGACTCGCCCGAATGCGCCGTGGTCCTCGGCACCGGCCGCGCCCTCGACGAACTCGCCCTCCTGCGAGAAGTGGCATTACAGTAAGAGGGATCGGATGGTAGCCGGTAGGAAGCGGCTGAGAGAATCTGCGATTGTGGCGACGATGCTGCTGATCGCGATCATCTCGCTCCGGATGAGCGCCAAGAACCCGGGCGATCTGTCCGCGCTCGATCGGGGCGTCTTGCGGCTGGTCTCCCCGGCTCAGTCGGCGATGTCGCTCATCGCGCGCGCCATCACCAGCGTCGCCGGGCGCTACGTCGAGCTGACGCACGTTCGGGGCGAGAACGAAGCGCTCACCCGCGAGAACCAGCGGCTGCGCGCCGAGCTGACCGAGATGCGGCGCTTGGCCGAAGAGAGCGGCCGCTACCAGCGTCTGCTCGGACTGCGCGACGTGACGCCGGCCGAGACGGTCGCGGCGCGCGTGATCGCCGTCGACGCCTCTCCGTATTTTCGCGTCGCCCGGGTCGAGATCGATCACGGCGAAGGAAATGTCCGGCACGGGATGCCGGTGCTGACACCTGAAGGCGTGGCCGGCCGCATCAACCGCGTCTCCGGCAAGAGCTCCGACATCATGCTGCTGGTCGATCCCCGGTCCGCGATCGATGTGGTCATCCCGCGCACCGGCGGGCGCGGGATCCTGCGCGGGAAGTCCGGCGAGAACGGCTACCGCTGCAACATCGAGTATCTGACGCGCGGTGAGCCCGCCAAGGAGGGCGACGCCGTCGTGACCAGCGGCCTCGGCGGCGCGTTCCCGCGCAACCTGGCGGTCGGTCACATCACCCGCATCATCCCGGGGGCGGTCGGCCTCTACCAGGATGTGGAGGTCACGCCCGACGTCGACTTCGGGCGGCTCTCGGAGGTGCTGGTGGTGGTGGCGCCGCCCCCCGCGCCCGATCCCGATCCGGCCGCGCATCGCCTGCCGGCCCGCGGCCTGATGGTCTACAAATGAGATCCGCCGCCACTCTCACCGTCGCCTATCTGCTGTTGATCTTGCAGTCGACGGTGCTCGAGCTGGCGCCCGTGCACATGGTGGCGCCGAGCCTGGGGCTCCTGGTGGTGCTCCACGTGGGGTTGTCTTCCAAGTGGACCATCTCGGCGGCGGCGGTGGTCTCCTTCGCGACCGGGTACCTCTTCGATCTCGTGTCGGGGGCGCCCCAGGGGGTCCACGCGTTCGTCTTCGTGCTGATGGCGCTCTGCGCGCGGCTCCTCACCACGCGGGTGGCGGTGCAAGGGATCGTCCTGTCGGCGGTGACCTCGTTCGTGGCCAGCCTGCTGGCGTCGGTGTTGATCGTCATCGTGCGCGCGCAGGTCGCGCCCGAAGGCGGCTACGGCGGCCTGCGCCAGGCGCCGCTCGAGGCGCTGTTCACCGGCTTCGTCGGCCCGATCATCCTGGGCCTCTTCCGGCACCTCGACGGCAGGGTCGACAGCGCCCGCTCGCGCGTGGGCCTGGCCCGCGGTCCGCGCCCGCTCGGC
>CAYTTF010000026.1:0-13932 GCA_964440665.1 uncultured Myxococcales bacterium | reverse complement strand
CGTGTCGCCTTGGAAATAGCCGGTCAGGACGCCGAGCTCCCGGAGATCCGCCGGCGCTCGCGCTACTTCGCGCTGGTGGTCCTGGTGGCCTTCGGGGGAATCGCCGGCCGCCTCTTTTATCTACAAGTCATTCAGGGAGACGCGTTCTTTCGGGTCACCTCGGACAGCATCATCCACACGGATTTGCTGCCGGCGGTCCGTGGACAGATCCGTGACCGCAAGGGGAAGGTGCTGGCTACCGTACGCCCCTCGTACGACGTCTTCGTGACGCCGCGCCTGCTGACCGCCGATGGCTTCGCCCGCCTGCGGACGGTCCTGGGTATGAACGGCGACGAGGCGATGGACGTCTGGGAGCGGATTCAAAATGGTGAGGCCGTCACCAGCCAGAGCGCCGGTGGCGCGCGAGCGGCCGAGCGGCCGGTGCTGTTGGCGGAAGATATCTCGCGCGAGGCGATGGCCGCGATCGAGACCGGCGTCGATCTGCCGGGCGTGAAGATCGTCTCGGCGCCGCGGCGATCGTACCCCTACGGGATTCTGGCGGCCCATGTGCTCGGCTTCATGAACGAGATCTCCGCCGAGGAGCTGCGCGCCAAGAAAGGCGAGGGTTACCGCGCCGGCGACCTGGTCGGCCGCACCGGGATTGAAAGGCAATGGGACGGCTACTTGCGCGGGCGGGCCGGCTTCCAGAAGATCGTCGTCGACCGCCGCGATCTGCCCAAGACCGACATCCACGACATCGTCGACGGGCCGAGCGCCCAGGTGGCCGTCGCGGGCAACAACGTCGTGCTCACGCTGGACGTGGACACCCAGCGCTTCACCGAGCGGGCGCTGCGAAACGTGTCCGCCGCCGGCGCGGTGGTGCTGGACGTCGACAGCGGGCGGATCCTGGCGATGGCGTCGAAGCCCAGCTTCGATCCGAACGAGATGTCCGGGCACCTGACGCCCGAGGCCGAGCAGCGCCTCCTGGCCGATCGCTACCACCCGCTGCACGACAAGACGCTGGCCGAGACCTACTACCCGGGCTCGACTTTCAAGCCGGTCTCGGCGATCGCGGCGCTGGAAGACCGCCTCATCACGCCCGACGACAAGACCAAGTGCCACGGGTCGTTCGAGATCGCGCGGCGGCGGTTCAAGTGCACCAAGACCCACCTGACGGTGAGCCTCTACGACGCCATCGTGCAAAGCTGCAACGTCTACTTCTACGAGCTGGGGGCGCGTCCCGGGATGATGGATCGCCTCGCCAAATACGGCGCCGACCTGGGGCTGGGCGCGCCGACCGGTCTGGGGCTCAACGGCGAAGAAGGCGGATTTCTGCCGACCGAGGAGTGGTACCGCGCGCAGAAGCGCGAGAACCCGAAGGCGGAGGGGTTTCAGATCGGTCAGGCGCTGAACGCGGTCATCGGGCAGGGGTCGACGCGGGTGACGCTGCTGCAGATGGCGACGCTCTACGCGGCTATTGCCAACGGCGGGAAGCTCTGGCTGCCGCAGATCGTGGAACGCGTCGAGTCCCCCGACGGTCAGGTCCTCGAAGAGTTCGCGCCGCGGGTCCGCCGCGAGCTGTCGGTCGCGCCGGAGACCCTGGCGGTCGTCCGCCAGGCGCTGGTCGGCGTGGTGAACGAGCCCAAGGGAACCGCTTTCAAGGTCCGGTCGAAGGACATCGAGGTGGCGGGCAAAACCGGCACCGCGCAGGTGCACGGGCGCCACACCGAAGACGGCGGTTACGAAGCGGGCGATCACGCCTGGTTCGTCGGCTTCGCGCCGGCCGGTCGGCCCCGCATCGCGCTCGCCGTGCTGGTCGAGCACGGCGGTCACGGCGGCGACGTCGCGGCGCCGGTCGCGATGGAGATCATCCACAACTACTTCGACACCGTCGCGCCGGCCGATCGCGAGGCGCCGCGCCTCGGGCTGCCGCGCCGGCGTGGGCCGCGCGCGCCCGCGCCGGAACCGCCCACCGCCGAGGCGGAGCCATGATGCAGACCCGGGCCGTCGGCTGGCGTCGCCTGCGTTTCCGCTTCGACTGGACGCTCACCTTTGCCACCTGCGCCGTCACCACGCTCGGCCTCGTCAACCTGTGGAGCGCCGTCCACGACCGGCAGGCCAACATCTTCTCGGTGCAGGTCTCCTGGCTCGGCCTCGGGGTGGCCGTCTTCCTGGGGGTGGCGACCCTCGACTACCGGACCATCAGCCGGTACGGCTATGTCCTGCATGGCGCGGGCGTCGCGCTGCTCCTCGGGGTGCTGGCGTTCGGCAAGATGGTGGGGGGCGGGCGTCGCTGGTTCGAGCTCGGCCCGTTTCACGTCCAGCCCTCCGAGCTGATGCAGCTCCTCACCAGCGTCGCGCTCGGCAAATACCTGAACGACTCACCGGTGCTGGAGGGACGCACCTGGCGTCACCTGGCGATCCCGGTGCTCATCGTGAGCGTGCCGGCGCTGCTCATCGCCAAGCAGCCCGACTTCGGGACGGCGTTCCTGCTGCTGCTCATCTTCTTCACGATCATGCTGACCGCGCGCCTCAAGCTCAAGACGCTGGCGGCGATCGTCGGCCTCGCGACGCTGGCCGCCTTCCCGATCTACCAGCACCTCTTGCACGAGTATCAGCGCAAGCGGGTCGAGTCGTTCTTCAACCCGAACTCCGAAGGGGCGTATCAGACCCGTCAGGCGCTCAACGCCATCGGCTCGGGCCGCTTTCTCGGCAAGGGGTTCTTGCACGGCACGCAGATCCGGCTGCGCCACTTCCCGGCGCTCTGGACCGATTTTCCGTTTGCGGTCTGGGCCGAAGAGTGGGGCTTCGTGGGTTGCTTCGCGCTCCTGCTCGCGTATCTGATCCTGGTGCTCTGGATCCTCAAGATCGCCGGCGATGCGCGCGATCGATTCGGGGCCACGGTCTGCGTCGGCGTCGCGGCGATGCTGTTCTGGCACGTCTTCATCAATGTCGGGATGGTGAGCGGCGTTCTCCCCGTCGTGGGCGTCACGCTCCCCCTGGTCAGCTATGGCGGCTCCAGCATCCTCACCACCGCCGCCGCCCTCGGCCTGGTCATGAACGTCAGCGTTCGCCGGTTCTCGTACTAGAGAAGGCCCCCGGAGCCCGGCGTCCCCGCAGCGATTCGGGGGGAGCCCGGCCGTTTATGCGACGCGTGAGCCGACGGGGATTGCCGGGAACACTTCGTCTGCATGCAAGCACCCTCTCGACGAGCGCGTGGGCTCAAACCGCGGCTGCTGGTTGCGGCCTTGGGGCTCGCCTTCACGGCCTTCGGCTGCGCGGGGTCGCCCGACGGTGGCGGGACCGCGGGGAGCGCCGGTTCCAACGGGTCCGCCGGCTCCAGTGGCCCCGGCGGTGCGCCGGGATCGACGGCAGGAACCACGGGGTCTGGGGCCGGTGGAACGAGCGCCCCCAGCGGCGCCGCGGGGACGTCGGGCGGATCGGGCGTCGCGGGATCGAGCGGCGGCACGTCGGGCGTCGCAGGATCGAGCGGCGGTAGCGGCGCGACCTCGGGTGGGGCCGGAACCTCGGGCGGGACCACCGGTGGCACCGCGGGCTCGAAAGGTGGCACGGCCGGCGGATCGACCGCCGGATCGACCGGCGCGGCCGGCACCAAGGGCGGCGGCGGCGCGGCGGGGACAGGCGCCGCGGGAACGGGCGCGGCCGGTGCCGCCGGATCCAAGGCCGGGACGACGGGGACGGGCACCGCTGGAACGACCGGCGCCGGGGGCGCGGCGGGCGCCTTCGTCCCGCCCTGGACCTGCCAGGTCCCGACCTGGCCGACCGCTACGGGATCGGCGGTGTCGATCTCGTCGACGATGCAGGTGGCCAAGAGCTACGACGGCAAGATGGCGCTCCACAACGGCAGCGGCAGCGGCGACTTCGGCGTCGATTGCAGCGCGATGGGGACCAAGGACCAGGGAACCACCAAGCCGCTCTTCGAGCTGGCCGACGGCGCCACCATTCAAAACGTGATCGTCGGCAATCACGGCGCCGACGGCATTCACTGCGACGGAACCTGCACGATAAAGAACGTTTGGTTCAACTACGTATGCGACGACGCGGTCACCGCGGCGGCCGGCTCGTCGGGGACGGTCACCATCGACGGCGGCGGCGCGCAGGGCGCGCACGACAAGCTGTTTCAGGACAACAGCCACGGCAAGTTCATCATCCAGAACTTCTTCGGCCAGCGCCTGGGCAAGATGTACCGCGCCTGCGGCGTCGGCGGCGCCTGTGGGTCGACCAAAGGGAACCTGACCATCACCAACACGGTGGCGATCGGGGTCGACGAGGTCGTGGGCCTCACCAGCGGGCGCGACACGGCGACCATCTCGAAGCTCTGCGTGTTCCAGACCCCGACGGTGTGCCAACCCTACGACTCCAGCGACAACGCGCTTGCCACCGACGGCGTCGACGGGACGACCTGCAAGTACGCCTGGTCCGACGTGCAGGTGATGCTCAACTATTCGACCGAGGTCGGGTTCTCGACGGCCAGCGCCTGTCCCAACTACCTGAAGTCGTCCAGCTCGACCGCGGCGGGGACCTCCTGCATCTCGAACCTGGCGGCCTGCGTGAAGCCCTGCGCGGTGGGCGACTACGGCATTAAGCAGTGCAACTGTGCCTCGGGCGGTTCGTACTCCTGCGGCTCCTGCGCGGGACCCTCGATGGATCCGGCCAAGTCGGGCCTCGATCCGGCCAAGGCGACGACGGCACCCGCGTGCACCGGTAGCAAGGGCGACGCCTGCAGCACCCAGTGGAACTGGTGCATCAGCGGTACCCAGGACTGCGTCTGCGTCTACAAGCCCGGCACCCTCCAGACCGCGGACACGGTCTGGGACTGCGCCAACCCCTGGTTCTGATCAACCGCTCGAGCTCTGCGTGCCGTCTGCGACCTTTTGGAGGACTATCCGATGTCGAAGCTGAAGATTTCCCGCAGCGTCCTCGGGCTGTGTTTGCTGATCGGCGCCGGCTGCGCCAACAGCGGTGACGGCGGCAGCGGCGCGGCCGGGACCAGCGGCGCCGCCGGCACGAGCGCCGGCGCGGGCTCCTCGGGCGCCGCGGGTGCGTCGGCCCGCGGCGGATCTTCGGGAGGGTCGACCGTCAGCGGGACGGCCGGCGGTGGCGGGACGGCCTCCACGGGCACCGGCGGGAGCGGCGTCGGCGGCTCGGCCAGCGGATTGGCCGGCACCGGCGGGACGACCAGCGGCGGCGCGGGGCAGAGCGGCAGCGCGGGCGCTGGCGGGAGCGCCACGGGCACGGCGGGAACGACCGGCACGGCGGGAACGACCGGCACGGCGGGAACGACCGGCGTCGGTGGGAAAGCCGGCGGCAGCGCCGGTTCGACCGGTACGGCCGGCGCCGTGGGGACTGGGACCGGCGGCGCGCGCGGTGGAAGCGCCGGCACCGGACAGGCGGGCGCCGGCGGAAAGGGCACGGCGGGAACGACCGGCGCCGCTGGCACCAGCGGCGGGCCCTGCGACATCTGGGTTGCCACCGACGGCAACGACGCCAACCCGGGGTCTCAGAGCGCACCGGTGCTGACGCCGCAGGCCGGCTACGAGCTGCTCTGTCCGGGCGTCGCGGGAGCGGTGAACGGCGACCCCTGCTCGGGCAGCCTGAAGACGATGTGTCTCAAGGTCGGCACCTACAAGCTCGCCACCCGGATCGAGTTCAAGAAGACCCGCATGGGGACCGCCACCCGGGTCATCACGATGATGGCGGATCCCGCCGCAACCACCAAGCCGATCCTCGACTTCTCGACCCAGCCACGCCTCGCTTGCGGCGTCGAGCCGACTGACAAGAACCAGTATGGCGTCGACATCGGGGCCGACTACTACAAGGTGCAGGGGCTCGAGATCGCGAACGCCAATGATTCGGGGATCCTGATCCAGGGAGCGCACGACACGGTCCAGGACTGTGACGTCCACGACTCGGCCGACACGGGCATCCTCATCAGCTCCAGCTCGGGTTACACGGGCAGCGGCACCAACGCGACCGTCCTCAACTGCGATTCGCACCACAACGACGACACCCAGTGCGACGGCTCCAACGCCGACGGCTTCGGCGCCAAGAAGGGGACCGGCACCGGCAACGTCTTCAACGGCTGTCGCTCCTGGGACAACGCCGACGACGGCTTTGACTTCTTCGCCTGGACCTCGCCCGTGACCGTGAAGAACTCCTGGGCATTCGGGCAGGGTGAGGACACGGCCGGCACCGGCAGCAACGGGAATGGGTTCAAGATGGGCGGCGATAGCGTCTCGGCGGCGCACGTCATGTCGAGCTGCTTCGCTTTCGACAACAACGAGACCAAGGGCGGCTCGCACGTCTCCGACTGGGGCTTCACCAACAACAGCAACCCGGCCACCATCACCTGCAGCGGCTGCGGCGCTTGGAACAATAAGGGCGGAACCTTCCAGAGCATCTCCCACAGCGGCGACGTGAGCGCCACCAGCGTCACCGCCGCCAAGGCCAGCGCCGCCAAGCGCAACGCCGACGGCAGCCTCCCCGCCATCACCTCGCTCTAACTCTGGAACCCTGGGAGGGTTCCAGACCTCCGATCCGCAGGCCGCAGGCGAGCGAAGCTCGCCTGCGGCCTGGCGTTGGGAGCATTCTGGAGATCGGTGGTTAGGCGCCTAACATGGCGCCCGCGGCCGGCCTCGGTGTTGAAAATTTGAACCTTCCGCCTCGGCCGTTCGAAGAGAATTCTTGTACCCTACTTTCGTAAGGTGGGAACCACTGAGTGTGGCCGCATCGGGCTTCCCGACTGGCGGGCGTGCACATCCATCGGCCAGTGGCGGCTCCCTTGTGCGTTCTTGTAGGGAAAAGAATCGCTCTTCGTATCGCACCGTGCAGAAGATTCCAGATCAGCATGGGCGTTCGTTTTCATCCGGTCAAGCGCGATCCGAACGACCTGGTCGATGGACAAATTTTTCTGTTCGGATACACGATCGGGCGCTTGGTTTGACGAAAGGAAGCCCCGATGCCTGATGTCCGGAGACCTCTACGGTTGACGTCGGCGGTGGCGCTGGCGATGTCCTTCGCGGCCGCGCCGCCGGCTGCGCTGGCACAACAGGCCGGGTCCGCCCCGCCACCGACGGTTGCGTCGCCCCCGCCCGCGGGTTACGCGCCACCGGCTCCGCCGGCCGGCACCCCGGCACCGCCGCCGCCCGCGCCCGCGCCCGCGGGTTACGCGCCACCGGCTCCGCCGGCCGGCACCCCGGCACCGCCGCCGCCGCCCGCGCCCGCGGGTTACGCGCCACCGGCTCCGCCGGCCGGCACTCCGCCACCGCCGCCGGCAGGGGGCCCGGTTCAACAGATGCCCCCGCCGGGCTATGCGCCCGGGTACGGGCCCCCTGCCTATCCACCGCCCCCGCGCGGCTACGCGCCGGGCAACTACTACCCGCCCGGTTACGCACCAGTGGGCTACGCGCCGCCCCCGAATCTGCACGATGGGTTCTACCTGCACATGCAAATCGGCGGCGGCGGGACGCACGTGTCGGGAACCGACTCTTTTGGTGATTCCGTGAAGATCTCGGGCGGCAGCCTGAGCCTCGGCGTCGCGCTCGGCGGCGCGATCACCCCCAACCTGATCGTCTTCGGAACGGTCTTCCTCAGCGGCCTCGGCATGCCCGACGTTTCGATCGGTGGATTCGCGTCGGGCACCAGCAACACCTCTGCGGTGGTGAGCGGGATCGGCCCCGGCGTCGCCTACTACCTCGAGCCGTTCAATCTCTACTTTTCGGGGACGCTGGGGGCGATGCAGTTCGAGCTGGACGACGTCAACGGCAACGCGATCTACCAGACCAAGGCGGGGATCGGATGTCAGATCCTGATCGGGAAAGAATGGTGGGTCTCACAGGACTGGGGTCTCGGCGTGGCGGGCGAGTTCGTCGGCGCGTCGATGAAGGACAAGAGCGACGACAGCATCACCTGGAGCGCCACGGCGTTCTCGCTGCTCTTCTCTTCGACGTACAACTGATGGGAGCCACCATGCGCGGCGCCACACCTCTTTGGCGAATCGGTACGGTCGTTCTGGTTCTCGGCGCCCCGGGGCTCGCTTTCGCGCAGGCGCCCGTCGCGGCGCCGGCAACTGCTCCACCCACCGTGGTCCCGGCCGCCAATCCGTCGTCCGCCGCCGCCGCCGAGGTGATGCCGGCGCCGGCGTTCGCGTCCGACTACGGCTACCCACCCGGATATTCGCAAGGGTACGGGTATCCGTTGCCCCCCCCCGAATCGATGGACGGTTTCCACCTCCACGACGGGTTTTATCTGCGCGTGCAGACTGGAATTGGATTTGCGAGCCTGGGTTCCACCACCGGCGGGGTCAAGACGACCATGGGGGGCGGCGGGCTGGCGTTCGGCGCGGCGGTGGGCGGCGTCATCGCGCACAACCTCGTGCTTTACGGCGCGGTTTTCGAAACCGACACGGTGAACCCCGACGTCCAGGTGGGGGGAACCAGCATGGCCAGCCCGATTGGGAACATCGCCTTGCAGGGAATCGGTCCGGGCGTCGCGTACTACTTCGGGCGCATCAACTTGTATATCTCCGTCACCCTCGCGCTGACGCGCTTCTGGACCTTCGACGGCAACGGCAACCAGCTCGACACCTCCAAGCTCGGCCTGGCCTCCGACCTCCAGGTCGGCAAGGAGTGGTGGATCTCGCGGGACTGGGGTGTCGGTATCGCCGCGCAGCTCATAGGCGGATCGTTGAAGGACCAGAACGATCCGAGCCTGTCGTGGTCCGCGGGCGCATTGTCGCTGCTGTTCTCGGCGACCTACAACTAGGCCTGCCCGGCGCACCGAGACGCGGATGCTCGTCGGTCGGATGCGTCGGCCGCGACCTCGGAGCCGGGTCGCCTTCCTTCGGTTGGCGCGCGGCCTCTGGACGTTGCCGACGAATCTGATCGGCCACCTGGCCGGCCTGCTGGTCAGCGGACGCCCCCCGCGACGGGTCGGGGGCCCGATCGCGGTCGGGTGGCTCTACCCGATCCGATCGGGCATCGGTCTGGATTGGGTCGGCGCGGTCACGCTCGGGCACGCGATTCTCTATCGACCCGGCCTGCTGGACGACGGAACGGTGGTGGCGCGCCTGACCCTGGCGCACGAGCTCGCGCACACCCGCCAACATGATCTTCTCGGTCCCCTGTATCTGCCGCTTCACCTGCTGGCGCAGGCGTCGAGCGCGCTCCTCACGCGTGGCCGCGCCACGGTGGTGAGCCGCGTGCACGACGCCAACCCGCTCGAGCAGACGTTCATCTGCATCCCCGCCAGCGCCCCCCGCGGACCGCTGCCCGACGATCTCGATCTGGAGGATCTTCTGCGGGCGTTCGGCGTCTAGGCCGGACGGGCTCGGTGGCTGACCCGCCGATAGACCGCGTCGAGGTTGGCGGTCAACGTCAGGAAGAAGCGCGCCGAGGGGCTCCAAAGCGGGCTGCGGCGCGTGCCGTCCGGGGCCAGCTGGCCCGAAAGGTTGTAGTACCCGACGCTGGCCGAGAGCTCGTCGGTCAGATCGTAGGCCACCGACGCGGTCAGCCAGGTCTTCACGCTATAGGTGGTTGGAGCGGCGATGCTCATGAGGCTGGCGGGGCCCGTGTCTGGGGAAAGTTGGCCGGCGGTGGTCGGATAGCGCCATTGATTGATGATCACGTACGAGAGCGACAGGTTCAGACGCCGCACAAGTTGCACCTCGCCCGAGAGGGAGAGGCTGAGGGCGTTCCGCACGTTCATCTCACCGGCGATCTGATCGTCGATGACCGAGATGCCGTTGAAATCCTGCCGGAGCTGATGGAGATCGCCGTTGACCGGCGCCGTGTACCGGTCGAACGGGTGGCCGTAGATCGCGCCCACCGCCAGGCGCCCGCCCTGGAGCGAGCGCGCGCCTTCGCCGCGGAGTGGAAACGTCTGCGAGGCGTTGCCGATCGCGCCGAGCTCGATGAGCTGGCTGGTGTCGTACGCCGCCTTGTCGGTCGGCAGGTTGGCGCGCGGACCCACCGCCACGGCGGTCTTGTAGCCGCGGACGTCGCGCAGGGTGCGGTTGTACGTCGCCCACAGATAGGTCGGGCCCAGCAGCAGCTCGTGATATTCGGTCGTGGTGTCGCTGTTGGTGAGCTCTAGATAGAGGTTCACCCAGAGGTTGAGGCTCACCGAATCCTTGTCGCGCTCGAAGAGGGCGTACTTGGGCTTGATCGCGACCCACCACTCGTAGGTCGGGTCGTAGGTCTGGTAGTCGCCGCCGACGCCCACGGTTTGCGTGGTCAGCGATTGATCGAACAGCAGGATGCTGCCCTTCCAGCGGCTCGGGGCGGCGTCTTCTGGCGGCGCGCCGGGGCGGGTCACCGACGGCGAGGACTCCACTCCCCCCACGTCGTCGTGTGCGGCAGCCGGGCCAGCGGCCGCGGCGAGGCCCAAGACGGCCAGCGCGGACAGCGTGGCCAACGTGGGCAGTGCGGCCAGCGTGGGCCGGAAAGTCGTCGGGGCGGTGAAGTGCGACAGCTTCAAAGACAACCTCGCGGTGCCCGTCCTCAGAATACGCCGAGCGCTCCCGCGGCGTTGAACCAGCCGTAGATGGCCTCCGTCTGCCAGAGATAGTCGGGGACCGACTTGTACGCCGCGAGCTCCGTGGCCCAGTGGTTCTGGTCGATCGTGAGCGGGGTGCAGGTGGGGGTGACGTTCTGGTCGCAGGCGACGGTGGGCGCGAGGCCGCCCGTCGGGCTCACGTTGTTGATGGCCGGATCCTGCTTGACGACCGGCGTCCCGTCGGGCTGCTGGACCACCATGGCGCGGCCGAAGGCGTTGAAACCGGCGGCCGACGTCGCGGTGGCGGGGTAGTTCACCACGTCCAGCTCGTAGCCGTTGGCGGTCAGCTGGTTGGCGTACTCGAGAACCCGAGCCGCGATCCCCTTCTGGACGATCTGTCCGCCGGCGCAACTGTTGGTGACGTCACCGAACAGACATTCGGTGCCGATCGCGCGCGCGTAGTAAGTCTCGCCGGAGACGGGATCCTGCCATTCGATCCGCGGGGTCACCTCGGGCGCCGTGTTCTCGCCCAGGCGCCAGATCCGCATCATGTCGGTCCAGTCGGTCTTCTGGTTGGCCTTTATGAAGGAGACGGTCCACACGATCAGGAACTTCTGGACCTCCCAGCCGACCTGCGGATCGACGGCCACCATGTTGGCCGGCGCGGCGGGCGCGAAGCTGCCGTCCCCGAAATAGTTGGTGCAGGCATTGCGCCCCTGGGTCGAAAAGCAGATCTCCGGGCCGCCGCTCGGCCAGAAGCTGGTCCAACCCAGCGGGAACGCGGGATAGAGGTTGGCCATCGGATCGAGCGAGGTGTTGGCGGTCGTGTCCAGGATCGGCTGTCCCGCGGGGTTGGACTGAAGGTGCGGCGCCAGCAGCGACCGATCGCCGGTGAGTCCGTTGCCGATGATGCGCCGAAAGCCGTCGGGGAAGATGTCGGCCATCCCGATCGAGCGAAAGCGCGCGTCGTAGAAGTCGCGGCGCGACTGGCTGATGAACCGATCCTCCGACAGCGAGAACAGGATGGCGGTGTTGATCTTGTCGTAGTACGAGCCGGCGTTTTCGATGTATTCGATGTCGAAGTCGCCGTTGGTCGTCGAGAGCGCGTTCTCGAGCGGGTGTCCGCCGAAGCCGACGTCGCGCAGGAACCCGGTGCTGCCGTTGGGAATGACCACCGGCGTCTGCCCGAGCATGTTGTTGACCGGGCCGTAGTCGTCGGCGTCGCTGGCGGAGTGGAGCACCGGATCGGCGAAGGCGCCGGGGCGCTTATAGGCGCGTCCCGGCTCGGGCCGGCCGAGCTCGCGCGTGAAGTGATCGAAGGCGACGCTGGCCGCGATCACGTTCTCGTGCAGCTGCAAGCTCGCGACGAGGGGCCAGAGCGTGCTGAACGAATAGCCCTGGTTGACGGCCAGATCCTTGTAGATCGACGCCAGGAAACCGACGCCGCTCGAGATCGCCTGCATCTTGGAGTTGTACCGGCTGAACGAGCGCTGGGAGGCGCTGAGGAGGCTGAAGGTCGAGCGGTTGCGCCGGTAATTGTCGAGGATGTGGCGGTCCTCTTGGGTGCCGACCAGGAAATCGATCTGCTCGTAGGGATCGGCGCCGTTGTCGTGCCGGAAGACCGACACGTTCCCGATGTCGGCCCAGTTGTCGCTGGCAAACGCGTAGGGGACCCGCAAGCGGCTGGTGGTGGGATCGACGCTGGGTCCGCCGGAATAAAAGCCGTTGTTCTCCTCGGTCGCCGTCGGCGCCCGCAGCTGCGAGTAGCCGATGTAGTCGACCGGTTGCTGCCGGCACTTCTGCGGCGTGCCGTCGACCGAGACGACGTGGCCGTCGAGGACCTGATTCCAGGCGCCGTCGACGGTCGGATCGTAGCTGGCGGGTTGCGCCGGCGTCGTCGGATGGCAGCCGCTGAGCACCTGATAGTTATTCTGGAGCTGCGCGTAGTGGAAGTCGTCGGCGCCGGTGCCGCTCGACTTGAGGCCGTAGCGGATGCCCAGCAAGCCGCCGAAGGTGTCGGTCGCCAGCGTGATGCCGGTGCCGATGGCGGTCCCGGCTTTGTAGCTGGGGTTGGTGTAGACGGACACGCTGTCGCCGTAGAAGAAGCGGGCGGCGGCGAAGTCGGTGGCCCCCAGGCCCAGCATGTCCTGCGAGGTCTCGCCCGGATAGTCCATGACCGAGGACTGCATCCACATCCAGATCAGGTTGGACTGCTCCTCGGGGGTGACGGGATCCCAGTAGCGCGGGCCGATGCAGGTCGAGCCGTCGGTCACCGCGTCGGTGCACGGCGTCGTCTCCTGCCCATTGCGGGTCCGCAGCTGCCAGTACTGCGGGCGGTAGAAGAGGGGCGCCGAGCTGCTCACGAAGTTGTGCCTCAGGCCGATCGAATGGCCCATCTCGTGGGCGATCACGGCGTAGTGATACCGACGCCGCACGTACTGGAACATCTGGTCGTAGCGGGTCTGCTGCCCGGCCGGGGTCTCGTTGGCGGCCTTGGGGAACTTCTGGGCCAGGATGTCGGCGAGGCCGGTCATCGCGGTCGGCTCGGGCGCCTCGTCGATGAGGCAGGCGCCGCGCGCGGCCAGCGCGTTGTCGCGCAGCTGGTTGACCTGGCGCTCGGCGAGCGGGTTGTTGAGGCCGAGCGGCGAGATCTGGGCGCCGACGGCGCCCGACAGCGAAGCCGTGGGCGGCATGCCGGCCAGCTCGAGGATCGCGGGGTTGACGAGCTGGGTCTCGACGTCACTGCCGCGGGCGCTGGCCAGGGTCGCGGCCAGGTGGACCTCGGCGGGCGAGGCGATATCGTTGCGAACCTGCACGTCGAGCGCGGTCGCCTTGCCGGCGTCCAGGACGGCTTGCACCTCGGGCGCCGGCTTCGCCGCGGTGAGCGACTGGAAGCTGCCGATGTCCATGCCCGTCGTACCGGCGAGGCGCCGGTTGACGTCGTCGAGCGGCAGGGTGGGGAGGCCGCCGCCCCCGCTCAGCTTGGCGCCCGCCACCCAGTTTTGAATATAGGTCCCGTTGGTGATCTGGGGGGTCGACAGCTCACCGTTCGCGTAGCGCACCAGGTCCACCAGTTGCTGGGCGGCGAGGTCGGTGGTGGCGGTCCAGATGTTGATCGACGCCGCGACCTTCTCGCCGGTGAGCGGATCGTCGCCGTCCGTCATGATCCCCCAGTAACTCGGGAGCTGCGGGTCGGGGATGTCGAGGACGATGTTGTAGCGAAGGTCGCCAGTGCGCACCGCCAGGCCGGCGGCGCCGCAGGCTGGGTGGTCGCCCGCGACGACGGGGTTGTGGCAGAGGACGATGACGGGTTGCATCGCCGCAATCGTTCCGATGGCGAGCGTGCTCGCCGAGTCGGTGCCGCCACGCTCCCCCGCGACGGCGGCGGCCTCGGTGTTGGCCAGATCGACGCAGGTCTGATCGTCCCACCCACTGTTG
>CAYTTF010000025.1:0-24458 GCA_964440665.1 uncultured Myxococcales bacterium | reverse complement strand
GGCAACATCGGCCTCATGAGGGCCGTCGACAAGTTCGACTACAAGCGCGGCTACAAGTTCTCCACGTACGCGACGTGGTGGATCCGCCAGGCCATCACGCGCGCCATCGCCGACCAGGCCCGCACGATCCGCATTCCGGTCCACATGATCGAGACGATGAACAAGGTCAGACGCACCAGCGGCTCCCTGGTGCAAGAATTGGGACGCGAACCGACGCCCGACGAGATAGCCGAGAAGATGGAGCTTCCTCTGGACAAGATCCGGAAGGTCCTGAAGCTCGCCAAGGAGCCGATCTCGCTGGATACGCCCATTGGCGAGGAAGACGATTCGCACCTCGGCGACTTCATCGAGGACAAGAGCGTGATTTCGCCCGCCGACGCGGTCATCTCGATGAACCTGGCCGAGCAAACGCGGAAGGTGCTGGGGACTCTGACGCCGCGCGAGGAGAAGGTGCTACGCATGCGCTTTGGCATCGGCGAGAAGTCCGACCACACGTTGGAAGAAGTGGGTCAGGAATTCGAGGTGACCCGTGAGCGCATCCGGCAGATCGAGGCCAAGGCGCTCCGCAAGCTCGGGCATCCCTCGCGTACCAAGGGCCTCAAGACGTTCATGGAAAACTAGGTGGGCACGCGGCCGAGCACCGCGAACTGTGTGATGGCGAAGAAATAGCGGTCAGCGACTGCGGCGGCCTCGATCGCTCCGGTCCACGCGCGAGCCTCGGCGTCGCTGACGATCCCGCCCTCCACGGCGTTCTGCGCGCGCTCCTTGATGAAATCGAGCCACACCGCATCGCCGCTTTGATCGACGTCGACGATCGGTTCGACCGCGACATCGACAAACCCGCATTCTTTGAAGAGCGAAGTAAGGCGCCGGCCGCTCCAGCCCTCGACGCTGCGGTCATTGCTGAAATTCAGGATGCGCCGCGTGAGCGCGCGCTCGCCGGGATGGACGATCGCCGTCTCCCAGTCCATCTCGACGCACACGACTCGCCCGCCCGGCAGTGTAACCCGCTCCAACTCGCGCACGATCGCCGAAGCGGGATCGACGTGGAGGAGCACCCAGTGGCAGAACGCCGCGTGGAAGGTCCGGTTGGCGAAGGGGAGAGCCCGCCCGTCGCCGACTTGGGCTTCGAACACATCGCTCAAGCGCGCCGCTTTCGCTGCGCCGCGCCCATGATCGAGAAGCGCCGCGGAAGGATCGACCGCGACCACGCGGCCGCCGGGGTTTACCCGGGCCGCGATGTCGAGCGTGATGAGGCCGGTTCCCGCGCCGACATCGACGATTCTCTCGCCCGGGCACGGAGCGAGAAGGTCGAGATAGCGGCGCCGCGCCGCGAGCTCGGCCTCCGTGCGACCCATTCGCTCGAGCTTGCGGACGGCCGCGGCGACCCGTTCCGGTGTGTCGAGGGTGGTCCAACCGTCGGTGCGTTCTGTCGGGCTAGTGCACATGCTTGTCGTGAATCCTCTTTGCCTCGTCCATGGCGCGGCGCACGAGCGCGCCGACGCGGGCGCGATCCTCGGCCGAATGCTTTTCAGAGATCGGGTCGATCAGGCAGAAACCGAGCTGCAGGAAAACCTTGAGCCAGGCGAGATCGAAGGAACGCTGGAAGGTCCTGCGATCGAAGCGGCGGCCGAGGTGGTCGACGAGGCGGTCCAGGTAGTAGGCCAAGAGCGGCTCACGGTCGGCGACGTGACGGCCATCGTTCGCCGGATATGCCCAGAACTGCAGGAACCAGTACCAGGCGAGGTCGAGGGCGGCGGGTGCGTTCGAGGCCATGTCCCAATCGAAGGCGACGATGCGATCGGGCGAGAACAGCGCCAGATTGGCGCGCCTGATATCGCCATGACAGAAGGTGTGTGGCGCCCCGGCGAACACGCGCACCCAGTCCTGGCGGTGATCGCCGAGATCGAGAAAATATTCGGTGTCGGCGGGCCCGAGCACGTCGAAGAGGATTGGCAACATCGGCTTCAAGACGGTTATTTTTTCCAATCCCGCGCCGCGCCAGCCTTCGGCTGGCCGGCGGCCGCCGAGCGCAAGGATCGGCTCGAGGATGACGGCGATGTTGGCCTCGAGCGAGAGGAGTGGCAGCGCGGCGAGCTCTTCGGCCTTTTCCCAATAGCGCGCGTGGAGAGCGGCGAAGGCCGAAAGCATCCAGCGCGCTTTGTCGTCATCGAATGCGCCGCGCGGCAAGATGCCGGCCGAGACGTCGTCCATGAGCAGCCAGAGCTCGTCCCGACCCTTGTGGAATGCGAGATCGATCGAGGGCACGAAAAGCGGCGCGGGCAATGTGCCCATCACGCCGCTCGCGAAGAGGCGCGCCTCGATATTGCCGTCGCCAAGAACCGGGTTGCGCCAGTTTTCCCGGGCGAAGATCTTCAGGACGTAGGCCGCACCGTTCGGCGATTTTAGCGACAAAACCGGGCTCGATTGCCGGCCGTCGGCCAGGACTGCGAGGGTGAGCGCGCCCGGATTGCCATTCCTGCCAGCGCGGGTCAGGGCGGCGGCCAGATAGGCCTCGTCCATCTCGCCCTCGATCTGTGGCAAGGCGTGCATGCGGCGGTCCATCGGTTCCTCCGGCGACACCTCGGTCAGGAAACCACCGCCAGGTCGCCGATGAGCTTCTTGGCGACCGATTCGAACCTCGACACCTTGCCGTAGGAGCGCGCCAGCAGCATGGCCCCTTCGAGCGAGCTGACGAGGAACGCCGCGATGGGGGCGGCCGCGCCTTCGAAGCGAAGGGTCTTCGCCCGGCGTCCCCCTTCGAGGACGTTCGTCAGCCACTCTTCGTTGAGGGCGAAGAAGCTCAGCACGCCGTCGCGCATCGGGCGCGGCAGTGTCTCGAAGTCGGCCGCCAGCACGCCACACAGACACATCCGCTGCTTGCGCAGGACGTTGCCGTAGAGCCGCGCGTACCTCTTGAGCTGGGTGGGCGCGTCGGCGGCCCCCCGACGGATCTCGGCGAGCGCATCGCGAAACCTGTCCTGATAGCGCGTGATGAGGGCCTTTCCGAGCTTGGCCTTGGTCGCAAAGTGATGGTGCAGGCTGGCCTTGCGGATGCCGAGCTCGGCGGAGATGTCTGCGTAGCTGAAGGCGTTGAAACCTTGGACCTGAACGAGCCGCTCGGCCACGTCGAGGATGCGAGCCGCGGTGTCGGCTCCGGGGGGCGGTGGCATGAGTCGATCTTTACCATCGACGCTGGCGGCTGCCGAGTCTTCCGTGCCCCGCCCGGACGAAAACGAGGTCTTGTGTCACCTACCTACTGGATGGTAGACACGCCCTTGGTGTGGCACCGGACATTTCCGGTGGCGCCGTTTAAGACGAAGGGGAGATCACAGTGAAAAAGAACACGCTCACAGCGGCTCTGGTGGTGCTTGCGGGGTTATCGTCGCTCGCGACGCGCGCGCTGGCGGCCGACAAGGCCGACAGCGGCAAAAAGGTCTCGGGCGCGGTCCTCATCCCCGCGGGGGACGTCAAATGGAGTGAGGTCCCGGGCATGACGGGCGTGCAGATCGCCCCCGTAGACGGCGATCCGAGCAAAGGACCCAGCCACTTCTTCCTCAAGTTCGCGGGCGGCTTCGCGGCCCCGCTGCACCACCACACCGCCAACCACTCCGGTACCGTCGTAGCGGGCACCCTCACTCTCACAGTCGACGGCAAGGAGCAGAAGCTCCCGCCCGGATCGTTCTTCGCATTCACCGGGAAGACCAAGCACATGACCCGCTGCGAGCCGGGGGCGGACTGCGTGCTGTCGATGGACGCGCGCGGGAAATGGGACGTGGTGCCGGAGGTTGAGAAGGGCGGGGCGAAGAAATAGAAGGGTGGGAGCTCTCTACACGGGTCGCACCCGCTTGGGCTTCTTCTCAACAACTTCCCCTTCCTCAACATCCTGCCGGTATGGCCCGGGTGCGTTCCCGTCACCGTGACCGGCGACATCGTTCGCCGCAGGGGCGCGGCGCCGGCCGTCGCGTCCACGCCCGGAAATCCCTGACCTGAGATCGCCCCCGCCTGAGAAAAGCGCAGCCACCATCGCCAGGAATCGCTCCAGGCTGATCTTGATCATCTTGGGTAAGCCGCTCGGGGCGCGAGAGAGATCCGACGTCAAGACCACCACCGGGATATCGGCGAAGGCGGGCAACCCACTCATCGCGTCGTAGAACTCGGCGCCGTTCATGACGGGCATCGCGATGTCGAGGACGATGCCACAGGGCCTCTTCAAGGTCGGCAGCAGTCCAAGCGCTTCCCTGCCATTCGAGGCAAGCACGACGGCGTAGCCTTCTGCCCTCAAAACGTCGTGCAACGCATCCCTCAAGTCGGCGTCATCATCGACGACGAGGATGGTGTTCTGGTTCAACCGCGACGCTGTTTCCCCGCCAACCGCGATGTCGGTCACTCTTCCTTACTAAGCATCACTTGGAGAGCGGGAATGGGTGAGCTTGTTTCTGTGGCGCGCCGCGTCGGTGGCGGTTGAGGGAATCGGCGGGCCTCCCTGGCCGGTGGCCAGGATGTCTCGGAAGCGCTGGACCTTCGATCGCATCTCGTCCAGCTCCGGTTTCGAAAGCGCGATGTGCCCGCGTCGAATCTCCAGATCCGACGGGAAGCGGCTCTCCAGTTTCTCCCACTCTTCGCGCGCGCCAGGGCTGGCGGCATCGAGCAGCGCCCGCGCCTCGGTCCGAAGGTTGTCCAGCTCATCCAGGACGCGGCGGCTCTCGGAACAAATCGAATACTTCATACGCGCGATCACCCTAACCACGCGATCACGCAACGCCAGCCGCCCCGGGCAAAAAACGATGCCGCCGCTCGCGAGGTGGACCTTCTGATGGGGAAGGGAGCCGAGTCCGCTGCTATGGTGCGCCCGTGATCTGCCGCGCCCACTTCTATCCTCCATCCGTTCCATGGTTTTTGTCCGTCGTGACGATCGCCGCCCTCGGCCTGGCCGGAGGCTGCACGCACCCGGCCCCGAGCGCGTCTCCGCCGGCCCGCGCTTCGGCGGGGCGACCCGGGAGCCCGGCGCCCGACATCGAAGCGTTGCTGGCCCGCATGACGCTCGACGAGAAGGTCGGGCAGATGACGCAGATCGATCGCAACGCGCTCGCCTCGCCCCGCGACATCACGGACTTTTTTCTGGGATCGATCCTGAACGGCGGTGAATCGCTGCCGACGCCGAACGAGCCGGTGGTCTGGGCCGATTCGATCGACGCCTTTCAGACGGCCGCGCTCGCGACCCGGCTCGCGATCCCGATCCTCTACGGCACGGACGCGGTTCACGGCATGGGCGGCGTCCGGGGTGCGGTGATCTTTCCCCACAACATCGGTCTCGGCTGCACGCGCGACCCCGCCTTGGTCGAGAAGGTGGCGCGCACGACCGCGCTGGAGGTTACGGGCGCCGGCGCCCGCTGGGCGTTCGCCCCCTGCATCGCGGTGCCGCGCGACGAGCGCTGGGGACGCACCTACGAGGGGTTCGGTGAGACGCCCGCGCTCGCGGTGACGATGGGGCCCGCGGTGGTGCGCGGACTGCAGGAGACATCGCCCCCGCCGGCGGCCTATGGCCAAAGCGGCGTGCTCGCCTGCGCCAAACACTTCCTGGGCGACGGTGGCACCATGTTCGGCAAGGATCAGGGGAACACGGTCGTCTCTGAGGCCGAGCTGCGCGCGATTCATCTGCCCGGCTACGTCGCCGCCGTGCGCGCCGGGGTCGGATCGGTGATGGTCTCCTACAGCAGTTGGAACGGCACGCCGATGCACGCGAACCGTCAGCTCATCACCGGCGTCCTCAAGGGCGAGCTCGGCTTCACCGGATTCGTGGTCACCGACTGGGAGGCGATCAACAAGCTCCCCGGCGACTATGCCCAGCAGGTCGAGACCAGCATCAACGCCGGCATCGACATGGTCATGGTGCCGAACAACTACCGCGACTTCATCACCACCATGAAGGAGCTGGTCGCGGCCGGTCGCATCCCGATCGCGCGCGTCGACGACGCCGTCCGTCGCATTCTCCGTCAGAAGGCGCGGTTCGGCCTGTGGGAGCATCCGTTCACCGACCGGCGCCTCACCGCGGCGATCGGGTCGGCGCCGCACCGGGAGATCGCGCGCCAGGCGGTTCGCGAGAGCCTGGTGCTCCTCAAGAATGAAGGGCGCGCGCTGCCCTTGTCGAAGGCCGCCCGCATCAACGTCGTCGGCGCCAAGGCCGACGACATCGGCGCCCAGTGCGGCGGCTGGACGGTCTCGTGGCAAGGGAGACGCGGTCGCACCACCGCCGGCACGACCGTGCTCGAGGCGATCCGGGCCGCGGTGGCGGCGCCCGCTGCGGTCACATTCTCTGGCGACCAGGTGGGACCGGATGCGGCACGCGCCGACGTCAACGTCGTGGTGGTGGGCGAGGAGCCCTACGCCGAAGGGAGGGGCGATCGCACGATCCCCGAGCTCACCAAGGCCGACGAAGAGCTGGTGGCGGAGGTCAAGGCGGCGGGCAAGCCGGTGGTCCTCGTGCTGCTCACCGGGCGACCGCTGCTCATCGGCGCGGCCTTCTCCCGCGCCGACGCGGTCGTCGTCGCCTGGCTTCCCGGCAGCGAGGGGGAAGGCATCGCCGACGTCCTCACCGGCGACTTCAAGCCGACGGGGCGGCTCTCGCACAGCTGGCCGCGGGAGCTGACGCAGATTCCTATCAACGAAGGCGACGCGCGCTACGACCCGCTGTTTCCCTACGGCTTCGGGCTGTCGTACTGACGGACCCTTCGGCCGGGTTTGGTCACGTTGCCGGCTCGACGCGAGCGGGTATCATGGGGCCGGAGGCGCCATGTGTCGGAGCATCAAGATCCTGTTCAACTTCGAGCCGCCCGCGACGGATGACGAGGTCCGCGCGGCGTCGTTGCAGTTCATCCGCAAACTGAGCGGTTTTCACGAGCCATCCAAAGCCAACGAGCCGGCCTTCAACCAATCGGTGGAAGACGTGTTCCAGGTGGCCCATCGATTGGTTCATTCCCTGGTCACGACGGCGCCCGCCCGAAACCGGGCGGCGGAGGCGGCGAGGGCCAAGGCCCGGGCGCTGGAGCGATTCGGTCGTTGAGGTGGCCGTCCGACGGCGTGGGGACCGGTTGACCGATCCCGATATCGTCGTCATCGGCTCGGGGCCGAACGGTCTGTTTGCGGCGAGCACCCTGGCGCGCCGAGGTTTTCGGGTGCTGGTGCTCGAGGCGAACCCGCGCCGCGCCGGCGGGGCCGTCGGCACCGAGGCGCTCACCCTCCCGGGCTTCCGGCACGACGTGGGCGCCGGGTTCTTCCCTTTCGGCAAGACCAGCCCCGCGTTTCGATCGCTGGAGGCGGACGGCCCCGGCATCGAGTGGCTGCACGCCAAGTACGAGAGCTGCCACCCGGCGCTCGACGGCAGCGTGGCCTGCATCGCGCGCGGCGAGGGCCTCGGCGCGGCGCCGTTCGGCAGCGCCCGCGACGCGGACGCATTTCGAAAGCTGGCGCAGTTTCACGCCGGCATCGAGGGGGATCTGCTGGCCGCGCTCCTCGGGCCGTTCCCGAGCATCCGCCCGCTCTGGCGTCTCGGTTTCGGAAATCTTTTCAAGGTTGCGCGGTTGCTGGCGGCCAGCGGACGCGCCCTCGCGTCGCGCCTCTTCGAGACCGAAGCCGCCCGCCGCGTGCTGCCCAGCCTCGGGTTGCACGTGGACGTGGGACCCGACGACCGGCTCGGCGCGGCCCTGGGTTACGTGCTCGGGCTCACCGCAACCACCGGGGGCTACGGCGTTCCGAAGGGCGGGGCCCAGAGCATCACGGACGCGCTGGTCGCCTCGATCGAGCGAAACGCGGGAAGTGTCCGGCTCGGCGCGCGCTGCAAACGGATCGTCGTTCGCGGACGCCGGGCCGCCGCCGTCGTTCTCGAAGACGGCACCGAGATCGCGGCCCGCGCCGTCCTCGCCGACACCTCGGCGGCCGGGTTGCTGCTGTCGCTGCTCGACGCGTGCGACGTGCCGTCGTGGGTGCGCGCATCCATGCGGCGTTTCCCCCAAGGATGGGGAACCTTCAAGATGGACTGGGCGCTCTCGGCGCCGGTCCCGTGGCGGCAAGAGGCCGCCCGCGGCAGCGCGGTCGTTCATGCGGCCGAGAGCCTCGACGATCTTTCCCGCTTCACGCGGCAGGTGCGCGCCGGCCAGTTGCCGGAGAGACCGTACATGGTGATCGGCCAGCAGAGCCTGGCCGATCCCACCCGAGCGCCGGCCGGGAGACAGACGCTGTATGGCTACACGCACGTCCCTTCGCGCGTCGAAGGCGGCTGGACCACGGCGCGCGAGGGCTTCGCCGATCGCATCGAGTCGCGCATCGAAGAGCTCGCGCCTGGATTTCGCGCGTCGATCCTGGCGCGCCACATCCTGTCGCCGTCGGACCTGGAGGCCGGGAACGCCAACCTGGTCGGCGGCGATCTGGGCGGCGGCTCCAACGCCTGGAATCGCCAGCTGCTGTTCCGGCCGATGTTTCCCTATTTCAGATATCGGA
This sequence comes from uncultured Myxococcales bacterium, assembly GCA_964440665.1. Lineage (GTDB taxonomy): Bacteria > Myxococcota_A > Polyangia > Fen-1088 > Fen-1088 > JADGRB01. The sequence goes on along the minus strand of CAYTTF010000025.1, from coordinate 15,962 downwards.
TGCCCGTGGCGGGCCTCTATCTCTGTTCGAGCTACGCGCACCCGGGCGCCGGGGTTCACGGGATGTGCGGCTACAACGCGGCGCAGGTCGCCGCGCGCGATCTCGAACGACGCGGCTAGGCGCGATCGATTACCATCGAACGGTCCCATGGAGCGCCTCGATTTTCGATCCGACACCGTGACGCGTCCGTCGCCCGAGATGCGTCGGGCGATGGCCGAGGCCGAGGTGGGCGACGACGTGCTCGATCACGATCCGACGCTGGCCCGGCTGGAGGCGCGGGTGGCGGAGCTGCTCGGCATGGAGGCGGCGCTCTGGGTTCCCTCTGGCTCGATGGGCAATCTGATCGCGCTCATGCTGCACCTCGAACGCGGCGATCGGTTTTTGGCGCCGGCGGGCGCGCACGTGCTCTCGAGCGAGCTCGGCACGGCGGCCTGGCTGGCGGGCGGCATGCCGGAGGCGCTGCCGTGGGAGGGCGGCCCTGGGCGGCCGTCACCCGGGCAGGTGACGAAGGCCGCCGGCGTCGCTGGCCCCTATTTCACTCTGCGCTCCAAGTTGCTCTGCCTCGAGAACACCCACAACACCGCCGGCGGGACGGTGACGTCGCCCGATGCGCACGCGGCCCTGGTGCGCGCGGCACGCGACGTCGGTTTGTTGGTGCACCTCGACGGGGCGCGAATCTGGCACGCCGCCGCGGCGCTCGGCTGCGAGCTCGACAGGCTCACGCGAGGCGTAGACACCGTGCAGGTCTGCCTCAGCAAGGGATTGGGGGCGCCGGTCGGCTCACTGGTTTGCGGCGGCAAGGAGGCCATGCGCGCCGCGCGTCGCCTGCGCAAGATGCTGGGCGGCGGCGTGCGGCAGGGGGGCGTGCTGGGCGCCGCGGGCCTGGTGGCGCTCGACTATCTTCCCAGGATTCCCGAGGACCACGCCAAGGCGGCCCACTTGGCGGGCGGTCTTCGCGCGTTGGGCTTCGATTTGGAGATGCCCGAGACCAACATCGTGCGCGTTCGTGCGCCGGACGCCGCCCGCGCGATCGAGAAGTTGCAGGCGATCGGCGTGCTGGTGACGCCGTCCGGCGACGCGGTTCGGTTCGTCACCCACCGAGATCTGAGTGAGACCGACGTGCGCGTAGCACTGGAACGCATCGCCCCGATCGCGGCACAACTGATCGCCGGCTGAACGATTGGCGGCGCTGCCTTGGGCGCCGCCGTGGAATCGGCGGTCGTCGCCTTGGGCGCCGCCGTGGAATCGGCGGTCGTCGCTTTGGGCGCCGCTATGGAATCGGCGGCGGCGGCGGCGGTGGCGGTGGCGGCGGCGGTGCCGGCGGCGGTGGCACCGAGGCGGGCGGTGAGCTCGGGGCGCCGGGCGGTGGCACGATCGGCGGCTGCGGCATCGAGCTGTCGGGCTGCACGCACGCCGACAGATCGAAGAACAGGAACTCGAGCGCCTTCGCCTGTCCGGAGAGGCTGGTCACCTTGCAGGCGCTCGGGAACGGGTATTGGGGATCGGAGTTGTCCTTGCTTCCGCCCGCCGGCGGCGGCGCCTCTTTGACGTGGATGTCGGTGAAGACGACGCGCCCGCATTGGTTGTCGGCCGTGGCCTCGACCGGCGTGTTGAAGGTCATGTACTGCGTCGCCTGCTGCATGGGCGGGACGTCGGTGGTGTCGTTCACGTCGTGCGGCACGTAGATCCATTGCTGTGTCGGCGCCGTCGGCGTGGTCACCGAGTGCTGACTTCCGGAGAGCTGAATCGTTCCCGGGGTGGTCGTGGCGCCGACATTCGAAAGCCAGCTGTTGAAGGCCTTCCCCTTGGGGAAGGTGGTGTCGATGGTCGCGGTGACGGGGTCAACCAGTTTGTCCTTCGCGCCGATGTAGGTCGCGGTGCCGGGCCAGGGCGTCGGGCCACTGCGCAGCCAGTAGAAGTGGAGGTGATCGTTGAAGAGCCGTCCCCCCGCATCCGCGTAGCGCTTGATGTTGGCGATGTAGGGCTTCTTGGTGTCGGCATACTGCCCGCCTTCGCAAGACTGCAAGAGGATGTCGTAGGTCAGCAGCTTGTTGGGATCGGACCAGAGCGTGGTGGCGGCGGGGAACATGGCGCCGCCCAGCGCCGCGGTGAACTGGTTGGCGCCTTGGCCGCCGCCGCCGGCGCCCGGCTCGCCCCCGACGAAGAGGTTCACGCGGCCGGTGCCGGCGTTGGTGGTGAACTCGGAGTCGGCGATGCCGATCTCGCGCAGAAAGCATTCGAGCGCGTCGGAGCCGCCGGTGGTGACGGCGATCTTGGGGATGTTGCCCTCGGCCTTGGATTTCGGCAGGCGGGTGAGGTTCTTGTCGGTGATCGTGTTGGCGACGCAGGCGGTGATGCTGGGGATGGTCACCTGCCGCCGCCACTTGCCGACCTGGATCACCAGGGGAACGTTGCTCGTCGCCGGTACGCCCGTGAGCGTGAAAGTGCCGTCGGTGCCGGTCAGCGCGGTGGCGATCGGCTTGCCGGACACTTGTGCGCTGCACTTGTCGCAGGAGACGCCTTCGGGGATGGCGTCGAGCGCCGCGTTCGGAATGTAGACGGTGACGTTGTAGAGCGGGACCACGCCGGCGGGATCGTAGACCGTCCCTTGCAGCGTCGTGGTGGCCGGTGCGGTGCAGGTCGGCACCATGCAAGCGAGACCGACGCAGCCGCCGGTGCCGGTCGAGCCAGGGCAGACGTTGGGCGTCCCGTCGCCGCCGCAGGTGGCGCCGCCGGCGCAATTTCCGCAGTCGAGGCTACCGCCGCACCCGTTGCCGATCGTGCCGCAGTACTCGCCACCGGTCGGGTCGCAGACGATCGGGTGGCAGCTGGGATCGCCGCCGCAGACGCCGGCGGTGCCGCCCCCGCCGCAGGTGGCCGCCCCGGCGCAGGCGCCGCAGTCGAGCGCGCCGCCGCAGCCGTCGCCGATCTTCCCGCAGTATTTCCCGCCGGCGCTGTTGCAGGTGAGCGGGACGCAGCCGCTCGCGATGCAGATGCCGGTGTTGCAGGACTGGGTGCCGCCGCAGCCGCCGCAATCCATGGCGGACCCACAGCCGTTGCCGACGCTGCCGCAGTACTGTCCGCCCGGTTGCGTGCAGGCGAGGGTGGCGCAGCTGGAGTCCCCGACGCATAGACCGGCGTTGCAGGTCCAGCCGCCGGGGCAGGCGCCACAGTCCTCCGTATGGAGCCCGCAGCCGTTGCCGATGGTTCCGCAGTACTGTCCGCCCGGTTGCATACACGCGATCGGTGTGCAGACGGCGGCGTCGATGTCGACGGACGTGCCGCCGGTGCCAGTTCCGCCGGAGCTCGAGCCGCCCGAGCCCGCCGAGCCAGCCGAGCCAGACTGCCCGGCCGCCGCATCGGTCCCGGAGCCGGCGGCAGCCTTCCCTTTGACGCCGGCACAGGCCGCCGCCAGCAAAGAGCAAGCAGCCCACAGGACAAGCTGTCGCCCACGCCCGGCGTTTGACATCCGGTTCATGGGTGTCCGGGGTCGGGCCGCACGGCTCGCGGTCCGAAACGCGCGCCGGAATTAGGGCTTGGAGGCTGGGTGGGGCGTGCGGCGCGCCACCCGATCGAAAACCTCGGCCTGGGCGCCGCGCCCCGGCTCGGTTTCGGGTGGGGTGCGGCGGACGTAGCCGCCTTCGGCGTTCATGTCGTAGGCGTGGGCGTTGTCCGCGAAGACCGGTTCCAGCACCTCCTGGCGGATCTGCTCGCGCAGCGCCTCGGCTTGCACGGGGAACATCACCTCGACCCGGCGGTGCAGGTTGCGCGGCATCCAGTCGGCCGAGGACAGCAGGATCTCCTGCTCGGCCGGTGGGCCGAACACGAAGACCCGCTCGTGCTCGAGAAACCGGCCCACGATCGACAGCACCCGGATGTTGTCCGAGACGCCGGGGATGCCCGGTCGGAGACAGCAGATGCCCCGGACACACAGCGTGATACCCACACCGGCCTGCGATGCCCGGTAGAGCCCCTGGATGATCTGCACGTCCACCAGCGCGTTGAGCTTGGCGAAGATCGCGGCGGGTTTGCCGGCGCGCGCTCGGTCGGCCTGGGCCTCGATCTTGGCGACCACCGAGTCGGCCAGCGCGGTCGGCGCCACGGCCAGCTTGCGGTGGCGCGCCTTCTTCGAGAATCCGGAGAGCCCATTGAAGAACTCCGAGAGATCCTCGCCGAACTCGGGATCGGCGGTGAGGAGGCCGAGATCGCTGTAGAGGCGCGACGTCGCCTCGTTGTAGTTGCCGGTCGAAAGATGCACGTAGCGCCGCAGGCCTTCGCCTTCGCGCCGCACGACCAGCGTGGCCTTGGCGTGGGTCTTGAGCTCGGCCCGCCCGAAAAAGACGTGGGCGCCGGCGTGCTCCAGCGCGCGGGCCCAGGCCATATTGTTCTCTTCGTCGAAGCGGGCCTTGATCTCGACGGAGACGGCGACCTGCTTGTGATTCTCGGCGGCGCGGATGAGCAGGCGCACCACCTCGGCGTTGGCGCCGGTTCGATAGAGGGTCATCTTGATCGCGAGGACGTCGGGGTCTTCGGCGGCTTGACGCAGAAAACTCAAAACCGGGCTGAAGGAGTCGTACGGGTGGTGAAGCAGGATGTCCCCGCCGCGGACGAGCTCGAAGACGTCCGCCTTGTCGCCGAGCTCGCCGATCCGGGCCGGCAGCCGCGGGAAGAACGGCGCGTCGCGGAGAGCGGGGCGCCCGAGGAGCGCGATCGACATCAGCGCGCGGAGGCCGAGTGGACCGGAGGATTCGTAGACGTCTTCCTCGTCGAGGGCCAGCTTTTCGAGCAGCAGCCGCCGCACGCGCTCTGGGATCCCGGCGGCGACCTCCAGACGCACGCAGGCCCCGAAACGCCGGCGCCGCACCTCGCGGTCGACGACCGATAGCAGATCGTGGGCCTCTTCCTCGAGGATGTCGTAGTCCATGTCCCGGGTGACGCGAAAGGGATAGGTCCCGAGGATCTCCATGCCGGGGAACAGGTCATCGAGGTTGGCGGCCAGGAGCTGCTCGAGCGGCAAGAAGCTCGCTGGGCCGTCGGGGTTGGCGCCCGCATGGCCCGGGTCGAGGCTCTCGAGCGGGACGAAGCGGGGCAGAATCTCGGGGACCTTGATCCGCGCAAATTTGCGTTCCTTGGTCTCCGGATCGCGCGCCTCCACCGCCAGCGACAGCGAAAGGTTCGAGAGGAAGGGGAACGGATGCCCGGGATCGACCGCCAGCGGCGTCACCACTGGGAACACCGAGCGACGGAAATACTTGCGCGCGAGTCGCCGCGTCTCTCCGTCGAGGGAGTCCCAATCGTGAATGCGGATCCCGTGCCCCGCCAGCGCGGGGATCAGATCGTCGGCAAGCAACGCGGCGGCGGCGGCGAGCTGTCGGCGGATGATCTGTCCGATGCGGGTGAGCTGATCGCGGGCGCTGGTGCCGTCGGCGTTGGTCTCGACCAGGGCGGCAGCCTCCAGCTGCCCGTGCAGACCCGACACCCGGATCATGAAGAACTCGTCCAGGTTCGAGGCGTAGATGGCGAGAAACTTCAGGCGCTCGAGGAGCGGCCAGCGGGGATCGAGCGCTTCGCCGAGCACCCGCTCGTTGAACGCCAACCAGGAGGTCTCGCGGTTGATGTAGAGCGACGGATCCGCGAGGTCGACGGATGGCGCCTGGACGGGCGGGTCGGTGGCCGGTGCGGTCGGTTGGGCCTCGCCGGGCGGCATCTCCGTTTCTGCTTGGGCTCGGTGCATCGACGTCTCGCGGGAGAGGAGAACGTACCCCGAACCGACGGGCGCACTGTCTCTTTTGCGTGACTTTCGCCTCCCGGTGTCAGCGCGCCGCGACGCTCTTCTGACCCCAGTCGGCGAGGGCTTTTCTGATCTCCGCCTCCGGAAAGAACGTGTCGTTCGCCTTGAGGCCCAGCTCGAAGGCCCGTTCGGCGGCCCCCTCGGCGCTCTTGTAGTCGGTCTTGGCCGCCAGCAGCAGCGCCTTGATCCAGAGGTTGTACCAGTCCTCTTTCAACGTTACCGATTGATCGATGTAGCGAATGCCGACGTCGTAGTCCTTCTTGGTCTCCAGCATGTACCGCGCGGCGTTGGCGTAGGCGCGCCAGGTGTTGTCGAGCGCATTGATGTTGTTCAGCACGTCCTGCGTGGTGTTGACGTGAATGGGAACCGACAGGCTCACCTTCTCCCAGGCGATCTCCAGCGAGGCCTCGTCGTCGGTGAAGCCGGCGAACCCGAATGCGAGCCGCTCGCGCAACGGCGCGGTCTTCGTCTTCACCTGGATGCGCGCGACGTCGAGCTCGCTCTTGTAGTCGTGTCCGCTGCCGAGCTGCTCGGCGTTCTTGTTGAGCACCAGCGTCCAGGCGCTCTTCCCCGGAATCGCGAAGAGCGCGTACGTTCCGGCCGGCACCGGCTTGTCGCCGACGGTCACGTCCCGGGAAAACCGGATCTTGGTCGCCTGATACGCCCCCAGCGACCAGAGCTTGTCGTAGGGGACGACGGCGCCCCAGATCTTGCGCCCCTTGACCGCCGGGCTGCCGTACTCGACGGCGATCTCCGTCAGGCCGACTTGCTGCGAGACCTTGCCGACCGGACTTTCGCGCGGCAGGTCCAGATCGGCGACCCCGGCCCAGGCCGGAGCGGTCGGGACCAGGGCGAAGCCCAGGGTCGAGGAGAGAGTCGACGCGACGACGAGTGTCCGGAGGCGCGGCAGGGGCATGACGGCCGGAGCCTACCGGCGAGCCCGCAAACGATGCGTTCCGATTGCGTTACGAACTGATGACGGTCCAGTCAGCGCACGCAGCGAACCAGAGCGGCGATCACGCTGTACTCCGTGAAACCGTCTTCGTAGTTGATGACCCAGGGATCGTGCGCCGTGGCCGCCTGTTTGTTGTAAAGCGACGAGGACCAGTAGGGCGTCGACGCGGCGGTGTCGGCGAACGTCGAGGTGTCGATGGCCGGTGAGACCTTGCCGATCGGCGGAATCTCGTCGACCAGCGTCGAGAGCTCCTTGATGCTGGGTGTGCGCCAGGTGTGGCCGTTGAGGCCGAGCCCACTGCAGGTGGTCTGGGCGGTGGCGAAATCCGTGGTCGCGGTGGTTCCGGTCGTCGCCCAGATCAACTTGGTGTCGACGTCTTGGACCTCGCCGGTCGCGACCTGCGTGTAGCGGGGGCTCGGCAGCGGTCCTTCATCCGGCGAGGACACGCAGCGCGCGTATTCGGCGGCGGTGCGATTGCCCGCGTTGCTGGTGAGCCCCTCGGAGAAGTTGACGATCCAGGAGTACTGCGGCTTGGTCGCGATCTGCGAAACGACCCAGGGCGACGCCGTCCAGTGGTACTTGCCGCCCGGGACGCTCGGAAATGCGGTGGTGTCGATCGCCGGGCCGGTGCGCGTGAAATCGACCAGCGAGAGCAGCTCGATCCGTGTCGGCAGGCGCCAGGTGCGTCCGGCCAACGTCAGCGTCGCGCAGTAGTTGATGGCGTCGCACCAGGAGTAGGCCTGGGCCGGGGTCACCGCCTTTTGCCAGACCAGCTTGGTCACGTTGTCGTTGACGGTGCCGTCGCCGTTGTCGGTGTAGCTGGCGGGATTGGGGAGACCGGAGCTGGCTGGATTCGGCATCGGCCAGCGCGCGTAGATGAACTGTGTCGGCGGCGCGCCGCACGCGACGGATGTACCGCCGGCGCCCGCCGCACCCGAGGTGCCCGCCGCACCCGAGGTGCCGGCCGCGCCCGTCGTGCCGGCGCTTCCGCTGGCGCCGCCGCGGCCGGCCGCGCCCGTCCCGCCCGAGCCGGAGGCGCCGCCGCTGCCCCCGCGCCCACCGGCGCCCGACGAGCCACCGCTCGCGCGCCCGCCCGCGCCTGCGGATCCCGCGGTGCCCGATGCGCCCGCGGTGCCCGACGCGCCGGCGGTGCCCGACGCGCCGGCGGTGCCCGACGCGCCGGCGGCTCCCGACGCGCCGGCGGCTCCCGATGTGCCGGCGGCTCCCGCAGTGCCAGCGCCGCCCGACGCGCCGGCGGCTCCCGCAGTGCCGGATGTGCCCGAAGCGCCAGTACTGCCCGACGTTCCGGCAGTTCCGGATGTGCCGGCTGTGCCCGAGGTCCCCGCGGTGCCCGAGGTTCCGGCTGTGCCCGACGCGCCTCTGCCAGCGGCACCGGCCGACGTGCCGGCGCTCCCGCCATTTCCACCGCTGCGGCCGCCCATCGCCGTCGAGCCGCCTGTTCCCGGGGAGCCTTCGCCATCACCGCCGCCGCAGGCTCCGATCGCGAGCGTCCCGGAAAACAACAGGGCCCATGGCAGACGCGCTCTCATCGGAACCTCCTGGACCCGGGCGGCCGACGGACGCCCAGGTTGTGCGGACGCGGGTAACCCAGTAAAATTATATACAGAAGTCGCTTAACTTCGGAGGTCGAATATATGCAGGCGATCCGCCGCAGAGCCCAGTTGTTTTCGGGTTCGAGATTTGCGCTGGGCTTGGGCTTGGGATCGATCGCGGCGTTGCTGGTCGGATCCTGCGGCGCCGGGCAAGGCACGACCACCGGCGGGCCCGACGCAAACGCGGGCATGGGCGGCAGCGTGGCGGGCCGCGCCGGAACCGGGGCGGGCGGCGTCTCCGGCGGCACCGCCGGGACTTCAGGTAGGGGCGTGGGCGGCAGCGGTCCTACCGGTACGAGCGGCGGAACCACGGGCGCAGGCGGTCATGCGGGTGGCGGCGGTGGCGTCCCGGGCGCGGGCGGTCGTGCGGGCGTAGGCGGCGGCGCCGCGGGAGCGGGCGGCGCGCCGGCGTCCGGCAAGGTCTTTCCCCAGTGCCGGTTTCACTTCGGAGCCATCGATTCGATCGCCAAGGCCTCGTCGGCGATGATCCCGCAGCTCGACTTCTTCACGCCGGGCTGGATGGGTCAGAAAGACACCTTCGACATGAGCTCCGTTTGCACGGAAGCGAATTCGGGCGGGGCGCTGGCGAATCAAGTTCCGGTGATCGTCGCGTACGTGGCCGCGTTCTACGTCAAACGCCACTCCGGTCTTTGCGATTGCAACGTCACGACTTGCGGTGCCAACAACGATCTCTGTCACCTGGGCGCCGCCGACATCAACAGCAACCTGACGAACATCATCAACGTGTACAAGAGCTACGCACAGGGCCTGGCGAGCTGCTACGGGACGACGCGCCCGCTGATCTTCGAGATGGAACCGGATTTCTACCAGTACACGCTCGCCGGGACCAGCGGTCAGACTCAGCCCTGGACGGCAGCGCAGGCCGGCACGATCATGAGCCAGTTCGTGAACGCGATTAAGGCCTCGTTGCCGAACGCCGTGTTCTCGATGGACATCTCGCCCTGGGTCGCGCCGAGCGACGGCAAGGACAACGGCGCCACTTGGTACGCCAACTTCGATATGTCGCTGTTCACGTTCATCAACACCTCGGGCGGCAGCACCGACGCCGCGACCGCCAAGATTCGAGGCGACGCGATGACCTGGGCCGGGGTGAGTCAGGTGACGGGCAAACCGATCCTGGCCGACACCGGCTACGGCGTGAATGGAGGCTCCGCCGGGCCGGATCCCGCCTGGGACACGCCGGCGAACATCAACGCGCGCATGGCCGACGGCGTCGTCTCGATCAGCCAGTACAATCCGGCATCGACCTGGGGGACGACCATTTCCGGGATTCGCTCGCAGCTCAATACGCCGCGCACCTGTCCGTGAGCCGAGCCGCCCGCGGCGCCCGGATCGTTCTTGCCGCGCGCGGCGCGGCCGTGATCCGGAGGCGGTCGTCTTCACACTTCTTAACTTGCCTGCCGCAACGGCCTTAACGGTCGGTGCCCATAGTCGTCTTCGCGGGATACGGAAGCCCGCAGAAAAAGGAGATGACACGATGATTGGATGCTTGATCTTTGGAAGCCTGGCGGCGATGGGTGTGGCGCGGGCCCTTCACCGCCGGCGATTTTGCGGTGGTGGTTGGGGCGGGGGTGGCTGGCACGGCCACGGCCACGGCCACTGGGGCGGCTGGCACGGCGGTGGCGGTCCGTTCGCCCGGAGCGAATACGGAGCCTTCGATCACGAGGGGGGTGCCGATTTCCGGTCCCCCTTCGCGGAAGGCGGCTTTCCCGGATTCGGTCCTGGCCTCGGGAGACATGGCGGCAAGCGGTTCTTCATCCGGAAGGTGCTGGAACAGATCCGCGCGACGCCGGCGCAAGAACGGGTGGTCGCCGCGGCGATCGAGGAGTTCCGCGACGACATGAAGAAGGCGACCGGCGGCGAGGCGCGCCGCAGCCGCCAGGAGATCGTGGATGCCATGCGCCGGCCAACCTTCGACGGGGTGCTGCTGGGCGAGCAGTTCGCGCGGCACGACACGGTCATCGAGGGGGCGCGGAAGGCGTTCGTCGGTCTGGTGGCGCGGATCCACGACGCCCTCGAGCCCGAGCAGCGCGAGCGGTTGGCGGAGCTCATCGACCGGGGCCCGCGTTTTGGCTGGTGGTCGCGCGGGTGGTGACCGCGTCGCCCGCAGCGTCGGTGTCGGTGCCGGTCTTGCCGGCCCGACCCGGCGCGGGCGTAAACTAGGTCTCCCGTGGCGCTCCGCGTGCTCTGCATAGACGACGACCTTCGGCTCTACCAGCTGCTGGCGGCGTATTTCGAGCCGAACGGCGTGACGCTGGTGAACGCGGCCGACGGCGCCAAGGGGCTGGCGGCGCTGACAGCCGACGTGTTCGACGCCGTTCTCCTCGACGTGATGATGCCGGGGATGGACGGCTTCGAGGTCTGCCGACGGCTCCGGCTGGTGAGCCAGGTTCCGGTCATCATGCTCACCGCGCGCGGCGACGAGGCGGATCGCGTGGTCGGTCTGGAGCTGGGCGCAGACGACTACGTGCCCAAGCCCTTCTCGCCGCGCGAGCTGCTGGCCCGGCTGCGCGCGGTGCTGCGGCGGGCGCAGCCGGCGGCCGGCGGCAGCGAGATCGTCGTCGGGCGCGTCGCGATCGACGTGGGCGCGCGCCGCGTGCGGGTCGGCGCCGAGCCGGCCGATCTGACCGCGCTGGAGTTCGACATCCTGGTCGCGCTGGCGCGGCGCCCCGGTCGGGTGGTGCCTCGGGAGACGCTGCTGGTCGAGGCGGGACGGACGGATGTGACCGTCAGCGATCGGACCGTCGACGTCCATGTCTCGCATCTGCGGCGCAAGCTGGGCGACGATCCGAAGACGCCGCGGCTCATCAAGACGGTGCGCGGGGTCGGCTACGTGATGGCGCCAGAGGCGGCGACGGCGTCGACACCACCGTCGTCGTCGCCACCGTCGCCTTTGCCCGCTACGGAGTCGGCGGGCAAACCGAGCTCGGGGGGGCGGGCGTGAGGCGCGGGCCGCCGTTTCGTCGCGGCCCGGGCCCCTGGGCGGGCCCCTGGAATTTCTGGGGGCGCGTCGATCCCGAGGTGCGCGAGCGCATCGTGAGCGAAGTGCGGCGCGCCTACGCGCACCACGGATTCGGCCGCCGCCATCCCTGGGATCGGGTATTCAGCGAGGCGATCGGTCGCCGCCCGGGGTGGCACCAGCGCATTCGTTGGGAGCTGCGCCTGCACTACGGCGCGCATCTGCATCGGCGGCTGTTCCTCTGGTTCGGCGCCGCGATCTTTCTGGCCGTCATGACCACGCTGCTCGCCGCACATTTTGGACGGGGCGGCCTGGCGGCCCGCCCGCTGCGCGCGTTCTTTCTGTTTGGCGCGCCGGCGGCGGTGCTCTGGATCGGCGCCGGGCGGGTGGCGCGGCGGATCGCGCGCCCGCTCTACCAGCTGACCCGCGCGGCTCAGGATCTGGGCGCCGGCAATCTCAAAGCGCGCGTCTCGGCGGAGAACCTGGGCTTCGACGAGCTGGCCGTGCTGGCGTACGCGTTCAACGAGATGGCCTCCCGGCTCGAACGGCAGCTCGCCGACGAGCGGGAGCTCCTGGCGTCGGTCTCCCACGAGCTTCGCACGCCACTTTCGCGCATCCGCCTGCTGGTCGAGATCGCGCGGCAGGCCCGCGCGGGCGGCGCACCCGATCCCCGCACGCTCGACGAGATCGAGCGCGAGGCGATCGAGATCGACACGCTGGTCGGGGAGCTCCTGGCGAGCGCCCGCATCGAGTTCCAGGCGGTCTCGCCCAAGCCGCTCGAGGCGGGTGAGATCGCCCGCCGCGCGCTCGAACGCGCCGCGGAGGATCCGGGCAAACTGACCATGGCCGCGCCGGTCATCGCTTTCGCCGCGGATCCGACGCTGGTGGCGCGGGCGCTGGCCAATCTGGTCGACAACGCGCGCAAGCACGGCGGCGGCCTCGATCGGATGGAGGTGCACGCGAACGACCGATCGGTCTTCTTCGAGATCACCGATCGCGGCCGCGGGTTCGCGCCCGGCGAGGAGACCCGGGTCTTCGAGCGTTTCTTCCGGGGGGCGGGCACCGGGTCGCAGGGATCGCTCGGCCTCGGCCTGGCGCTCGTCAAACGGATCGCGGAGGCGCACGGTGGTCGCGTTCAGGCGACCAACCGCCCCGGAGGCGGCGCGCGTCTGGCGCTGGAGCTCCCGATCGAGTCGCGCGTCGGCGGAGCTCAAGCTTCGTCTGATTGATGACGAAAGAGTGGCCGTATGCCGCGTAATGCTGGTTGGCGTCGGAGATCGGTCCGTCGCCCGACGATGCCGATCCTCGACACGCCCGTTGTTATATCCTCTGGATGATGCCGGACATTCTTCATCGGGTTGGGGTTCAGGGGACGGCGGCGAAGGTGTTCGAGGCGCTGGCGACCGTGGATGGGCTGTCGCACTGGTGGATGGTCGGCACCACCGGCGATCCGGAGGTCGGCGGAACGCTGCACTTCAGCCCCGATGGCGGCGGGTTCGAGATGAAGGTGCTGGAATCGAAACCGGGCGAGGTGGTGAAGTGGCAATGCGTCGGCGGCCCGGACGAATGGGTCGGCACCGACCTGACGTTTCGCCTGCTTCAGAGGGACCGCCAGACCTTCGTCCTCTTCACCCACGCCGGCTGGCGCGACCCGGTCGAGTTCATGCACCACTGCAGCACCAAGTGGGCGATGTTCCTGCTGAGCCTGCGCAACTGGGTCGAGCGCGGCGAGGGGCGGCCATATCCATACGACGTGAAGATTCATCCGGGGGACTAGGGCGGCGCGGGGTGGGCTAGGTGGCGGACCGCAACGGATATACGGTCGGGTCGAAGATTCGCCCGATCAGAGTTCGGGTGATCGCCGAGGACGGCACCCGGCTCGGCGTGATGACGACCGCGGCCGCGTTGCGCCGCGCCGCCGACGCGGGCCTCGACCTGGTGGAGATCGATCCCCGCACGACCCCGCCGGTCTGCATGATCGTGAACTTCGAGCAGTTCAGGCGCGGGCTCGTCCGGAGTCCGCTGGCGAATTGAACGGGCGGGGCGTTGGACGAACGGCGTTGCACGGCGCCGCGAGACGCGAGATCGTAGGCGAACGACGAGGTGACGCATTGGAGACGCTTCGACAGATCGACTCCTGAGTGCGGTAGACTGCGGTCGTGGGTGCGGCACCGAAGCTACCTCCGCCGGGGTTCGACGAGATGTCACCTGAGGCGCAGCTGGACTACATCAACGGCCTGTGGGGCCGAGTTCTTGCCCATCCTGAGGCGCTTCCAGTTCCAGACTGGCACCGAGCGATTTTGGCAGAGCGGCTCGCCGAATATCGGGCCGGCAAGGCCGGCGTCGGGCGTTCATGGCGAGAGGTTCGACGGGACCTCCGAGCCGAGCTCGACAAAGTTCGGTAATGAAGTCGCTCATCCTCCTGCCGCGGGCGGAGGTTGATCTCTCGGAACTGAAAACCCAGCGTCCGAGGCGGAACCGCGCCTGACCTGGGAGCCGAGATCGCGCGTCGCCGACCAAGCGAGAGGTGGTACGGCCCCCTCGATTCCAGGATGTTGGGCGGACGAATTCGAGAAATTCGTCGTGACTCTCCAGAACAGGAGAAGCAACTGCCGTACTATCGCGCGGCCGGAAACCCTCACTGGAGACAACGATGAAATTGACCAAAGGAACGTCCTGCCTCGCCGTCCTCTTCGCGGGCGGGTTGGCGTCCACCGCCGTCGCGCAGACCGCCTCGCCCGCCTATACGCCGCCGCCGGCCGCGCAGAAGCAGGCGCCCGCCGTCGAGAAACGGCTCAAGGTATTCGACGTCCTCGACTTCGACGTGTTCAGCAACCAGAAGTGGGACCGGCTTGCCGAATCGCATGCCAAGGACATCGTCGTCACCTGGCCCGACGGCCACGAAACGCACGGCATCGAGACCCACATCGAAGACCTGAAGGCGATGTTCGTTTACGCGCCGAACATCAAGATCGCGGAGCATCCGATCCGATTCGGGTCGGGCGACTGGACCGCGGTCACCGGCTTCATGACGGGGACGTTCAGTAAGGCGATGCCGATTGGCGGCGGCAAGACCATTCCGCCCACCGGCAGGTCGTTTCGCCTCGGCATGGTGACGATCGGCCACTGGAAGGGCGGCACGATGGACCACGAATGGCTGTTCTGGGACAGCCAAGACTTCATGAAGCAACTGGGCCTGGCGAAGTAACTTCCGCGTGTAGCGGTCCGGTTCGATTTGGCCGAACCGGACCGCCCGACTTGGTAGAAGAGATCGCGTGGAGACGGAACGAGCAGATGAGCTGATTCACGACTCCCTACACTCGTCGCGGTCGGATGCATGACGGCGGTTTTCGCTCGAGATGCCCAGAAACAACACCGACCAGCGGGTCGACGCCTACATCGACGCCCTTCCAGAGTGGCAGCGGGCCATCTGCCAGCGGGTCCGCGAGCTGGTCCACGCGGCGGATCCCAAGGTGGTGGAGACCATCAAGCGCACCCGTCAGCCGTATTTCACGCTCGCGGGGAACATCTGCGCGTTGCTGGCGGCGAAAGCCTGGGTGAATGTCTTCCTGTACGACGGCGGCATCGTGCCCGACCCGCAGGGCATCATCACCGGCGGTCACGACAACAAGACCGCCCGCACCGTCGCCATTCGTCGGGGGGAAAAGGTCAATGCCCCCGCACTCAAGGCCATATTCAAGCAGATCATCGCCAACAACAGGGCCGGCGGCTGGAGGAAGCTGAAGTCTCGCGAGCCATAGGCCTTCGCCCGCGCGGAAGCGCCGCCCATACCACGCCCTGAGGCGGACGCGTCGTTGGGCGCACAGTGCTTCTTCCATGTCCCGTTGTCGCGCGGACTAGGTCGACGGTCGGCGCTTGCTCGCCGCCGCCGAACGCGTGATCGTTAGGCGGTGTACGGACCTCTTTCAGTCGTGGTCGCGGCGGCGACGCTTTGTGCGAGCGCGCCCGCCGTCGTCGCGCAAGCGAGCGATACGTCGAAGTTCTCGGAGCTGACCCCGGCCGATGTGACACGGCTCGACCGGCAGCGTGCGCTCGTCGCCGGCGCGATCAAGCAGCACTCTCACGCCTCGTCTCTCGCCCGGACGAAGGCGGATCTGCCAATCCTCCAGCGGCTGCTCGACGAGCACGTGTTCGCGAAGACGCAGGCGTACGAGCTTCAGAGCCTGGGGGTGGCGTTCGGCGACGTGCTGGAGAGCGAGCTCGGCCTTCGGTGGACGATCGTGACGGACGAGTACGGGAGGGATCCAACGTTGCGGCTCGGGGAGACGACGATCCAGGTCAACGCGCTGACGATGATCTCAAAGCGCGTCGAGCGGGGCGACGTCGTGGACCTGAAGGTGCTCCTCGCGAACACGCGCGAGGTGGTGGCGAAAGCGCGTGCGGATCTACAACGACTCAGAGCCCGCAAGGCGGCCGAGGGAGCGCGGCGCTAGCCCTCCGGTCGACATCTCTTTTCGCGAAGCGAGCGACTCAGCCCTTCACGACGCGCTTCAGGTACATCACGAAGCCGTCGGCGGTGTGGAACAGGAAGGAGAAGTTGCCCATGTTCAGGGTCTCGCCGCCCTTGAGGACGTAGGGGTTGTTGGGCGTGAGCTTGACCTC
>CAYTTF010000024.1:0-24558 GCA_964440665.1 uncultured Myxococcales bacterium | reverse complement strand
TACGCGACGGTGACGCCGGGGACGCGGGTGCACCTGCTGCGCAACATTTTCAACGACGCGCAGATCGTCGTCGTCGAAACCGGCGATGCGATCGTGGGCGTCATCACCAAGATCGATCTCATCGAGTTTCTCGCCGAGCGCAAGACGTGAGCCGACCCGGCAAGGCGGCCGGCCAGCGCATCGAGACGCTCGCCGTTCACGCCGGCCAGCGGCCGGAGCCGATCACCGGGGCGGTCATGACGCCGGTGTTCTTGACCTCGACTTATGCGCAGAAGGGCCCGGGCGTGCACACCGGCTTCGAATACTCGCGCACGCAGAATCCGACCCGGTTCGCGCTGGAGGCCAACCTGGCGGCGCTCGAGGGGGGCACCGGCGCCTGGGGGCTGGCGTTCAATGCCGGCGTGGCGGCCTCGACGGCGGTGCTGGCGGCGCTGCTGGACGCCGGCGATCACGTGGTCGCGGGCGACGATCTCTACGGCGGCTCGTATCGGCTGTTCGACAAGATCTTTCGCCGCCTGGGCGTCACCTTCACCTACGTCGACGCGCGCGACGCGGCCGCAGTCGCCAGCGCCATCGGGCCCCGCACCCGTTTGTGTTGGGTGGAGACGCCCACCAACCCCCTGTTGCGCCTCGTCGACATCCGCGCGGCCGCACGGGTCTGTCGCGCGCGCGGGGTTTGCCTGTGCATCGACAACACCTTCATGACGCCGTTCTTTCAGCGGCCGCTCGATCTGGGCGCCGATCTGGTGGTGCACTCGACGACCAAGTACCTAAATGGCCACTCCGACGTCGTCGGCGGCGCGGTGATCGGCCGCGATGCCGACCTGCGGGCGCGCCTGGCTTTCATCCAGAATTCGATGGGCGGCAGCCAGCCCGCCTTCGACAGTTTTCTGGTGTTGCGCGGCACCAAGACGCTCGCCGTCCGGATGGAGCGCCACCAGAAAAATGCCCTGGCGGTGGCGCGCTGGCTCGAATCGCGCCCCGAGGTCGAGCGGGTCTTCTATCCGGGGCTCCGCTCGCATCCGCAGCACGCGCTGGCCCGGCGGCAGATGACGGGTTTTGGCGGGATGGTCAGCTTCGTCCTGCGCGGCAAGACCGGCTCCCGCGGCGCCCTCGCGCGCGCGCGCACCTTCCTGCGCGGCCTGCGGGTCTTCACGTGCGCCGAATCGCTGGGCGGCGTCGAGTCGCTGGCCGAGCACCCCGCGCTCATGACCCACGCATCCATCCCGCCCGAGCGCCGGCGCGCGCTCGGCATCGGCGACGGCCTCATTCGTCTCTCCGTCGGGATCGAGCACGTCGACGATCTGATCGCCGATCTGGAAACGGCGCTCGGATAGCCCCGTGGCGGCGGTTCAGGCTACGGGGTCTGCGGCCCGAAGTGGCCGCCGGAGCAGCCGTCGGAGATCCTGAGGCCGAAGGTGCCGTCTTGTATCAGCTGCTGGCAGGCGACTCCGGCGAGCATGAGGCGGGATCCGCCATTGCCGGCGATGCTCCAGCCATTGTTGATATCGCGCGGGACCGAAACGCCGTTGAACAGCACGGAGATCTGCTCGGGATCGAGGGGCATCGTCGTCAGATCCAAACGACAAGCCCCCTGGGCCACGTTGCTGACTATCGTCGACAGTGCGATGGTGAGATCGTGCGGGGAGGACGCGGGATAGAAGAAAGGCACCCCCTGGGCCCCCTCGACGCTGGCGAGATCTAGGAGGCAGGAGGCATTGGACACGTCGCCGATGCTGACGATGATGGTCTTGATGCCCGAATTCGCGAGCGATCCGACCTCGGTGATGGAATCGCCGCAGGGGTCTCTGCCCGAGGCGCTACAGCCGCTCGGCGGACCGTCGGTCACCAGCAGCACATAACGCTGCCCCGTCTGCGGCTCGATCTCCAAGAAGCTCTGAGCCCTCGATAGGGCATAGGCGGTCGGACGCTGCGGAGCCTGAGAGCAGTCGCGCGGCGGATTGCAGACCGCCGCCGCTTCGAAGGCGCTGTCGCTGGTGGTGGGCGTGACGTTGCTGGAACAGCAATTGGGGGCCGCGTTGCAGTCGGGAGCGCTGTCGGGAAAGTCGACGAAGGCGAAACGGATGAGGGGCAGGCCGCTCGGGGTTTGTGCGCTGAAGTGAAGGACCTCCGCACGGAGGGCGTTGAGGGCCGAGATCAGCTCGCTGGCGTCGCCACCGAACGGATCGTTCATCGCCGACGAGCGATCCAGGGCGACCACCATCTCGGGAGTCTCTTGGTTGAAAAACAACTGCGGCGGATTGCCGATACAGCGCGCGTCGTTGGACGAGCTGTCGCTGGACGAGCCGTCGCTGGACGAGCCATCCTTGGGCGAGGAGGTACCGCCGTCGGCGATCTGATCCTCGAGGACGACGGTCTGCCCGCAAGACCAAACCGAGGCCCCGGCAAGCAGGAACGCGAGCGCGCTATCGAGAGAGATCCGACCCCGACCCTGCACGGCCGCCTCTACTGGGGGCGCGCGCGCCCGTCGACGGACCGCGCCCCGTCCCCGACCAGCGCGGCCGCCTCGGTGCGGAAGCGGCCAGTCGGGTAGGTGCGGAGGTAGGCGCGCGCCGCTTCGCTGCCGCCCGCATCGCCGAGCCGGACCAGACAGGCGGCGCGGCGGAAGCTGGCGATCTCCACCACGTCGCGCGGCCGCGACGCACCGAGCACGATCTGGTAGGTGCCGACCGCGTGCCGGCAGTCGCCGCGCGCGCGATAGAGGTCACCCGCCAGACGCGCGATCTCGGCGCGGCGCTCGCTGTCCGGGTGTCGGCGGAGGAAGTCGTTCGCTTCACCGAGCGCGTCGTCCGAGTCGCCCGTGCGCGCGAGCGTCTCGATGATCGACACGTCCGCCTCGACGCGCAGGATCCCGTCGGGATAGTCGACCCGATAGCGCCGCCAGGCGGCCACCGCGCTCGCCGGTTGACCCAGGCGCTCGTTCAGGACCTTGCCCACTTCGTAGGCCGCATTTTCAGCGGCCGGTCCGGTCTTCAGCGCCAGGGCTCGGTAGATCTGGAGCGCCCTCGGCGCATCGCCCGCGGAGAGGGCCGACCGTGCGGCGTTGGCCGATTCGTCACTGGCCGTCGAGAGCCCCGCCGGCGTGGACGTGATCGCCGCGCGTCCGGCGGTCGCGGATCCCTCGCCGGGCGTCGCCAGCGCAAGCGCGCGCGCCGCGGGCCGCGCGGCTTGCCGGTGGTCATGGATGCGGACATGGACATGACCGGGCTCGGGTGCGGATGCCGGCGCCGACACGGCCGGAGAGACGGGCAGGGCGGGCGCCGGTGGCTCGGGCGCCGGCGCGCCGCTCGTTTCCAAAGAGACGTCGGCGCTATGCCAGACCTGGCCCGGCGACAGGCGGGCGAGCCGTCGCTGGGTCGCGGTCTGTCGGACTTCCACGATGCCCTCGTCGACGTCGACGCCCACCACCTGGTCATTGACGACAACCCCGAACCGCGTGCCGACCACCACGACGCTGTAGTCGTCGGCGCGAACGACGAAGGGATGTCCGGGCGGCCGATGGGGCACGCTGAACCGGACCTCGCCCTTTTCCACCCGCGGCGCACCGTCTTCGATGCGCATGACGCCCGACGAGCCGAGCTGGGCTTCGACCCCACCTTCCAGCGTCAGTCGCCGCGCTCCAAGGGCCACCTGCGCGGGCGCGGGGGGCGTCGTCACCGGCGAGATCAACGCCAAGGTCGCCACCGCGCGCGGCCACAGCCAGAGGCCGCAGACCAGGGCGAGCGCCGCCGTGGTCGCGACGCCACCGGCGAACCATGACCAGCTTCGCGACCAGCTCCGCGCGGGTGGTGGTTTCACCGGCGCCGCCACCGCGGTCCAGCCGCGGCGAAGGGTCACGTCGTCGGGGGCGCGCCGCGCCGCATCGTCGAGCGCGCGTCGCAGAAAGACCTCCGCCGGATCGGACCCGGACGTGCCGGGCCAGCTCCGCCCGTTCAACGGATCCTCCGCCGCGCCATCGCCGTCAGCTCGGCCCGCGCGTAATGGAGGCGAGACCAAGCGGTGTTCTCGGGGCACCCCGCGATCTTCGCGACCTCTTCGATCGGTACGCCCTCGATCTCGAAGAGCACCAGCACCAGCCTTTTTTTAGGCGAGAGCTTGGAGACCAAATCGTCGAGGATCTGGAGGCGCTCGCTCCGTTCGGACGGATCCGGTGCCGGCGGCGGCGGCGGCTCGCGCACCAGCAGCGTCGAGAGCAAGCTCCGGACGCGCCGGCGACGTGCGGTGCGGGAAGCATGGCGCGCGGCGATCCGGTAGATCCAGGTCGACAGGCGCGCCTCGCCGCGAAAGTGGCCCAGGCTCCTGTAGACGGCCACGAAGACCTCTTGGCAGGCGTCTTCCCGATCCTCCAGCGGGACCCCGAAGGCGGACAGGAAGCGATAGACGACCGGCGCGAAACGATCGTAGAGCGTCCGCCAAGCGTGGCTGTCGCCGCGCCGGCAACGGGTCACGATTTCCATGTCGCCGATCGGGCTTCCGCCGATCGGCACCGCGTGCAAGTGGGCAGGCGTATTCACGGGACCTTCTTGCATGATTAGTGACCGCGCCTGTTTCCCTTCATCACGGAAACCAGAAGCCCAATTCTAGTCCAAAGTCGAGGTAGAAGCGGGGTGTACTCCAGAATGGCGTTTGGTTCGGCGCAGTTACGAAGTGATACGGGACCTCGGCTCCCGCATCACCCAGGAGGCGCAAATAGAGGCCGGGCCGGAACCGCACCGCCCAGCCGATGGCCGCGTCGACCCCGGGACTGCCGGAGAGGTGCGTCCGGGAGCCCGAGGTGTCGGTGACAGCCGCCGAGATCACGTCGAGGTCGACGCCGATCCCGGGCTCGAGCTGGCCGGGACCGAGCGGCACGGCCAGGTGGGCGCCCATGCGAACCGGAAACTGGCGCAGCGTGACGTCGTCGGTCGAGGTCTCGGTCGACCACTGGTAAGTCACGCTGGGGTCGGTCGCAGCGGACAGACGGAGGCCGACACGATGTGGTTGGATCGGACGTTCCACCGTGAAGGCGATCGAAGCCGAGCCCTCGCGCGTGCTGGCGTCGCCGAGACGCCCGCCCGCCCCGGCTCCGATCCACCAACGTGGCGGAGGCAGCGGCACGGGTGGCGATGGCGGCGGCCCGCGCGGTTCGACCACCGCCGCCATCGGCTTGGCGCTCCGCTTCGCGGAAGGCTTCTCGATGGGCGCCGGCGGCGGTCGGGCGGGTGGCTCGGGCGGCGGGCTGGGCGCCTCGACCGCGACGTCGTACCCGACTTCGTGCCAGTAGCGCTCGACGATGAGGGCGGCCGTCTCGGCCAGTGCCGGACAATCGCCGCCGTGGCCGTGCTCGATGGCCGGCAGCCATCGGTGCAGCAGCGGAACGCCCTCGGGGTCGGTCAGATCTATCCGCATGGCGCCGGTCGCGTCCGTCGTCACCGCCAGATCAAGCGTGGTGGGCCCGGTCGCGTGTCCGAGCGGAAGGACCATTCCCGGTAGGTGCGCGCCGAGCGCGTCGCCGATCTGTCGAGGCGACGGGCAGCCGTCGTCGGGCCCCGCGGGCATGAGGATCGCGATGGCGTAGGCGGGAACCAGAGCCGCGAGCACGGCGCCATTATCTCAGGGCGGCGTCCACTCGGGCGACAAGACGCGCGATCGCCGTTCTGAAAACCTCGGGTCGGGGAAGCAGGCTCACGACCAGGAACGTGCCACCGCTCAGATCGAAGAAATAGCCCGGGTGCGTGAGGACGCGGTCTTCGACGATCAGGGCGGTCGCCCAGGCCTCGTCGCTCTGGCTGGCCGGAAGGCGCAGGATCGCCGACCAGCCGCCTTCCGCCGGCAGCAGCGTGCAGGGGCATGTCGCTGGCAGCGCCTCGGCGAGGGTGCCGCGGTTTTGGGCGACGCGGGTCGCGATCGCCGCGCGCACCTCGACGCCAAGCGCGAGCAGATCGCCGGCAGCGGCCTGGACCGGCGTCGCGACCGAAAGGTAGGTGTCGGCAATCAGCTCCAACGCGGCGACAGAATGCGAAGGCCCGCTCCCGCCGACCACGATCCACCCGAGCTTGAGCTGCGGTAGCCCACAGGCCTTCGACAGCCCCCCCAGGCTGAAGGCGGGGCCGGCCGACTCGAACAGCGGTTCGATGGCGAGGGTGGACACGCGGGTCGAATCGGGGGCCCACGGGTACGGCGCGAAGACCTCGTCGGAGATCACCGCCAGATTGGCCTCTCCGCACAGCGCGGCCAGGCGGCCGAGCTCGTCGCGCTTGATGAACGAGCCGGTTGGGTTGTTGGGGTTGACCACGATCAGGGCGCGGGGTCGCTGTCCCGCACGGCGGGCGGTCGAAAGCGCCTCGCCGACGCTGGCAAAGTCGATGTGCCAGACGCCGTCGAACGCCAGCCGATAGCCGACCGGGACGACCCCATCGAGACGCGCCAGGTACTCGAAGAGGGGGTAGCTCGGCTCGGGCACCAGCACCGCGTCACCGGGATCGCAGCAGAGCTTGAACAGAAAGCCGTACGATTCGCTGGAGCTCGCGGTGAGCACGATCCGATCCGGATCGACGGCGACACCGGCGCATGCGTAGTCCGCCGCCACCGCCGCCCGCGCGCTCGGAAGGCCGAGGGGCGCCGGCGCGTATTGGGCCACCGGCGCCCGAGCCAGCGCGGCCGCGAGCGCCAGGGTGGGATAGGGGAGCCCGACGACCGTCGGATTCGATTCGGTCAGATCGAGCAGCGCGCCGCCGGCCGCCGCGGCACGCGCGACGGCGGCTAGCGCGTTTTCCGGCGGGTCCCAGGGCAGGCGCGTGGAGCGCACCCGGCCAGTATCGCCCGGAAATGGGCGCTCGGGTCGCGGGCCCGCTAGGCGCCGCGGCCGCCTGGACGTAAAATGCCGTGTCGATGGCTCTCGATCTGCGCGACGTCCTCCGAGGCGAAATGCGGGTGCACCCGCGCCTCGTGCAGCAAGGGCTGTTCGCCCGGGTCGATGCGGGTCCGCGAATCGCGGCGGCGATACCGCCGCTCGTGCCGTTCGGCGACGCCGAGTATGCGGGCGCGCTCTGGGTCATCGACTGGGACCACCGACTCCCGTCCCGCCACGCGGCGCTGCGCCTTTACGCGTACTACACCGCCGAGGGGCGCCGCGAGCTGGACGAGGCCTGCGCCGCGCGCGAGCGGGCCATCACCGCCGAGGATCTGTTTCCGGAGTTCGACGTCTCCGACTTTGCCGGGCTTCCGGCCGACGAGGCCTACGAGGCCGAAACGGATCTGGGTGGCAGTCCGGCGCGTCTTCGACTGGTGAGCGAATGGCGGCGCCAGATCCAGCCCGCGGCTTCGTCGCAGGCCATCGACATCGTGCGGGCCTCGACGCCTTTCCGCGAGCTGCGTGTCAACGGCCGCATTCGGGCGCCGGGCCTCGGCGATCTCGAGCCGACGGAGTGGTCGCCGCCTTGCGAGAGCGGCCACGTCCGCTGGGCCCTCGACGTCTGGTATCTGCTGACCTTCAACGGCATGGTCGGCGAGGGGCGCGCCTTCCTGGTCGACTTGGTCGAAAAACAGGTCGTTCGCGAGCGCGACTTCCAATTCAGAGCGGGCTGAAACGTTCGAGGCCGTCAGGAGGCCAGCGCTGCGGGGCCGCCGCCCGCGCTGGCGCGCCGCACGCCCCGCCCGACGCTGCGTCTACTTGGCGACCTGGCCGCCTTTGGCCTTGCAGTCCTTCTCGGACATCTCGATCCAGCCCTTGCCCTTGCAGGCGTTCTGCCCGGAACAACCGTTGGTGGCGGTGGCGCAGGCGCTCTTGCCCTTGCACGCATTGACGCCCTGACAGTGGATCTTGGCGGAGTCGGCGGCGGACACGACGAGGGGCGCGCCCGCGCTGAGCAGGCCGGCTGCCATCGCGGCGATCATGACACCCTTGGTACTCTTCTTCGTCATGGGATCTCCTTGATCCGTTCTTTTACCCGAAAATCAGGGGCCAGCCCACCGGACGGACCCGTACGAGCACCTCATGCGTGGGTCGTGACCGATCCCCCTGGACTGGACCGGCACTAGACCCTCACCTCCCGGTGCATATGGTAAGAGGGTGGAAACCATCGTCCAGCAAAAGACAGGCCCGGAGCTGAGCCTTTCCCGTCCGAGCATCGAGCTCGATGTGGGTGGGAGCGACTTCCTGCTGCGGGGAAAATTCGAGGACTGGGAGTCGGGATTGGCCTTCGGTCCCGACCTCGACCGGGTGAGCGTCCGGCTCGCCATTGACGCAACCAGCGGCGTGAGGAATGGCCCGAACCTGTTCGCATTTCACAGCCGGAATGTCCAGGCGGAGGGAAACGGGTCCTACCGCGCCGTTGGGACCTTTACCGGACCCCAGGGCGCTCGGTCGACGGAGATGTTCATCGAGAGCCCGCCCGGCCATACGGCGCTGGTCGCCTTGACCTTTACCGCCAAGAAGCAGGACTTCGGCGACGGCTGGCACGATCTGATTCAAAATGCTGTTCCCTTCGTTGGCAGGGCCGAGGAGGGCCCGGTCCGGTCGGCACACGCTTGGTTGATCGCGCCCGATCTCGCTGCCGCCTGAGAGATGACGGGCTTGGCCGTGCGCGTGCACGGCGTGACGGCGTCACCTATAGTAGCTGGCGCTTTGCGACCTTCGACCGAACGCAGCCGTTGTAAGGGAACGATGCGGGTGGTGCCGATTCTGGCCGGTGCCAAGGTGGCGCTTTGCCCCTACTGCCACCGCACGGTCGAGATCATGCGCCAGGTGCGTGACGGCGCCGCCGGTACGCTCAAGAGTCACCCCAGCCGCAGATACTAGCCGCCGACGGACGCGGTGGGGTCGGAGGTTCAAGTGGACGTCGCGCGTCGCGTCCGTGCGTCAAAGCGATGACGAAATTTCAAAAAAAGGGGGTCACCTCTTGCCTCAATCGACGAATGGGTCCATCTACTCCAGCGGGCAAAAATGACGGGCGCTGACAAAGGAACCCTGGAAACGGCGGTTCCCCGTTCGAAGGAAAAGGTCCGCACGATCTGGGCGGTGGTGGTGGCGTCGGTCATTTCGCTGGTGGTCTGGGGTCTCGTCGTCGTACTGAACGTGCGCTAGATCCCCCGATCGGATCGCTGTAAGATGCGAGGCACCCTTCGCAAGGAGTCCGCGCATGACGAATGGCCGGCCGAATCCCGGTGGCAGCGTGGTGATCCCCACCATTGCACCGGCATTCCAGCACGAGCAGGTCTCGGTGCGCCGCAGGCGTGCGCGCCGCGGACATCGGGGCGCGCATCGCAGCGGCCGCTGGGTTGTTCGCACGCGCAATAGGTGGATTCGGACTTTAGCGCTCTGCACGGGTGTGCTCTTGCTGATGGCGCTCGGCCTCTATTTCGGTCTCGCACACCAGGAGTCCGCCCCTTCGGACGGCGCGTCGCACGGCAGCCCCCTTCGAGCGGCCGGCATCGCCTAGTCCCCCCCCGGGAAGGGCTCGGCAAGCGCGGGGTGGATTGGATCTCGCCTTCGCCCACGCGAAGATCACTCTCGCGGGTTGTTGGGGCGGAGCAGTGGCTCGCCCGCCGTCGGGGGGTGACCGAGGACCTCGAGGAGCCGGCGCACCATCTCCTGGAAGGTCGCTTCGAGCCCATCCTCCGACGTGATGTTGGCGAAGAGCCGCGCACCGGCCATGGTGCCGTGGCCGCCGGCCGCCCCGTCCTGCCCGACGATGTGACGCATGACCGCGCCGGCGCGGGCGTTGTCGGCCTCCATCCGCAGCGACAAGTACGCGCTCTTCTCGTATTCGCCGATGCAGAGCACCATCCGCGCGCTTTCATAGGAGAGCAAGAGATCGGCGATCTCGGCGACCAGGTCGGGATATCCCAGGGTCCCCAGGTTCACGGCCACGACCTCACCGAAGACCTGGGCCGATCTGAGCGCGCGATCGAGCGCGGCGAAGTGCGCGCACGGCACCTTGGGATGGCTCATTCGGTAGAGCAACCCGTGATCGACCTGCGTCACCAGGGCCAGGTAGGCGTCGCGCTCGGCGTTCGTCGATTCACGGCCGAGGTCGCGGGTCTCCGTGCGCAGCGCGAAGAAAAACGCCGTCGCCAGCTTCACGTCGAGCGGGGCGCCGCGCGCCCGCAGGTACTCGAACACGATGGTCGAGGTGGCGCCGAAGTCGGAGCGGACGTCGCACCACGCCGCCCGCGCGCTCCCGGGGCGCAGCGGATGGTGATCGATCACCACGTCGATGCGATGTCCGGGCGGCAGGGAGTTGTTGCCAGTCTCGGGCTGGCTGTCGACCAGGGCGATGATCTCGAAGGCGTCGGGATCGACCTGCTCGACCGGCATGAGCGCCACCTTGAGGGTGTCGACCATGGCCCGGTTCTGGGCGCGCCCCACGATCCCACCATGCGCCAGCGTGACAGTCGCGCCCAGCTCGTATTCGAAAAGGGACCCCAGCCCCATCGCCGCCGCGAGCGCGTCGGGATCGGGGTTGTCGTGCATGTAGATGAGCGCGGTCTTGCGCCCTTTCAAGCCGGCGAGTGCGCGGCCAAGATCGAAAGGGGGACTTGGCGGAGGTTCGCCCATCGTTCCTACGGCGCTGGCCGGATGTTGAGGTTATCGAAGGTCACGTCGGCTTCCCAGTCGTTGACCGCAAAATATTCGTGCCCCGCGCCGCCGAAGGGCGCCGGATCGGTCCAGGCCAAGAACGGGCGGCCATCGATCGCCCATTCGATGGCGCCACCTTTGCGCGCGATCGTGAAATGGTAGCGGCGGAAGGGCTCGACGCGCACGTCGTTGCGCTCGGCCTTGCGGCCCTCGCCGTGCTCGTCCTGCCGGCAGATGACCGACAGAGAATTGTGCCACCCACCGAAGATCAGCACGTAACCCGTCGAAGTGTAGCCCCCTTTGTCCGGATCGAACGATTCTCCGTCGCCGTAGAGCTCGACCTTGATGTCCCCGGCCGGGCTCTTGGAGGCCACGTCGAGGTCGATGAGGACGTTCTGCGGCAGCGGGCGGCGCAGCCAGGCCGGGTGGTTGTAGCCGTTCGTCACCTCGAGCTGTCCCTCGGCGATTCGGTAGCTAGGACCGGTGGCGTTCCAGGCCGGGCCCAGCTCGGCCCGTTCGAAATCGTCTGTGAAGGGCGTGTTCGGGGCCGGCGTCCGAGCGCGACACCCAGCCGCGGTCGCGGCCAGCCCGAGACAGCAGATCCAGGGCCACCAAGCGCCGGGCATGGCCAGAAAGTACCGTCGGGGACCCGCCGGTTCAAGCGACGCGACGCGACTCCGCCAGCTCGTGCAGGAGCCCCCAGCGAATGCCGCGATCGCTGACCCGCACCTCGGCCACGCCCGCGGCTACGGCGATCCGGTCGAGGATCAGAGCGCCCGCCAGGATCACATCGGCCCGACGCGGATCGAGGCCCACGATCCGCTCGCGCGCGGCCTGGTTCGCGGTCGCCAGATGCGCGATCTGGCGCGCGATCGCGGCGCGCGACAGCCGGTACCCATGCACCCGCAGCGGATCGTAGCTGGCCAGTGACTCGGCCATGGCGGCCAGGGAGGTCACCGTACCGGCCACGCCGACGAGCGTGACCGCCTGGCCGGTCGGAAACGGCACCTCGGCGATGGCGGCGTCGATCGCCTGCATGATGGCGGTTGTCTCCGCCGGCTCGGGCGGATCGTGCCGAATGAACCGCTCGGTGAAGCGGACCGAGCCGAGCGGCAGGCTCACCTTGAACGTCACCTTGCCGCCGGACGCGATCACGATCTCCGTGGATCCGCCCCCGATGTCGACCACCACCAGCACGCCGGTCAAGGCGTCGGGAAAGGCGGTGGCCACCGCCCGGAAGGTGAGCGCGGCCTCGCGCGCGCCGTCGATCACCTCGATCGGCGTGCCCAGAATCTGCGCGGCGGGTTCCAGGAACGCGATGGCGTTGGGCGCCCGCCGGAGGGCCTCCGTGCCGACTGCGGCGATCTCCGCTCCGTGTCTGCCGGCGATCGCCGCGTAGGCGCGCAACGCCGCCAAGGTCCGCTCGATTCCCTCGGTGTGGAGCGCCCCGTCTCCGCCGATTCCCCGCCCGAGGCGGGTGATCTCCGCGCGCTCATCCAGAGCCTGGACCGTCCCGTCGGGGCCGATCCGCGCCACCAGCAGCAGCGCCGTGTTCGTCCCCACGTCGATAGTCGCCAGGTTCATGGCCACGCCGGGAGCGGCTACGGTTGTCGTTTTGCCGGGCCCCAGGACGGCGACGAGGCGCTGCCGCGCCAGATCAGCACCTCGTGATGGGTTTCGGGGTTGTTCACGAAGAGGCCGCCGCGGCTCGAGGTGTAGGCCAGCAGCTTCCCGTCGGGTGACCAGGTCGGATCCAGGTTCGAGCCTTTGCCCTGCGTCACGCGATCGACCTTGCCGCTCTTGACATCGAGAATGAAAATATCGAAGACGCCGCGCTCGTCGCGCCCGGTGAACGCGATCTGCGACTTGTCGGGGCGCGGGCTCCAGCGCGGCGTCTGGTTGTATTTGCCCAGGAAGGTGAGGCGTTTGGCGGCGCCCCCCGAGGCCGGCATCACGAAGATCTGCGGCGAGCCCTGCCGGTTCGAGACGAACGCGATCTGCGATCCGTCGGGCGAGAACGCCGGCGAGCTGTCGATGCCGGGATTGTTGGTGAGCCGCGCTTCGACGCGCCCGTCGTCGGGGCTGATTCGGTAGATCTCCGAGTTCCCCTCGTAAGACAGGGTGAGCGCGAGGCTATGCCCGTTCGGCGACCAGGCGGCGCCGGTGTTGAGCCCGGGCTGTTTCGAGACCCGGCGGGCGCGTCCACCGCCGGCGGAGACGATCCAGAGATCGGGGTTCTGGCGCAGGTACGAGGTGAAGGCGATCTCGCCGCCCGTGGGTGAGTAGGCGGGCAGCAGGCTGTCGGCGCCCATCTTGGTGAGGACGGCCATCCGGCCTCCGTCCACGTCGACGGCGCCGATCTCATGCTCGCTGTGGCCGGTGAACCCGAAGGCGATGCGCGAGCCGAACACGCCGCGTTGGCCGGTGAAAGACTGGACCACGTCGTTGGCAAATTCGTGCACGGCGTCGCGGATGTCGCCGGCGCGGTAGCTCTTCGACAGCACGGCGGCGTCACCCCGCGCGACGACATAGACGCGCCCCTCCAGGCTCCCGCCCGAAGCCTTCATCTTGATGACCGCCTGCGCGCCAACCTGCGTCCAGAGCGCCGACGAGATGTTGAGCCCCTCGTTTTGAAGCTCGGCAGGGAACGACGTCTGGTCGAGAATCTTGAAGAGGCCCGTGATGTCCATGTCCTTGGACAAGGTCTCGGATGCCGTGCGCGCCGATTCCGCGTCGCCTTCGGCGCGCGGCACCGCCAGCTTGAGCATCTCGATGCCACTGGCGGAGATCCGAATGGCCGGGAGATCCTCGTCGCCGTTCGGCGTCTCGGCCCGGGCCGAGCCTGGCGCGACAAGCGCCGCCGCGAGCAGCGCGGTCGCCAGTCGCCTCAAGACTTTTCGCACGCGACCCTAATACCATGGATGCTCGAGGGCGGGGGCGGGACCTTGCGCGTGGTCTGCGCCGAGCTCACGCAGGCATCGTCGACGAAGCTGTTGCCGGATGTCTTGACCAGCTTGATGTCCGAGAGCGTGCCGTCGGCGCCGATGTGAAAGCGGATTTCGGGCGGGTTGGCGATCTGGTTGGGCGCAATTCCGGCCGGCAGATCGAAGTTCTGCGTGAGCAGGCCCTTGACCTGCGCGAGGTACTGGTCCCCCACCTCGTGGTTCGAGGTCCCGAGCTTCGATCCGCTGAGCGATCCTTCGTCGGGCTCTTCCGGCGTGGCCAGCGCCTCCAGCTTCTGCGCCCGCTCGAGCGCGCGCTTGAGGTTCTTCGAGATCAGTGGGTCGTTGGGACGCGGCGCCTCGGCGGGCGCCGGCTTGGCGTTGGGATCGTCGGCCAGCTTGATGGCGTCGGGCGGCGCCGTCGGGCGCGGCGGTTGCACGATACGCGGCAGCCAGAATTTGTCGCGCGGCTTGCCGAGCTTGACCATCTCCGCTTCCACGAAGTCGTGCTGCACGATGATCGGCGTCTCGTCCTTGCCGTGCGCCCGCGCCACCGTCAGCAAGATCGCGCCGTGCAGGGCCACCGTGACCAGCAGCCCCGCGAAGTTCCGGCGCGGACCGCGTCGCATCCCCTCTCGCGCCATGCGCTACTCCAGTGGATCGGTGACCATGCCCAGCTTGTCGACGCCAGCCTGCTTGACCGCCGCCATCACCTTGACCACGTCGCCGTAGCTGAGCGCGCGGTCGGCGTGCAGGTAGAGCTCGTGGTCGGCGTTGAGCTTGGCGTTGTTTTTGAGGATCTTCTCGATGTCGTCCCAGGGGATCTGCAGTTTGCCCAGGAAGACGCGCTTGTCCTTGGTGACGGTCAGGATCAGCTTGCCCTCGTCGTCGGGGATGGTCTGGGCCTTGGCCTGCGGCAGGTTCACGTCGACGCCGGTCTGGAGCATGGGCGCCGTCACCATGAAGATGATCAGCAAGACCAGCATGACGTCGACCAGCGGGGTGACGTTGATCTCCGTCAGCATCGAGCCGCCGCCACCGCCCGACATCGCCACGGCTAGAAGAACCTCCGGCGGACGATGTTGAGGAAGTCGCTCGAGAAGGTCTCCATGTCGGAGCTGATGACCCGGATCCGCCGCGAGAAGTAGTTGTAGAAGATGACCGCCGGAATCGCGGCCATGAGGCCGATCGCCGTGGCCACCAACGCCTCGGCGATGCCCGGAGCGACCGTGGCCAGGTTGGCGGCCCCCTTGGCGCCGATGTTGCGGAAGGAGTTCATGATGCCCCACACCGTACCGAACAGACCGATGAACGGCCCCGCGCTGGCGGTGGTGCCGAGAAGCGGGACCCGCGATTCCATCTCGGTGATGGCGGTGGTGCTCGCGCGATGTAGCGCGCGCTGGATGCTCTCGATGTCGCCGAGCATCGCCTCGCTGGCCCCGTCCGCGTTCTCCTGCCGGCGTTTCTGCAGCTTGGCCAGCTCGGTGTAACCGGCGCGAAACACCTCGCCCACCGGAGAAGGCGCGGCCGCCTCGCTCATCCGCCAGATCTCGTCGAGGCGCCCGGTCTTCCAGAAGGCGTCCTGGAATTTGGCCGATCGCGACGACGCGCTCGACAGGTAGAGCGCCTTCGATCCGATCACGAACCAGGAAGCGGCCGACATGAAGATGAGCAGCCCCAGCACCCCCTTGACCACGGGAGACGCGTTCAAGATGAGGGAGATGATATCGAGCCGCGCCTCCCCGGCGCCGGCCTGCAGGATGAGCGGTAGCATCAGAGGGTGACCTCCATCGGTGGCCCGCAGTTTGACATGATCGGGCGCCATTCCTACCCTTGAGTTTCAGACCACGGCCGACCGATGACGAAATCCACGCTGGCCACCACGACCGTCCTTGCTTGCCTGGCCGGCCTGATCCCGGCCTGCGTGAAGATCGACGGCGGGTCGGTCGAGATCAGCTGGGTCGTGATCGCACCCGACGGTCGGGGCATCACCGACTGCAGCTGCGCCAACCCCGCTATTGCGAAGGTGCACTTGAAGCTGGTCCTGGTCGGCGGCGGCATCGACGCCGGCGGTGGCGACGGTGTCGACGCCTGTGCCGGTCAGGCCCAGTGTGACTTTCCTTGCGAGCGGCAGACCGGATCGACGCCCTTCGACATCAAGCCGACCCAGAACGGCCAAAGCTATAGCGTCTCCGTGGTCGCTTTGGGCGCCGATGGCGGCCCGCTTTCGGGGGTTATCACCCCGGCACCGATCTTGCGTCAGGTCGTGTACGGCCAGCCGACCGAGGTCGAAGCGTTTACGCTGGTAGCCCCGTGCGCGGACGCCTGCAATGGAAGCGTCTGCGCCACTCCCTAAGAATAACCAAGGAGTTCGAGATGAAGACCACCAGCAGAATTCGAAACTTCGCCTGCACCTCCCTTCGCGTCGTGCTGCTGGCGGGCGCGGCGGCGCTCGCGGTCACGACGTCGGGGTGTATCGTCGACGACTCCGGATACAATTCGGGTTACGGCTCGTGCCTGCCAGACCTCCTGGTCGACTGGCAGATTCAGAACAGCTCCGGCGCATTTGTGACGTGTGCGGCGGCGGGCGCCGCTACGGTGAGCGCGACGGTCAACGGTTCCGTGTTCCCGCAGGCCTGCCTGGCCGCCCAGTCCTTTGGTTCGATCGACGTGCCTCTCGCGGGATCCGGTTCGTACGATATCACCGTCAGTCTATTTGCCGCCGACGGCACGTCGCTCGCGACGCCGCAGCAGTACTCGCCCCCGCTCGTGATCAACAATTGCGGCACGAACGAGACGCCTACCCCGGCGGTGCTGGTGGTTTCGCCTGCGTCCCAGTAGCAAGACGGTGCTATAAGCCGCGCCATGCCGCGTTCACTGGCGCTCGGGCTCTGCGTGACGGCCGCGCTCGCGATCGCCGGGTGCACCCAGGATGGAAGCTATCGGGTGACCTGGAATTTTCTGGCGACGGCGGACCCGGGCGCGGTAGTCCAAAGCGCGGCCGAAGGGTGTGGCCAGCACGGGGTCGACGCGATCTTCGTGACCGCGAGCGACACCAACGCGGACGGCGATCAGGTGCTCGCGATCTGCACGCTGGGGCAAATCACCCGCCCGGTTCCGGCCGGAAGTTGGAGCATCCAGGTCCAGGCGGTCGACGCGCAGGCCACCCTGATCGGGTCCATCGCGACCCAGATGGTCAGCGGGGTCGTCGCCGACGGGGCGGTGACCGAGCTCGGGTTGCTGACGCTGACGCCTCGGCCGGCGTGCGACGACGGCATCGACAACGACGGCGACGGACGGGTCGACCTCGACGATCCGGGTTGCGACGGCAATCCCAGCGGAACCCACGAGTGACCCGCCGGGTGGCAGGCGGCGCCTCGAGGCACCGTGGGGTAAGATCAGCCTGATGCCCGATCTGCCTCCGCGGCGGCGTCCTCCGGTACGGCCGTCCTGGTCTCAGCCCATCGCCGAGCGTTTGACGCCGGCGATCAAGGCGTTCGTCATCGCCGACGCCATCGTCTACGCCCTCTACGTCTTCGTGGCGCAGGCGCGGCCGGCCATGATGGCCCATCTGGCCCTGGGTCCGGGGCTGTTTTCGGGCGAGCTCTGGCAGCCGGTCACGTCGCTGTTCGTGCATTTCGATCTGCTGGGGTTCGTCTTCAACATCATCGGGCTCTGGTTCGTGGGCGCGTTCATCGAGAGGACGCAGGGGACGCGCAGGTTCGTGACGCTGTTTCTGGCCGCCGGTGTCCTGGCGAATCTCACGCTGGCCGGGGTCACGCATCTCCGCCCGTACCGCGCGGGCACCGTCTTCGACGGCTGCTCATTCGCGGTGCTCGCTCTGTTCGTCGCCTTTGGTCGGATCTACGGACGTGCCCCGGCCCAGATCCTGGGTGGCCTCACCCTGCAGGCGCGGCACCTGGCGCTGATCTTCGTCGGGTGGGGCGTCCTGGCCAGCCTGCTGCGCGCGGACTGGGCCCAGCTGGCGGCGACGCTGGTGACCTCGGTGGTCGGGTACCTGGGCGCGGCGCCGGGTGGCCTGTCCGAGGCCTGGGGCGCGCTCAAGGTCCGCCGGCTCCGCCGTCGCTACCGCGTCATCGACGGCGGCGCCGCTCGCCCGTCGAAGAAGTACTGGAACTGACGCAGGCCGCCCGTCGCGGTTCACCGCCTTTGCATTCCGCGACCGGTGACGCTAACTTGCCTGTTCTTCACAAAAGCTGGGGGAGCCGACCGAAAGGCTGAGAGGCGCCGTCTACCCGTTTCTGGTGGGCAGGCGCGACCCCTGAACCTGCTCCGGGTAATGCCGGCGAAGGAAAGCGAGATCAGATGAAAAACGGAAGTGAGACGAATGGGGGCAACGAACGCCGTTCGTTGCCGACGGTCGAGGATCCAGTCGAGGGGCTTGCGGCGCTGTCGGAGTTGCCGGGTTCCGAACGGGTGTTCCTTTCGGACGGCGACGTCCGGGTGCCGGTGCGCCGGATCAGCGTCGGTGCCGACGAGCCGCCGATCGACGTCTACGACCCGGCCGGGCAGCGCTCGGTCGATCCGCACCACGGGTTACCGAAGCTGCGCCAGCCCTGGATCGACGAGCGGGTCGCGCGGGGCGACACCAACTTCAGCCAGATGCACTACGCCCGCCGGGGCGAAATCACCGAGGAGATGCGCTTCGTCGCCCTGCGCGAAGGGGTGAGCCCCGATTTCGTTCGCGACGAGATCGCGCGCGGGCGGGCGATCATCCCGGCGAACCGCAAGCACCCCGAGGCCGAGCCGATGATCATCGGCCGGAATTTCCTGGTGAAGATCAACGCCAACATCGGCAACTCCGCGGTGTCTTCCTCGATCGGCGAGGAGGTCGACAAGCTGCGCTGGAGCGTGCGCTGGGGCGCCGACACGGTGATGGACCTTTCAACCGGAAAGGATATCCACGAGACACGCGAGTGGATCATCCGCAATTCGCCGGTTCCAATTGGAACGGTGCCGATCTACCAGGCGCTGGAGAAGGTCAAGGGCAAGGCGGAGGATCTGAACATCGACATCTTCCTGGAGACCCTGGCCGAGCAGGCGGAGCAGGGGGTCGACTACTTCACGATCCACGCGGGCGTGCTGCTGCGCTACGTGCCGCTCACGGCCAAGCGGGTGACCGGCATCGTGTCGCGCGGCGGATCGATCATGGCCAAGTGGTGCCTGTCGCACCACCGCGAAAACTTCCTCTACACGCACTTCGAACAGATCTGTGCGCTCATGAAGAAGTACGATGTCTCCTTCAGTCTGGGCGACGGGCTGCGGCCCGGATCGATCGCCGACGCCAACGACGAGGCGCAGTTCGCCGAGCTCGAGACGCTGGGCGAGCTGACGAAGATCGCCTGGAAGCACGACGTGCAGGTGATGATCGAAGGTCCCGGTCACGTGCCGATGCACAAGATCAAGGAGAACGTCGATCGACAGCTGGTGGTGTGCCACGAGGCGCCGTTCTACACGCTCGGGCCATTGGTCACGGATATCGCGCCCGGCTACGACCACATCACCTCGGCGATCGGCGCGGCGATGATCGGCTGGTACGGCACCGCGATGCTCTGTTACGTGACCCCCAAGGAGCACCTGGGCCTCCCGAATCGCAAGGACGTCAAAGACGGCGTCATCGCCTACAAGATCGCGGCGCACGCAGCCGACCTGGCCAAGGGGCACCCGGGGGCTCAAAAACGCGACGACGCGCTCAGCCGGGCGCGGTTCGAGTTTCGCTGGGACGACCAGTTCAACCTGTCGCTCGATCCGGAAACGGCCCGCGCCTTTCACGACGAGACGCTCCCGGCGCCGGCGGCGAAGGGAGCGCATTTCTGCTCGATGTGCGGGCCCCATTTCTGCTCCATGAAGATCACGCAGGACGTCCGCGACTACGCGGCTTCGCAGGGGATCGCGCCGGACGACGCGCTCACGGCCGGCCTGCGCGAGAAGGCCGACGCGTTCCGCGACGGGGGCCAGGCGCTGTACGTACCAGACGCGCCCGCCGGCGGGGAGTAAGATCGCGCGCGATGGGGCGCGGGGTTGCCATTTGGTTCGGTCTCGCCGTCGCGGCCGCGACGACGGGCGGCTTCGGCTGCACGACGGGCGACGATCCGGGACCGGCGATGCCGGTCGAACCGGCCGTCATCTACGCGCAGATGTGCGCGCGCTGTCATGGCGCCGACGGGCGCGGGGATCCGGAGATCAAGAAGACCCTGCCGGCCGTCCGCGATTTCCATGATCCGGCGTTCCAGGCGCGGGCCTCGAACGACGAGATCGCGCGGGTCATCATGGCGGGCAAGGGGCAGATGCCGGCGTTCGGGGCGGGGCTGAGCGTTCCCAAGATCCAGGCGCTCTCGGGCTACGTCCGGCGGCTCGGCGTTCGGGGCGCGCAGTCGCCATGAGGATCGCCGGTCTGGCCTTGGCGGCGGCGGTCGCGCTGTCGATCGCGGACCCCGCGCCGGCACGCGCGCGCAACGCCGTAACGGAGGGGCGCACCCACCTGCGCAAGGCCAATGGCCTCGCCGGCAACGATCGCTGCGAGGCCGCGATCAAGGAATACAGTCTCGCTTACGAGAAGCTGCACGATCCGGTGGTGCTGTTCAACCGCGCGGAGTGTTACCGACGCATCGGCGAAGACGCCAGCGCCGCCGCCGACTACCGCGCCTTCCTGGACGCGGTTCCCGGCGCCCCGAACCGCGCCGAGATCGAGGCCAAGATCGCCAGTCTGGATCTGGCCCCACCGCTGGGCGCGGCACCCGCCGCTGCGCGGGCGGCTCATGCGGGCGCTTCGCGTTCCGGTTCGGCGCCGATTTCGGGCGGGCCGAGCCTGGCGGCGCCGGCGCCCTCGCTGGCCACCCCCGCGACGCCTCTGATCGCGCCGCCGGCGGCGACCGAGGCGTTGGTCGCGGCGCCGCCTTTGGCAGAACCCTCCGGTTCGGGACACCGCGGCGCTCCGTGGATGTGGGCGGCGCTGGGTGTCGCTGTCGCCGGAGGGGCCCTGGGTGCCTATTTCGTGCTGCGCACCCCCGGCGCCACACCGCCGAGCACGGAGCTCGGTAACTACCGATTTTGAACGTGAACCGAAAGCGCCGCGCCTTCGTTCCGGTCGCCGCTGTGGCGGCGTCTACCGTCCTTCTGGCCTGCCATCGATCGGATTCGATCCTGCTGGTCGAGGTCGCGGGGGATCTGGCCCTACATCCGGCGGAGCTGCACGTGATCGTGATGGCCGGGAACCAGTCCCGGCAGCTGGTGGTAACGCCGCTGCCGGGGAAGCCGATCGGCTTGCCTGCCAGCTTCAGCGTCGAGCTTTCCCCCAGCCTGACGGGTCCGGTGGCGATCTTCGTCGACGCGAGGGACGCGTCGGGCCTGGCGATCGCCCATGGAACGGCGACCCAGCAAAACATCGACGTCGGCGGGCAGACGGTCATCACCGTCACGCTCGTTTCCGGGGCGCTGCCCGGTGTCGACGCGGGCGATGCCGACGGAGGCGGCGCCGACGCGGGCGGCGGCGCCGCCAGCACCGGGGGTGCTGGCGGTGGCGGCACGGGCGGTGGCGGTGGCGGCATGGGCGGCGGCGGTCGTGGTGGCGGCAGCGCTGGTGGAAGCGGCATGGGCGGCGGCGGTCGTGGTGGCGGGGGCGCGGGGGGAGGCGGCATGGGCGGCGGCGGTCGTGGTGGCGGCGGCGCGGGCGTAGGTGGCGGAGGCCTTGGTGGAAAAGCTCAAGATGCCGGGGGCGACGTCGCCATGGATCTGGGCGGTGCGTTCAATGCGGCGGCGACCACATGACGTTTGCGCTCCCCATCTTTGCCGGTGATACGGCAGACGGCTTCGAGGACTGGCACTGGCAGCTTCGCAACCGAATCACCGGCAAGGACGAGATTGCGGCGCGCCTACCGCTCACGGCCGACGAGGCGGCGGGACTGGACGCGGCGCCGGGGCGATTTCGGGTGGCGATCACGCCGTATTACTTTTCGCTCATCGATCGTGACAACCCCGCTTGTCCGGTGCGCATGCAGGTCATCCCGAGCGCGCGCGAGCTTCTGAACGAGCCCGGCGATCTGATCGATCCGCTGGGAGAGGACAGCCATTCACCGGCCACCGGAATTTTTCATCGTTATCCGGACCGCTGCCTCCTGCTGGCGCTCGATCGCTGTGCGATCTATTGCCGCCACTGCAACCGGCGGCGCCTGGTCGGCAAGGAAGAGTCGCCGATCTCGCGCGACGATCTCCAGGAGGCGCTCGACTACATCCGGCGCACGCCGGCCATCCGCGATGTTTTGGTCTCGGGCGGCGATCCGCTCACGCTGTCGAATGGACGCCTCGAGGAGATTCTGGCGGCGCTGCGCGCGATCCCGCACGTGGAGATCGTCCGCATCGGAACGCGGGTCCCGGTGGTGCTCCCGATGCGGATCGACGACGCGCTCTGCGCGATGCTCAAGAAGTACCACCCGCTCTACATCAACACCCACTTCAACCACCCCAAGGAGCTGACGCCGCTGGCCCGCGCCGCGTGCGAGAAGCTGGCCGACGCCGGCATCCCGCTGGGCAACCAGACCGTGCTCCTGCGCGGCGTGAACTCGTCGGTGCGGGTGCTGCGCAAGCTCTTCACCGAGCTTCTGCGCTGCCGCGTCCGCCCGTACTACCTTTTTCAGGGCGACGTTGCCGCGGGCACCTCGCACCTTCGGACCTCGGTCGAGACGGGCATAGCGCTCATGCAGGAGCTGCGCGGCCACATCTCCGGCCTCGCTATTCCCCACCTGGTGATCGATACGCCGGGTGGCATGGGGAAGGTCTCGATCGGGCCCGACTACGTCGTCTCGCGCGGGCCCGACAAGTGGACGCTGCGCAACTACGAGGGGAAGCTGGTCGACTACCCGCAACCGGCCGACAAGGACGCCACCTGCGCCTACGACGAGGTGTACTTTTCGGGGACGCACCCCGCCGCCGCTGGCCCAGGCGATCATGAACACGCTTCGTGACGTAGCCGATAGGGGCTGAGCCGTTCAGCTCTCCAGCCCCGCCGACGGGCAAAACGGCGCCAGCGTGCAGCCTGCGCAGTTGGGCTTGCGGGCGAAGCAGACGCGGCGACCATGCCAGATGATCTGATGACCGACGCGGATCCAGACCTCCCGCGGAAAGACCTTCATGAGGTCCTGCTCGATCCCCTTGGGATCGGTCGCGCGGGTGAGGCCGAGGCGCATGGAGAGCCGCTGGATGTGGGTATCGACCACGATCCCTTCGGCGATGCCGTATGCGGTACCAAGGACGACGTTGGCGGTCTTGCGCGCGACGCCGGGCAGGGTGGTGAGCTCGGCGATGGTCTT
Organism: uncultured Myxococcales bacterium; assembly: GCA_964440665.1. GTDB lineage: Bacteria > Myxococcota_A > Polyangia > Fen-1088 > Fen-1088 > JADGRB01. Next base: position 1,711 of record CAYTTF010000024.1, on the reverse strand, counting down.
GGGGATCTCCCCACCGAAACGCCCGAGCACCGCCGTCGCCGTCCCTTTGAGACTCTTGGCCTTCTGCCGGTAAAAGCCGGTCGATCGGATGATCCCCTCCAGCGCGGGCAGCGGCGCGCGCGCCATCGCCTGGGGCGTGGGATAGCGGCGAAACAGCTCGGGCGTCACCATGTTCACGCGGTCGTCGGTGCATTGCGCGGACAGGATAGTCGCGCAGATCAACTGGAAGGGCGTCTCGCGGTCGAGCTCGCAGTCGACCTCCGGGTAAAGCTCTTCCAGGCCCTCCACGATCGACCGGACGCGCGCCGGATCGGGCGGCCACTTGCCGCGCATTGGGCGCCGGTTCGCTTTGGTAACCACCTTCGCGCGGAGGCGCGGCATGCGCCGCCGTTATAACATCGCGCACCGACCATGGATGAGACGCCCGAAGAGATGGAGCAGATCCGGCGCGAAGCCGGCGAAATCAACGTCAACCGCTACCGGAACCGCTTCCGCCTGTTCGGCGCGGTCGGTCTCGGCGCAGCGATGGCCGGCTTGGTCTGGCTGATCATGGCAATGCTCGACGGCAGACGGAATCCCTGCGAGCGTGTGCGCGACCACTTCTGCAATAAGGATCCGGCCGGGATCCAGTGCACCAGCTACCGCGAGATCCTGGAGGAGTCGCTCCACGACGACAGCCCCGCGATGCGCGCCAACATCAAGGCGCAGTGTCAGACGAAGATCGAACGTCTCAAGGAAGACGACGGGATCGAGGTGAAATAGCGCGCGCCCGCGGCGCTCAGCCCCGGCGCTCGTCAGGTCGCGAAGATCTTGCCGGGGTTGAGCAGCTCCTGCGGATCCCACAGCCGCTTGAGCCGCCGCTGCCAGTCGATCACTTCGGCCGATTGCTCCCAGGCCATGTAGCGGGCCTTGGCGATGCCGATGCCGTGCTCGCCGGACAGCGTGCCGCCGAGGTCCAGCGCGGCGCGGAAGATCTCCCCCAGCGCCGCCTTGATGCGCGCGGCGACCTCTGGATCGCGGTGGTTCTCGTCGGTGAGCACGTTGACGTGGAGATTCCCATCGCCGGCGTGGCCGAAGGTGGCCATCAGCAGGCGCTGCCGCGCGCCGATCTCGTCCGCCCGCCGGAGCATCTCGGCGATGGATCCGGGCGGCACCACGATATCCTCCGAGATCTTGTAGGCGTGCGCCTCGCGCAGCGACGGCGAGACCAGGCGCCGCGCCTTCCAGAGGCGCTCGCGGTCGACGTCGTCGCGGGCCACGATCACCTCGCGGGCCCCTTCGTCCTCGCACACGGCGCCGCAGCGCAGGACCGCCGCCTCCATCGCGTCGGGCTCGCCGTCCAGCTCGACCAGCACGACGGCGCCCGCGTCGGCGGGAAACGCGAACGACGTCTTGGCGCGCACGTGATCGATGGCGGCGCGGTCGAGCAGCTCCAGCGCGCGCGGCCGGTAGCCCTTGCGGATGATGGCGCTCACCGCGCGCCCGGCGGCGACCGCGTCGGGCATCACCGCGATGAAGGTGCCGACCCCCTCCGGCCGCCCGATCAGCTTGACGGTGATCTCGCTGGTGACGCCGAACGTCCCCTCGCTGCCCACGAACAGCGCCGTCAGATCGTAACCGGTCACCCCCTTGGGGGTGCGTCGCCCGAGGCGCATCGTCTCGCCGCCCATCAGCGTGACCGTCATGCCCAGGGTCCAGTCGCGCGTGACGC
>CAYTTF010000023.1:0-24843 GCA_964440665.1 uncultured Myxococcales bacterium | reverse complement strand
CCGCCATTTCTGGTCAGAGCGAAATGTGACAACGGGCGCGAAGACGGGGGATCAGGTCGAGGTGAAGGCGAGTGACCTAGCCGCGAGCCTCGCGAGTGCAGATGAAGTTCAGTGTTGGCCTGCCGACGCGCGCGCCGGCTCGCCGTTCTTCAGGCCACTGCGGGTCGAAACGGATGAAACCTCCCGTCTCCTCCGTCTCGCTATACAGGCCACCGTGAGATGACTTTCCTTAGCAGGGCATCCCGCTCGGCCAGCAGAACCCCTGCGGCGCGGCCGGGACCGGCGCCTTCTTTGCAGCGGCGTGGGCCGAAACCGGGCCCGCCGTTAGGAACGCAATGGAAAGAGCAAAAAGGCTTCCGAGTGTAATCTTCTTGAGCATGTAGTCCCCTTGTGGTCTCTTGGTTTGGTCTGGGACGCGCCGCATCTGACGCGTCTCTCGGACCTTGCAAGAGCAACTGGGGAACCAATGGGGGAGATACGTAAAATCAGGGGGTTAGGTCGGGTGGATTGGCGTTTCTGGGTTCCGGTTTTAAAACCATTTACGCAAGCAAAGTTACGTTTTATTGTCAGTGTAATCCTGTGATTACACCGAACGAGAGCATCACCTTCGTCCCGCGGCACGAAGCGTCAGACGACCCCGTCAAAGTTCCGTTGTTGCTGATCGTTGGCAACAGCCAGGGGCACGTTCCGGGGGCCGCCGACCGGGTGGCGACCTTTACCGGCTCGCTCATCATCGGGCGTAAGCAGGCGACCCAGGGGGAGCCGGGGCAGTCGTCGCTGATCCTCGCCGACCGGATGGTCTCCAGCCAGCACCTGGCGATCACCCGCGCGCCCGAAGAGGGCGTCTTCGAGTTGACCGATCTCAGCAGCACCAACGGCACCATCGTCGATGGGGAGCCGGTCGAGACGTCGGTGCGGTTGCGCGACGGGGCGGTCATTTTCGTGGGCAGCTACGTCATGGTTTTTCGCGTCGCGACCATCAACGAGCTGGCGGCGATCCAGGCCGAGCTGCAGAAACCGCTAGGGCCGGTCGCGACTACGAGCCCGGCTTTTGCGACCATTTGCCGGAAGCTGCGTAAGCTGGCCGAGGCGGGGGAGGAGATGCTGCTGACCGGGGAGACCGGCTCGGGCAAGGAGGTCTACGCAAGCGCCATTCATCGGGCCAGCGGTCGCGCGGGACGGTTCGTCGCCATCAATTGCGCCGCCATTCCGAGGGAGCTGGTCGAGACCGAGCTGTTTGGCTACGCGCGGGGCGCGCACTCGCAGGCCGCCATGGCGAAGCAGGGGATCATCGAACAGGCGGAGGGCGGAACGCTGTTTCTCGACGAGATCGGCGAGATGGCGCCCGAGCTGCAGACCAAGCTGTTGCGCTTCACGCAGGACAGGCTGCTGGCGCCGGTGGGCGGCTTGCGGCCGCGGCGGATCGAGACGCGGATCATCGCCGCGACCAGTCGGACCGCCAAGCCGTCGCAATCCGGGAGCCTGGGGCTGCGCGCCGATCTGGCGGCCCGTCTGGGCGCGGAGCCGATCCGGATCCCGCCGCTGCGCGACCGGATCGAAGATCTCGGGGCGCTATCGAGCTATCTGCTCGGCGAGCGCAACAAGCCGCTCGAGCTCTCGGCGTTCCAGGTGCTCTGCCTTTATCCCTGGCCGGGGAACGTCCGTGAGCTCGGCAAGGTAGTCATGTCCGCCGAGGCGCTCTCGCGCGACGAAGAGAAGATTTCCATCGAGCATCTGCCGGTCGCGTTCGTCGCGGGGCCCAAGATTCGCTCCTCGCCTGGCCGGCGCAAATCGCGCCCGCCGCCCAGCGCCGTCGACCTGGAGGCCATGATGCGGCGATTCCGGGGAAACATGCTGCGCGTGGCGCGCGAGCTCGACCGTAAGCCGGCATTGGTTTATCGGTGGGCAAAGCGGTTCAACCTCAATGTGGACGAATTCAGAGCAAAGACCGAGGCTTGACCCACAGCTGATGCATTGTCGCGAAAAGTGGGTCAATTGCTGCGACAAATGGTTATGAAACCCGAACACTAAATCGCTCTTATTCGGGGTTTTGAAATGAACCAAATAGCGCGGTTTTTGCGGCCGGCCGGCGGGGGCATTCACACCGTGAGCACGGGGCGCCGTTCGCGGGAGGCGTTGCAGCAAACGTTCTACGGCGCGCGCGATGTCGATGAAGTGCAGGCCAAATGGCGCACAGCGCTGGAGGCAGTCGGTCGGGCCAGGGTGGTCGTGCTTGGGATTCCTTCGGATTGCGGTGCCGGTCTGGCGCGGGGCGCGGCCTTCGGGCCGGAAGGGATCCGGGCGGCATTGCTGCGCCTTTGCCCCGATTACCCGGCGCGGGCCGCGCGCTCCGAGATCCTGGATGTCGGGGATGTGTTTGTCGTACCGCAGCTCCTCAGTGACGACATGTTGAGCGAGGAGCAACGGCGCTGGACCCGCGCCGCGCTTTACGGCCCGGCGGCGGCCGGGGACGCCGATTTGCCGGTGGCGCCGCTATCGATCGCGGAGCGGGTGGTCGACGAGCTCCTTCGCGTCAATCCGGCGCTGCGCATCTTCATGCTGGGCGGCGACCACTCGGTGGCCTGGCCGGTCGTGGCCGCGCTCGGACGCCGGGCGGCGGGAGCCTGGGCGATCGTTCATGTCGACGCCCACACCGATCTTTTGCCGCAACGTCTCGGCGTCCGCATCTGCTTCGCGACCTGGGCCTACCACGCCAACGAGCTGCTCGGCCGCGGGGGGCGCCTGGTGCAAGTCGGCGTCCGCGCGTCGTCGCGTTCGAAGGAGCACTGGGAATCCACCTTGGGCGTCCGGCAATTCTGGGCCGACGAGGTGCGCGCCCGGGGCGGGGCGGTGATCGACGACGTGATCGGCCACCTGGAGGGACTGGGCATTCGCAGCGTCTACCTGTCGAACGACATCGACGCGACGGATGGTGCGGCGGCGCCGTCGACCGGCGCGCCGGAACCCGACGGGCTCACCCCGGAGTTCGTTTCGGCGCTCATCGCGCGCGTCGGCGCGGCGTTTTCGCTGCTGGGCGCGGACGTGGTCGAGGTTGCGCCGCCGATTGGCAGCGCCGAAGATGCGCGACGCACCACCGACGTTGCGGCGACCTACATGCTGGCGTCGCTGGCGGCGCTGGCCGGCGCGCCAGAGCTGCTTGCCAATTTCCCACTGCCGATCCAGGGCTAACAGATCAATCAATGAAAACGAAGCCGATGCAATCAACAATGAATGAAGCTCCAACACGACGGGCAACGACCTAGATGAAGACGCAAGACGACGAATCGGGCGAGACGGGCGAGCCCACGGATCCGCGCCTCGACCGGGCGTGGCAGCTGCTGGAAGCGGGGGACGTCGCGGGCGCGCGGCGTGCGGTGGCGCCGCTCGAGCAGGAATCCCCCGAGGTGTTGCTGGCGCTGGCGGCCTGCTGTCGCGAGGAGGACGACACCGCGCAGGCGATGGCGATTCTGCGCCGGGCTGCGGCCGCCGATCCGGAATGGGCGGTGCCGGAGATGTGGCTGGCGGAGATCCTCATCACCGAACCCGATGCGGCCCCGCAGGCGCTCCGGCACGCGACACGCGCGCTCGAGCTGGCCGAAGACGAGGGCGACTACCTCTCGGCGGTGGCGCTCAAGGCCGGGATCGAGCTCGAGCTGGGAGAGCCCGACGACGCACGCAAGACGCTGGCGGAGCTGCCGCCGCCAGAGGTGGCGCTGGAGGATCTCGACACGACGCTGGAGATCGCCGATCTGCACCTGGCCCTCGGCGAGGCGGCGCTGGCGCGCGCCCGGCTGCGGACGTTGACGGCGGCGCACCCAGAGGCGGCGGACGCCTGGCACGCGCTCGGCTGTGCCGCTTCGGAGCTGAACGATGAACGCGAGATGCGCGAGGCCTGGAAGCGGACCTGGACGCTCGACACCGCGCCCGGCGCCAGGGGCGGCGAAGAACGCCTGTCGGAGGATGAGATCGCCGCGGTCTCGGAGGCGGCGCTCGAAGAATTACCGGCGCGGGCGCGGGCGCTCCTGCAGGGCGTGCCGATCGTGATCGGCGAGCAACCGGCCGAGGCGGACGTCGACGCGGGGTTCGATCCGCGCGCGCTGGGCCTCTTCAGCGGAACGGCTCACCCCGACGATTCGAGCCTGGGTGGCCAACCCGGTCTCACGCAGATCGTGCTGTTCCGGCGCTGCCTCGAGCGCGTCGCGGGCAGCGAGGACGAGCTGCGCGAGGAGATCCGCACCACCTTGCTCCACGAGACCGGTCACTTCTTCGGCATGGACGACGCCGATCTGGAAGAGGTGGGCCTCGGCTGACGCGGCTAAGGACCCGGCGGGCGGCGCTTGACGCTCATCCCCCGGGCGTGAGCTGAAACGGGTACGAGACCATCACCAGGCCGCCGCCCTCGGGCTGAGGGAACTCCCAGCGCTTGACGGCTTGCACGACGCAGGCGTCGACGGCCGGTGAGCCCACCGTCGAGCTTTGCAGCAGCGAGGCCAGGACGCGCCCGGTCGGGGCGATGGTGAACTGGACGACCAACCGACCGCCCAGCGAAGGGTGGGTGACCAGCGCCTGTTCGTAGCAGTAGCGCACCTCGTTGATGTGACGGCGCACGATGCGGCGGATGATCTCCTTGTCGAGCGAGCCGCGCACCGTCGCGGAGCCGATGACCGGATCGGGCACGGTCGGCTTGCGCGTGGCGAGTCGGCCCACGCCGGCGCCGTATCCGGGCCCATCGCCGGGGCCGGTTCCGGTTCCGAAGCGCCCGTGCGTTCCGAGACCGCCGCCCCCGACGAGCCTCTCATTTGTCCCGCCGCCTCCGTCCCCGGTCCCGAGTACACCGAGGCCCCCGATGTTGTAGGCGTTGGCGATCGTCGTGCCGTCCAGGTGGCCGAGCACGTCGCTCGCGTCCGCGCCCAACGCCGGCTCGTTCGCGAGCAGCGCCGCCAGCGATCCGCCCCGCGGCCCATCCAGGACGGCGAGCAGGCTGCTCGCGCGGATCTGCGCTGCGGCGGCGCGCGCGTCGAGCGGGGAAGCCGGTCCCTTGGTGGCCCGCCGACCGTCGATGTGCGGAGCTTTGGGGCTGCCCGCAGCTCCTGCTGGGCGGGCGGCCGCCGGTGCTCCACCGCCGCCGGGTTTGTTCAGCCAGGCGAGCGTTTGGTCGATCTCCGGCATCTTCGCCTCCGGTGGCAGCGTCAGCCAGCCGGCGAAGCGGCGGGAGACGTCGATGTCGTCGAGCGAGAGCGCGCGCCGATCGGGCGCCATCAGGGTGGCGAGGCCGAGGATCGCCAGCAGCGCGAGCGCGACCGCCAGCATGTATTTGGCGTTGACCCGCCAGCCGGCCGACAGCCAGGGTCGGGGCAGCGCGGCCACCGGATCCGACGTGCGGATCTCGAACACCATCTCGCCGCACGCGACGCTGAGGAAGCTGCCGGGCGGCAGGACCAGCGGCGCTTCGGCCCGACCGAAGTCCGGCGCCAGGGCCAGACGCTGCACCGGCGTGCAGAGCTCGGCGCGCATCGCCGACGTCAGGTTCAGGGCGAAGCCACCCCCGAAGCCGTCTACCAGCGGTTGCAGCGGCTCGACCAGGACGTGGCGAGCCGCCTCCGACGGTGCAGCCGGCTCGGAGAGCCAGGCCGGGTTGACGGGCGCGTCGACGCCGCGCGCCGCGCCGATCGTGAAGGCGCCGACCGCGTCGGCCTGCAGGAAGCGGCTCGCGAGCGTCACGTCGCGGAAGCGCGCCTCGACCAGCAGCGCCCTCGCCGCCAGACGCACGCCCGGACCCCAGACGGGCGGACCGGGACCGAGGGTGGGCGCGGGCTCGCGCGCTCCGTTGTCGGTGGAGAGGAGCGGCGGTGGACGATGGGGTGTTTGGCGACGCGAAGGCGAAGGATCGGTTGGTTGCATGGACGGCCTCCTGCTGGGAAGGACACGCCGTCGCTCTCGGAGTTCCGAAGGAACTTTCTGCCGGCCCGGTTGTCGCGGCGACGCGCGCCCGGTCAAAAGCGCAGTGTCGGGAAGCGCGGCCGTCAGAGGCTCGGCTTGACAACCTAGCGCGCGGTCCCCATGATGCGCGGCCGAACGAGTTGAGGAAAATACGTGGCCAACATCAAGTCATCTGAGAAGGCGAACCGCCAGCGCGTCCGGCGGACGGCGCGCAACATCGCGCACAAGACGGCGATGCGAACGGCGATCAAGAAGCTGCGCGCGGAGATCGGGTCGAAGAACGCCAAGGGCGTCAAAGAGCTGCTCGCCAAGGCGGTTCGCGCCATCGACCAGGCGGCGTCGAAGGGCGTCATCAAGAAGGGGACCGCCTCCCGCTCGGTGTCGCGCCTGACCGTCGCGGTCGCCGGCCTCAAGAGCTAGGGTACCCATCTAGATGATGCGGGCGCCGCGGCTTCCGGCCGCGTCTTCCGCCAGCGCCTGCACCAGCCGCGACAGCGTGATCTCGGGATCGAGACGGGAGGTCTTGAGCCCCAGATCGGCCTGAAACAGGCGCTCGAAGGCGCGCACCAGCGCCGCGCGCGAAATCCGCTTCGCCGGGATCAGAACGTCGTCCAGGAAGTAGGGGCTGATGCCGACGCCGGCGGCGATGTCGCCGCGCGACGCGCCGGCCGCCGCCAGCTCCTTGGCGCGCCAGATCTGGCGGAACTGCCGCGCCAGCATGAACTGGATCTTCAGCGCCGGCTCGCGGTTGCGGAGCATGTTGGCGAGCAGGGCCAGCGACGGAGCGACCTCGCCAGCCCCGATGGCCTTGGTCAGCTCGAAGATGCCGCGTTGCCGGGTCTCGGCGATCAGGTCCTCGACGTCGTCGACGGTAATTGTCCGGTCGCCCGCGTAGAGGGCGAGCTGATCGAGCGCCTGCCCGAGGCGGCCCAGATCGGGACCGGCCGAAATCGCCAGCGTCGCGGCGGCGTCGGGCGCGAGCGCGATCTTCTTGGCGCGCGCTTCGTTGCGCAGCCAGCCGGCCAGCGCCTGTTCGCGCAGCGGCGCGAAGACGTGCAGGTAGCCGCGCTTGCGAAGTAGCTGGAACGCTCGAAAGCGGACGTCGACCTTCTCGGCGACGAGGATGAGGCATGTGGACGGGTTCGGATCCTCGGCATAGGCGCAGAGCGGCTCCAGATCGCCCGCCTTCACCTCGTCGATCGCCTTGCCCACCACCAACCGCCGCTTCGCCATCATCGGCAGCGTCTTCGCGGTCGCGATCGCGGCGCCGACCCCCTTGTCCTTGAGATCGAAAACGTCCTGGTTGAAGGCGGCGGCGGCGCCCATCTGGGTCAGCACCGCGGCCCGGATCGCCGTCACCGCCTCGTCGACCAGGTAGCGCTCGCCGGACAAACAGTAGATGGGATCGATCTCGCCGCGGGCGACGGCGGCGAGAATGTCGGGCGGCGGCGGCGGAGCCACCTGCCCCTTGTACTACAATGTCCGGTGTCAGCGGAGACCACGATGCCGAACGAAAGCACCCGCATCGCGCGCCCGCTCTTGCGCTGGTACGACCGATCGAAACGCGATCTGCCCTGGCGGCGCGATCCGACGCCGTACAAGACCCTGGTCTCCGAGATCATGTCGCAACAGACGGGGGTCGCCACCGTCGGGCCCTACTTCGAGCGGTTTCTTCAGCGATTTCCAACGCTCGGATCCCTGGCGGCGGCAACTGACGACGAGGTGACGGCGCTCTGGTCTGGGCTCGGCTACTACGCCCGCGCGCGAAATCTGCGGCGGGCGGCGGTGCTGGTCGTCGGGGAGCACGGCGGGGAGCTGCCGCGTACGGAAGCGGAGTTGCGCGGACTGCCGGGGGTGGGGCCGTACACCGCCGCGGCGGTGGCGGCGATCGCGTTCGGGGCGCGGGCGTTCGCGCTCGACGGAAACGCCATGCGGGTCCTGGCGCGTCTGCACCGGGTCGGAACGAGGATCGATCTGCCTTCGACGCGCGCCCGATTGCACGCGCTCGGGCTGGCGGAGGTCCCGCGCGGTCGCGCCGGCGATTTCAACCAGGCGCTGATGGAGCTGGGCGCGACGGTCTGCACGCCGCGCCAGCCACGCTGCGAAGTCTGTCCGCTCCGTGCCGTCTGTCGCGCCCGCGCGGCGGGCGTCGCGGAGGCCCTGCCGCGGAAGGCGACCCGCGCGGCGCGCCCGATCGTGCGGGTGGTCTGCGTGTGCGTGACCGACGGCGCCCGGGTCTTGATGGTGAAGCGGCCCGCCGGGCTCCTGGCTGGCACCTGGGCATTGCCCGACGACGAATCCGTTCGGGGGACGGAGCCGCCGGAAGAGATCGCGCGGCGGGTGGCTGCCCGGGCGGGGGTTTGCGCCGCCGCGCTCGAGTATCGTGGCGCCGTTCGGCACGTGTTCACCCACCGCGACGTCACGGCAGAGGTGTATCGAATCGAGGTTTCGGCCCGCGATCCGTCGGTCGACGGTCGCCGCTGGGTTGCCGCCGCGGGCCTGGCGTCGCTGGGCGTCTCGAGCTTCACGCGCAAAACGATCGCGCTGGGCGGAAGCTTCGCAAAACGGGACAGAGCCGTGGTTCGGCCGTAGAAGAGGGAATGGTGCGGCTCGGTCTCTATGTTGTCCTGCTGTTCGCGGCCTGCGCGGCGGGACAGAGCGCGCCGAGCCTCCCGGGGACTTTCGGCTCCGGCGAGCCGCTCCCGCCGCCGGTGGCACCGGAGCCCGGAGCCGCGTCCGCGGCGACATCGCTGCCAGGCGTTCCGTCGACCGGGGGCGCCGCGGTACCCGGCGCATCGGGCACTCCCGCCGGGCCTGGCGTTCCAGCCGCGCCCGGCGTTCCCGGCGTGCCCGTCGTTTCCGATCCTGGCGCCGACGCCGATTTTCGCGACGCGAAAACCCGCTTCGACGCCGGCGATCAGGGGGGCGCGCGAGCGGCGCTCGAGGCGTTCGAGGCGCATCACGCGCAGCACCCCGCGCGCCCCGCGGCCGAGCTGATGTTGGCCCGCCTCGCGCTAATGCGCGGCGATCCGACGACCGCGGAGGCTTTGCTCGTGCCGCTGGCGGCGACGCCGCCGGACCCGGGAACCGGCTCCGGCGCGCGCTACTACCTGGGTCTGGCCGAGACGCGGCTGGGACAATTCGCGCAGGGGCGTGAGCACCTGTTGCCGTTCTTGCCACCGGCGGGTGCTTCGGCGCCGGGCGACGACGCACTGGTCGAGCTGCGTGGCGCACTGGCCGAGGCCACCGCCGGCGTCGGCGAGCTCCCGGCCGCGCTCGAATTGTGGGACGCCTACGCGCGCGGCGGGCGCGAGCCGGAGAAGGCCTACGCGCGCGAGCGGGCCACCGAGATCGTGTCGAAGCTGGCGCCAGATGCCGCGGTCCAGGCTTTCCGCGCCTCACCGGACAAGGGCCTCGCGCGCGCGCTGCTCGGGGTCTCGGCGGCGGGCGCTCTTCGCGCCCGCGGTGACGCCGCCGGCGCGGCGACGATCGAGTCGGAGTCGGCCGCGGCGAGGCGGGCGGTCGGGATCGAATCGTCGGGAGATCGTGGACAGGGCACCGGCGATCCCAGCCGCTTGGGCCTGGCGCTGGCGTTGTCCGGCAAGTATCAACCGGTCGGCGAAGCGGCCCTGCGGGCGGCGCTCCTGGCGACCGGCGCGCCGGCCGGCAAGGGCATGGAGCTTTTCTTTCGCGACACCGGGGCCAGCCCGGAACGCGCGACGGCGGGCGTGTCGGAGCTGGCGCGCGACGAGTCGGTCATCGGAATCCTGGCCGCGAGCGATCAACCCAGTCTGGCGGCCGCTGCGGTCGCGACCGGCGAGAACCAGGTGCCGACGCTGCAGCTCGACGACGGACCCGCGGGCTGGGCAACGCCAACCTTCCAGCTGGTTCACACGCCGGCGGCGCGGGCGGCGGCGCTGGCGCGCGCGGCGCTCAAGCTGGGGGCGCGGGAGTTCGCGATGATCGGGCCCGACAGCGGTGCGGGCCAGAGCTTGCGCAGAGCCTTCAAGGCCGAGCTTTTGCGCGGAGAAGGGCGGCTCAGCGCCGACGTCAGTTATCCAGCGGGCTCAACCTCCTTCACGGCGGTGGCGGCCGCGATCAAGAAGACGCACGCTCAGGCGCTGTTCATCGCGGACGGCGCCGATCGGATCGAGCTCATCGCGCCGGCGCTGGCGGCGGCCGATCTCTGGGCCGCGCCCTGGGGCAAACGCCCGCCCCCGCCGACGGCGGGCCGGCCGCATCTGCGCAACCTGCTTGTCTTGTCGACCGCCAACGGGCTGTCGCCGCGCCTCTTGCAGAGCGCCGGCCGCTACGTCCAGGGGGCGCTGCTCTCTCCCGGATTTTTTGCCGACACGAACGATGGGCGGGCGCGCGCGTTTGTCGACGGCTACCGCGCGGCGTACGGGCAGGACCCGCACGCCACCGAGGCGTACGCGTTCGACGGGGTGAACGTCTTTCGGTCGGTCACCGCGGCCGGCGCGCACACCCGAGCCGACGTGGTCAAGGCCCTGTACGACGGGACGTTCGAAGGGCTGACGGGGTCCTTGCACTTCGGCACGGACCACGCGCGCGCCGACGAGCCGCGGATCTACGTCGTCGACGGCGACCAGATCAGCGTTTCGCGCTGACGCCGCAAGGGGTCCGCACCCAGCCCGCCCGCGCACCGTAAAGAGAGGCGGCCCGGCGCGAGACCATCGCCGCGATCCCCAGACGCCGAGCCTCGCACTGGAACGCGGCGCCGTCGCCGGCCACGTGATCCAGAAAGCGGAGCGGGCCCGGCTCCGAGCTGGCGCGGACGAGCTCCGCCAGCAGCTTCTTTCGGGCCGCGAGCGGGACGCGCGCCAGGTCGTGCCCGTCGAGGTACGGGAGATCGAAGACCAGGTAGGCGAGGGTGGCCTTCCCCTTGCCGGCCAGGGCGCCGGGGAGGGCGGCGGCATCGCTGAGGCCGTCCGGGGTGAGGGCCGCCAGCACCCCGTCGACGATGAGGGTCTGCGCGGGAAGCATGCGGATCGCGTCGGCGATCGCGCCTCGCTTGCGCGCGGCCGCGGCGCCGAGGGGCATTCCGCTGCCGTCGTAGAGCTGGACCTCACCGCCGTCGTTGCGCGCCACGAGCCGCTCGCCGTCGATGGCCATCTCGTGCAGCCAACCGTCGCCTCGCGGCGGGGTCGCGCGGGCGGCGAATCGCGGCGGGCGGATCCGGGTGGGCGGTGGCGCCACGCGAGCGCCCGCGGCCCCGCCCGCGTCGACCTGGTCTCGGTTCGAGTGCCAGACGGCCGAGCGATCGGCGGCTATCTCTTCGAGGGTGCGTCCGGTGGTCACGCTCTCCGGCCGCGCCTCGGTGACGTCGCCGTTCTCCTCGGGCACCACGTGGGCGTCCCGCTCCTTGATGAGCAGCCAGGCGCGCTCTTCATCCTTGTCGCGCTGCGCGCCCCGGCCCCGCAACTTCACCAGCGCGAACCCGCCCCGTAGCTTCTCACCCTTCAGGTGAAACTTGAGGTTTCCGGCAGCGTAGGCCTGGTGCGGATCCCCGAGCGGCTCCCAGGTGCCGCGATCCCAGAGCAGGACGGTTCCGCCGCCGTATTCTCCCTTGGGGATGATCCCCTCGAACTCGGCGTAGGCGAGCGGGTGGTCCTCGACGTGCACCGCCAGCCTTTTGACCCGGGTGTCGAGACTGGGCCCCTTGGGCACCGACCAGCTCTTGAGGACACCGCCGAGCTCCAGCCGGAAGTCATAGTGCAGGCGCGACGCCGCGTGCTTCTGGATGACGAAATGCCGCACACCCTCCTGCCCGGGTGGCACCGGCGCCTCGCCCGACGGCTCGCTGGTGACCTTGAAGTTTCGCTTCCGGTTGTATTCGGAGAGGCCCACGTTCGTATGTTAAGACCAGTTCCCCATGCGGATGTCACAGACCCTGATTCCGACGCTAAAAGAAGCACCTTCCGAGGCGGAGGTTCCGTCGCACGTCTTCATGGTGCGCGGCGGCTACCTGCGCAAGGTCGCCGCCGGTATCTATTCGTTCCTGCCGCTCGGGTGGAAGGTCGTCCAGAAGGTCGAGAAGATCATCCGGGAAGAGATGAACCGCGCGGGCGCCTCGGAGGTCTTCCTGCCGGCGGTGATTCCGGCGGAGCTCTGGCAGGAGTCCGGCCGCTGGGATCAATACGGCGCGCAGCTGCTGCGCTTCAAGGATCGCAAGGGCGGCGACTTCGTGATCGGGCCGACGCACGAGGAGGTGATCTCGGCGCTGGTGCGGAGCGACGTGCGCAGCTGGCGGCAGCTGCCGCTCAACCTCTACCAGATCCAGACCAAGTTTCGCGACGAGTTGCGGCCGCGCGCCGGTCTCATGCGTGGGCGCGAGTTCATCATGAAGGACGCCTACTCCTTCCACGTCGACGAGCGGGACGCCGAGCGCGAGTACCGCAAGATGTACGACACCTATCAGCGGATCTTTACTCGCTGCAGCCTGGCCTTTCGCGCGGTCGAGGCCGACACCGGCAACATCGGGGGATCGCTCTCGCACGAGTTCCAGGTATTGACCGAGACCGGCGAGGACGCGCTGGTCGCTTGTGATTCCTGCGACTACGCCGCCAACGTCGAGCAGGCGGTGGCGCGCGCCCCCGCGGATCCCCAGACCGCGAGCGAACAACGCAAACGGGTACCCACGCCCGGGCGGCACACCATCGCCGAGGTGTCGTCGTTCCTGGGCGTGCCGGCGAACCGGCTGGTCAAGACGCTGATCTACCTCGGCGACGGCAAGCCGATCGCCGTGTTGGTGCGCGGGGACCGCGAGGTCAACGAGATCAAGCTGCGCAAGGCGCTCGAGATCACCGAGCTGCTGCTCGCGACGGATGCGACGGTTCGTGAGGTCACTGGCGCGCCGGTCGGCTTCGCGGGGCCGGTCGGGTTGAAGATCCCGATCTACTGCGACCTCGAGGTCCAGGCGCTGGCCGACTTCGTGGTCGGCGCCAACGAGGCCGACGCGCACATCAAGGGCGTCAACGTCGAGAGCGACTTCACGCCGACCGCCAGTGGCGACTACCGGATGGCGGCGGGCGGCGATCGCTGCGCCCGCTGCGCCGATGGTCACCTGCACGCGCATCGTGGAATCGAGGTCGGGCAGGTGTTCTTCCTGGGCAGCCAGTATTCGAAGCCGATGGGCGTGACGTTCCTGGACGTCGACGGCCTGGAGAAGCCTGCGCAGATGGGGTGCTACGGCATCGGCGTCACCCGCATCGTGGCGGCGGCGATCGAACAGAGCCACGACAAGGACGGCATCATCTGGCCGGTGCCGCTGGCCCCTTACGAGGTGGCGATCCTCGAGCTGCAGCAGGACGACGACAACGTCATCGCCACATCGAAGCGACTGTACGAAGAGCTCACGGCGGCGGGGATCGACGTGCTCTACGACGATCGCGACGAGCGCGCGGGCGTGAAGTTCAAGGACGCCGACCTGATCGGGATTCCCTTTCGCATCGCGATCGGCAGGAAGAGCGTCGCCGAGGGGGTCGTAGAGCTCAAACGCCGAAGCGGCAGCGAGGTTCGCAAGATCCGGATCGCCGACGCGGCCGCCCTGGTGGCGGCGGAAGTCGTCGCGGAGCGGCGCCCATGACAGCGCCCGCGCACCTGATTCCCCCGCGCGAGCGGGTGATCGTCGCGCTGGACGTTCCCGATTGCGCGACGCTGGCGACGCTGCTCGATCGGCTCGACGGTCTGCCGGTGTTTTACAAGGTCGGGCTGGAGCTGTTCGTCGCCGAGGGGGAGCGCGCCGTCGAGATGGTGCGCGCCCGCGGCGGCCGGGTGTTCCTCGATCTCAAGCTGCACGACATCCCCGAGACGGTCGGCCGTGCGGTCACCTCGGCGGCCCGCGTGGAGGCGGAGCTTCTGACCGTCCACACCTCGGGGGGTTACGAGATGCTCTGCCGCGCGGCGGAGGCGGCGGCGGGGCGGGTGAAGATTCTGGGCGTCACGGTGCTCACCAGCCTGGCCGAAGACGATCTGCGCGCCGAAGGGATCGAACAGACGATTCCGGAGATGGTGCGGGCGCGCGCCCGGATCGCGGCGCGCGCGGGGATCGCGGGGCTGGTCTGCTCGTCCCACGAGATCGAAGCGGCGCGCGGCGCGGCGCCGGGCCTGCTCATCGTCGTTCCCGGGATCCGACCGGCGTCGGGCGCGGGCGCCGGGCGCGGCGATCAAAAGCGCGTCGCCACCGCGGGCCAGGCGATCGGCAACGGCGCCGACTACCTGGTGGTTGGCCGGCCGGTCCGCGACGCGGCCGATCCGGCGGCGGCCTTCGACGGCCTCGTGAAGGAGGTCGCAGCGGCGATTTGACGGACGGCGGACGCATCGTCTTCGGTGTTCGGCCGGTCGAAGAGCTCTGTCGCGCGCGGCCGCGCGAGGTGAGCGTGGTCTACCTGGCCGAAGGAACGCGCTCGCCCGAGACGGAGCGGGTGGTTCAGATCGCCAAGGAGCGGGGCGTCTCCGTCGAGATCAGGCCCCGTCGCCTGGTCGCCGAGCTGGCCAAGGGCGGTGTGCACCAGGGCCTGGTCGCCATCACGGGACGCTTTCGCTACGCGACGATCGAAGATCTCCTGGACGCCGCCCGGCGCGCCGTCGAGGCGCCGCTCATCGTGCTGCTCGACGGGATCACCGATCCCCACAACCTGGGCGCCATCGCCCGCAGCGCCGAGGTGCTGGGCGCGCACGGCCTGGTGATCCCGGCGCGCGGCTCGGCCTCGGTGACGCCTGGTGCGGTCAAGGCGTCGGCGGGAGCGACGGAGCGCGTGCTCATCGCCGAGGTGACCAATCTTTTGCGGGCGATCGACGGGCTTCGCGACGCGGGCCTGCGTGTCCTCGGCGCCGGCGCGGGGGAGGGCGAGCCGCTCGACAAGGTGGATCTCAGGCTGCCGACCGCGCTGGTGGTCGGCGCGGAGGGCCGCGGCATGCGCGAGGCGGTAGCCCGCCGCTGCGATGGCCTCTTCCACATCCCCCAGCGTGGCGTCGTCTCGTCGCTGAACGCCTCGGTCGCCGCCGCCGTCGCTCTCTACGAAGCCGCCCGCCAGCGCGGGTGGTAATATTCCGCCCGTACGAAACCTGCTCGGGCACACGGCCGATGAGCAGGGGAAATGGGGAAAGTCATGACGAAGCTGTCGCTGTGGAACAATACGGATTTGGACAATGCCGATCAGGGGCTGATCGCGCGCGAGGCCGTGCGGATGGAGGAGATCGACGCCCTGGTCGATACCGGCGCCACCATGCTGGTCCTGCCCATCGATGTTTGTGAGCGCTTGGGGCTGACCGTCCTCGACAGCAGGAAGGTGCGGCTGGCCGACGGGAGCGTGCGCGAAATCCCCCACGTGGGCGGCCTGCGGCTCAGCATCCTGGGCCGGCAAATGGTTTGCGACGTCCTCGCGATGCCCGTGGGGACGACGGCGCTCATTGGGCAGATCCCGCTCGAAGCGTTGGACCTGATCGTCGATCCGAAGGCACGGGAGGTGCGCGTGAACCCGGCGTCACCCGACATGCCCCTATTGGATCTGCTTCGCGCGGCCTGAGCGAGCGGTCGTCCGGCTTGGCCGTCGGGCCGTGGTGCTGGTAAAGTCCGCGGCCTTTAGGAGGTCACAGCCGTCATGTCACGCATTCCCGTCGCCGTAGTCGGCGCGACCGGCCTGGCCGGGCAGCAGTTCCTGGCTTCGCTCGCCGGTCATCCCCTGTTCGAGATCCGCAAGCTGGCCGCATCGAGCCGCTCGGCGGGCAAGAAGCTTCGCGACGCGGTCAAGGACGACAAGGGGGCTTCGCGCTGGCACTGCACCGAGCCGATGTCCGACGAGCACGCGGCAATCACCGTCGAAGATTCGGCGAAGATGACCACCGACGGTGTGCGGCTGGTGTTCTCCGCCGTCGAGGCCGACGTCGCGCGCGAGCTCGAACCGCGCTGCGCCGCCGCTGTCCCGGTGATCTCGACGGCCAGCGCCTTCCGCTACGAGCCCGACGTTCCGGTCTTCCTGCCGGGCGTCAACTGGGACCACGCCGCGCTGATCGACATCCAGCGGCGTCGCCGCGGATGGAAGGGATTCATCTCGCCCGGTCCAAACTGCACCACCGTCGGTCTCGCCATGACGCTCAAGCCGCTGGATGTCGCGTTCGGCGTGTCGCGCGTGATCATGACGTCGATGCAGGCGCTCTCGGGCGCGGGGCGCTCGCCGGGCGTCTCGGCGATGGACATTCTCGACAACATCATCCCGTACATCCCCAAGGAAGAAGAGAAGGTCGAGCGCGAGACCAGCAAGATTCTCGGTCGCCTCACGGGCGAGGAAGTCGCGCCGGCCGCGATCGCGGTCTCCTGCACCTGCACGCGCGTCAACGTCCTCGAGGGACACACCGAATCGGTGTTCGTCGAGCTGAAGAAGCAAGCGGGCCTCGACGAGGTCAAGGCCGCCTGGCGCTCGTTCGGAAGCGAGTTGGGCGGGCTGGATCTGCCGTCGGCGCCCCGCCACCTCATCACCGTCAGCGACGATCCGTTTCGCCCGCAGGTCCGGCTCGATCGCGATGCCGAAGGGGGAATGTCGACGGTGGTGGGGCGCCTGCGCGCCGATCCGGTGCTCGCGAACGGGATCAAGTACCTCCTGGTCTCGCACAACACCCGCATGGGCGCGGCGCGCGGCGCGATCCTGGTCGCCGAATACCTGACCAAGAAGGGCTACATCAAGTAGCCCGCACCAAGAAGGGCTACATCAAGTAGCCCGCAGACCTTTCATGGTCCCGAGCTGGTGACCGTCTTTCGCTCCGCCAGGTCGCGGCGGCGGCGGGTGCCCGCGTTGGTCGGATCGATCGCCAGCGCGGCGTCGTACTCCCGTAGGGCGTCGCGGTAGCGCTCGAGACGATAGTAGGCGTCGCCGATCAGCAGCCGCCCGCTGGCCTCGGCGCCGGCGGCGATCGCTTCACGGCCATGGCGGACCGCCTCCGGGTAGTCGCCGCGGTTGAACGCCATCTGGCCAAGATTCAAGATCGTCAAGGTGTCGGGCCGGGTCGTCGGAGCGGTGTCCCCACTCTTCGCTGCGATCTTTGCGGGGAGCTTCGCGCCGATCTTGGCGGGCTGGACCTCGCCCGGGGGGGACGACGGCGCCGCCCGGCGTGTCGCCGCGGGTTCCCGCAGGATTGCCGGTGCGGGCTCTCGCAGGATCGCCGGCGCCGGCTCGCGAAGGTCGGCCCGGCGGTCGGCGGCGGCGAACAATTTTTGGGGCCCGGGGTCGGGTGCCGGCTGGTTGGAGGGCTCGCTTGGCAACCTCATCGGCGGGCCGGCGGGCGTCGCCGCCGCGATGGGATCCGCGGCGCGCTCCACCGGGTCGGGCGCACCGTCGCGAACCAAGAACACGGCCAGGATTGCCCCGGCGATGACGGCGAGGCCGGCCGCGAGGGCACGTGGCCGCATCCGGCCCTGCCGGGCCAACCCCGTCACGGAGACGTGGGTATCGGCGACGCCGATCGAAATCCGCGGCGTGATCGAGCCGTCGCTCGGGGCGCGGGTGGGCGCCGGCGCGCTGTCGAACGCGGATAGACAAGCGAGCACCTCCTCCTTGAGGGCGGTCATGGAAGGTTGTCGGCCGCTCGGCGCTCGTGCCAGGGCCCGCGTCACCAGCGCTTGGACGTCGCCGGGCAGCCCCGGGCGCACGGTGCCGATGGCGGGTGGATCCTCTCGTGCCTTGCGGTGGAGCACCTCGATCGCGTCCTCGCCCGCGCAGGGGGGCATGCCGGTCAGCATCTCGTAGAGCAGGCCGCCCACCCCGTAGATGTCGCTGAGCCCGTTGGCCTCCTTGCCGGCCGCCTGCTCGGGCGCCATGTAGACCGGCGTGCCGATCGCGACGTTGGGGCGGGTGAGCGACGACCCGACGGCTGGGTCGAGATCCTTCGAGATCCCGAAGTCCAGCAGCTTGACGAAGTCTGCGTCGTCCTTGCGATTGACGAGCATGACGTTGGCCGGCTTGAGATCGCGGTGGATGATGTCCGCGGAGTGCGCCGCGTCCAGCGCGCGGGTGATCTGCGCGGCGACCCGCAACGCCCGCTCCACGGGAAGCGGTCCGTTTTGGATGATGAGCTCCTCCAGGTTGAGCCCGTCGAGGTACTCCATGACGAAGTAGAACGCGCCGTCGGAGGTGGTGCCGGAATCGGTGACGTCGACGATGTTGGGGTGTCCGATCTTGGAGGCGGCGCGCGCCTCCCGCCGGAATCGTTCGACCAGATCGGCGCTGTGGTGAAAGCTGGCGTGCAGGATCTTGATGGCGACCCGCCGTCCGATGTCGATGTGGTGGGCTTCGTAGACGCGCCCCATCGCCCCCTCGCCGCACAGGCGGCGGACGTGGTAGCGGCCGCCGAGGGTGCTGCCGATGCGGGGATCCTCGCCGGCGCCGGCGGGGCGATCGTCGTTCGGGGACGGCGGCGCGGGCGGGGTGGTGGGCATCCCGATGCCGCCGGACAGCATCGCGCGGGCGGCGACGGTCAACCGCTCGCGCTCGCGGCGCTCTTCGCGCGCGTCGTCGGCAAAGAGAGGGCGCATGAACCCCGCCAGTCGCTCGCTGTCGGTCTTGGGGGCGGTCTCGGCCAGGAAGGCGGCCAGGTCGGCCCGCAACATCTCGGCGTTCGGATAGCGGTCTTCGCGCTCGGGCGCGAGCGCCCGCAGGACGATCCGATCGAGCTCGGGCGGCACCCGGCTGGTGATGGTCGAGGGGGGGGCGACGTGCGGATCGCGCGCGCGCGCCAGCGCGTCGATCTTCTGGTCGTCGGGATCGCTGCCCGCTCCGTCGACGGGGAAGAGCTGGCGGCCGGTCAGGAGCTCCCAGAGCAGGATCCCGGCCGCGTAGATGTCGACCCGCCCGTCGAGCGGCGCGCGGCGCGCCTGTTCCGGTGACAGGTAGCTGAGCTTGCCGAACACGATGCCGGGGGTGGTGCGCTCGATCTTGAGGATCGACATCGCGAGCCCGAAGTCGGTCAGCTTGACCTCGCCGCTGTAGGAGAGCAGCACGTTGGCCGGCGAGACGTCGCGGTGGACCAGCTCCAGATCCTCGAACGCGTGCGCGTACGCGAGCGCCCGGGCGACTTCCTTGACCACGTAGACCGCGACGTCGACGGGGAAGGGGACGCGGCGCTCGGCGCAGCGGTTCCAGGTGGCCAGCAGATCCTTCCCCTCGATGTGCTCCATGGCGAGGAAGATCTGACCGCCCTGCATTCCGGCGTCGAACACCGAGACCAGGTTCCCGTGCGCCAGGCGCAGCGCGACCATCACCTCGTCGCGGAAGCGGCGCGTGTTTTCGGACGCCAGCACGTCGGGCAGGACCTGCTTGATCACGCAGGGCTTCTCCAGTCCGGGCGCGCCGGTGAGCGCCAGATAGAGCTGGCCCATCCCCCCCCGCGCGAGCGGTTTGAGAAGCACGTAGGAATCAAATCGGCGCGGGAAGCCCGCCGGGCTCGTCACGGCCGCAGATTTTACATTGGTCCGCCCCTCGGCGAGACGTCCCATTCGGAAATTTGAGGTAATCTCACGGTCCGACGGCAATGAGCGACCCCGCGACCAGCGAGACAAGCACGGCTTTGCTCGAGGGGCGGGGCCAGGGACGTCTCGAAGGACGGCGGATCGTCCTCGGGATCACCGGCGGCATCGCGGCCTACAAGGCGGCGGAGCTTTGCCGGTTGCTCACCAAGGCGGGCGCGACGGTTCGGGTGGTGATGACCGAGGCGGCCACCCGCTTCATCACGCCGCTCACGCTGCAGACGCTGTCGGGCGCGCCGGTCTCCCACGAGCTCTTCGATTCGGGCAGCGAAGCCGAGATCGGGCACATTCGTCTGGCCGACGAGGCCGAGCTGCTGATCGTCGCGCCCGCGACGGCGGACGCCATCGCGCGGCTGGCGGCGGGTCTGGCCAACGATCTGCTGACCGCGGTCGTGCTGGCGACGCGCGCGCCGGTGCTGCTGGCCCCCGCGATGAACGTGAACATGTGGGAAAACCCACTCACCCAGGCGAACCTCGCACGGCTGCTGGGGCCAGGCGGGGGCGGGCGCATCACCACCGTCGGCCCCGATCAGGGCCCGCTGGCCTGCGGCTGGGTCGGGGCGGGGCGGCTCATCGAGCCGGTCGAGATCGTCGCGGCGGCGATCCGCCTGCTGGCGCCGCGCGATCTGGACGGCCGCCGGGTGGTGGTGACAGCCGGTCCCACCCGCGAGCCGATCGACGACGTGCGGTTTCTCGGCAACCGGTCGTCGGGGAAGATGGGCGCGGCGCTGGCGGCCTCGGCGGCGGCGCGCGGCGCGGAGGTGACCCTGCTGGCTGGCCCCGGTACGCCGGCGATCGCCGCCGGGGCTGGCGCCATCGGCATCCACCGGATCGAGGTGGAGACCGCCGCCGATCTCGAGCGGGCGCTAGCCACCTCGACGCCGGACGCGGATGCCGTCGTGATGACCGCCGCGGTCGCCGACTTCCGACCGCGGACCCGCGCGCCCGGCAAGCTCTCGCGCCGCGCGACGGCCGGGGACGTCACGCTGGATCTCACCCCGGTTCCAGATCTGTTGGCGGGCCTGGCTCGCGCGCGCCCGAACGGACGCCCGTTCCTGATCGGCTTCGCCGCCGAGATCGGGGGTGGCGCGCGGATGGAGATCCGCGCAGCGGACAAGCTGCGCGAGAAGGGTTGTGACGCAATCGTGGCCAACGACGTGAGCGCGCCCGGGATCGGCTTCGGTGCCGACGACAACGCGGTGACCGTGCTTTTCGCCGACGGCGCGCGGGCGGAGATCGCCCGGACGTCGAAGCGCGACGTCGCCGATCAGCTTTGGCATCTGTTCGCACCGCGGCTGCCCCCCAAGGTGGATGAGCCGGACAAGGTGGATGAGCCGGACAAGGTGGACAAGGTGGATAGGTCGGGTCATGCCTGATCCGCGCCTCAAGACCTACGCCTCGCAGGCGGTTCGACATCTGGCGGCGGCGGGCGGCGTGCTGGTCGCGCGTCAGGCGACCGCCGGATCCCATTCGGGGAACGTGCCGCCCTGGCCGGGCGCGCCGGACCCGGACTTTCACGGCACGCTGGCCGCGGTCTGGATCTGGGCCCGGCACCAGCGTCTGTCGGGCGTGGAGCGTTTCGCGGCCGCGCGCACGGCCGCCTGGTCGTTTCTGGGCGAGGCCGCCAAGCGCTTCGTTCCCGACGCGATCGACAACGCGACCGACGACGAGGCGGCTTACGACTGCGCGATGGTCCTGCTGGCCACCGTGGCCGAGCGCGGCCTGGAGCGGACCGATGCGCGTCGCCAGGCGATCGCCGAGCGCGCCTCGCGCGTGCTGGCCATGCACCTGGGCGCGCTCGAGGATCTCTCCGGCCGCGACTTCCGGGACCCGGGATTCCTGGCGCTGGCGCTGGTCGAATACGCGCGCGCCGTCGACGATCGGGGGCTTCTGTCCAGCGGTCGCAAGTTCGTCGAGCGCGCCTTCGGCATGAAGGCCCCGCCGCCGTTCGCGAACGAGCTGGCGGCGGTCGGGGGTCTGTTCGATTTTTCGTCGACGACGGCGACCCGGATCCTGGCGGTGATGGCCGCGGAAGGGAACACCCCCTTCGTGGGCGCCTGGCTGCGCGAGCGGATCGCGGCGACGGTGCCGCGCGGCTTTGCCGCGCGGCGGCTCGACGAGAATTCCTGGAACGCCTGCGTCGCCTGGGCGCTCGGTCGGGCGTACGTCGTGTCGACGGATCCCGTCTTCATGCACGCCTACACCGAGATTGTCGACGAGATCGAACGCCGCGATGCGGACCACGACGGTGCGATCGGCCGCGATCGGACGGTGCGGGCCGCCGAGGTCGCTTCCACCTTCTATTACGCGCTGGCCGTCGATGCGTTGGTGACGCCCGAGAGCGTGGGCGCTGGGCAGATCGAAGCCGGCGGACATGGCCGCTGAGCGGGGCGACGAGCGCGAGGCGCTGCGTGCACTGGTGGGTCAGCTCAAGACCAACCTGGGCGCCCGCGGTCGCTCGGGGTTGCTTGGCATAAAGATCGAATCCGCGACCCTGGGAGGGTCCCGCGCCCCCGCTCACGCGGCTACGCTCGTGGTTTCGGCGCCTACGGAGGGGCCGGGCGCGCCGGCCGAGACGGGCGCGCCGCGCGGGGCAGAGGGGCTCAGGCTGCTGCGCGACGACATCGGCGACTGTCAGCGCTGCAAGCTGGCGGGCGGACGCACCAACCTGGTCTACGGGGTCGGCAACCCGGACGCCGACATCGTGTTCGTTGGTGAGGCCCCCGGTGCGGACGAAGACGCGCGCGGCGAGCCGTTCGTCGGCAAGGCTGGCCAGCTTCTCACCAAAATGATCGAAGCGATGGGCTACCGGCGCGAGGACGTATATATCTGCAACGTCCTCAAGTGCCGGCCCCCGGGTAATCGCAACCCGGAGCCCGACGAGGTCGCGAGCTGCGAGCCGTTCCTGAAGCGGCAGCTGGGCGCCATTCGCCCGCGGATGATCGTCGCGCTCGGAAAATTCGCGGTGCAGTGCCTCCTGCGGGACGACGCCCCGATCAGCCGCTTGCGGGGCAATTTCCGTAGCTACGAGGGGATCCCGCTGATGCCGACCTTTCACCCGGCCTATCTGCTCCGCGATCCCAGCAAGAAGAAACCGGCCTGGGAGGATCTCAAATCGGTGAACGCCGCCCTGGCCCGGGTCGGGATTACCCCACCCAACCCGCCGGCGACCTGATCGTGTAGCATGCCTGCGCATGCCTGCGCTGGCCTCTCGCAGTGTCTTCGAGGGCCTCCGCTTCATCGGCCTCGCCCTCGTCGCGCTGTCACTTGGTTGCGGCGCTTCGGCGGGCCAGCTCTATGAAGACGGGATGGCTGCCTACCGAAAGAAAAAGACCGAGATCGCCATCGAGGACCTGGGCGCGTTCACCGAAAAGGGCTGCGGCGGATCCGGCGCCGACCCCCATTGCCGCAAGGCGTACCTGACGCTGGGCGCGGTCTACGAGGGCCGCGGCGCGCCCGGTCGAGCCTGGGCCGCGTACGAGTCGGCCCTGACGTTTCCGCCGCACGGCGAGGACGCTGCTGTGCAGGCCAACCTCGATCGCACCCGCCAGGCGCTGGGTGAGAACCAACAGAAGGCGACCAACCGCGCGCCCGTCATCATCCGATATCGCGACGAGGTCACCGACGAGTACAACCCGCGGTCGGTCGTGATCTCGCTGGACCAAGAAACGATCCTGGCCAAGGACAAGGACGCCAGCGAGTTTCACACCCCGGAGTTTCATCGGGTCTACGGCGGCTCGGTCCCCGCCGGCGAGCACGTGGTGCTGGTCGAGATGGTTCACGACTGCAGGGCGGGCGCCGGCGTGCGCTGCGCCCGCTCGCACGTCCGCAAAGCCTGGCCCTTCGAGAGCGTCGCGCACACCCCGGCGACCATCGAGATTCGCGCCTATGCCGAGAGCGGGGAAGGGGATGCCCCCGCGCGCCCGACGTTGGAATTGCTGGCGCGGTAGCCGGCGGGGCTCTGTCTACCTGGGCGCCGCGGGTTTCTGGGGCGTCTCGACGATCTGAAGCTGGCTGCCGTCCTCGGCCTCACTTCCCAGATTCAGCGCCACCCGATCGCCTTCGTTGAGACCGCCGACCAGATGCACGGTCTGACCGTCGTCGTTGGCGACGACGATCGGTTTGAAGTGCACGTGCTGTTCGCCGTCGACGACGGCCGCCTGGGTCTTCTCGCCGCGCATCACCAGCGCCTCGGCCGGCATCTCCAAGAGCGGCGGGACCTTCACGTCCAGGGTCACCTCGACGTAGCTGCCGGGCAGGATCGCGCCGTCGGTGTTCTGGATGTCGATCTCGGTCTGCATGGTGCGCGTCTTGGGCGACAGCTCGCCGCTGGTCCGCGTGACCTTGGCGGCCCGTGACCAGCCGGGGCGCTCCTGGACCCGCACGGAGACGGCGTCGCCGTCCCGCACGAAGGGGGCGCTCGCCTGATCGACGTAGACGTAGACCCGGAGCTGGTCGCCCTTGGCGATGGCCACGATGGGGACGGCGCCGGCCTGGCCGTTGGCGGCGCTCTGGATGAGGGTGCCCGGATCGGCGAAGCGGGCGGTCACGACACCGTCGAAGGGGGCGCGGATGACCCGGTACCCGCGCTGCGTCTCGAGCGCGCCCTGGTTGGCGTCGGCGACGTCGGCCGAGGCCTGGCCCAGCTCCAGCTCCTGCGTCGACACCACGCCGGAAGGAGCCAGGGCGGAGAGCCGCTTGGCGTTGATCCGCTTGTTGCGCGCGTCGGCCAGCGCGGCGTTGTACTGCTGGTCGAGCTCGGGCGCGGTGACGGTCGCGATGAGCTGGTTTTTCTTCACGCGATCGCCCTTGTCGACCTTGAGATCGTGCAGGAAGCCGGCCACCTTCGCGTAGAGGGTCACCTCGAAGAACGGGCGGGCCTCTCCCTGCAGCACCAGGTGACGCACGCCGGGGGCGCGCTTGACCGTCGCCACGCGGACGCGCGGGCCTCGCCGCACATCGGTCTCGCGCGCCTGGGCTGCGTCGCGGGCTTCCGACTTGCGGTGGCTTCCGAGACCGATCACCCCGAGCGCGGTCGCGCAGAGCACCCCAAGGCCCGCGACGTAGACCAAGATCGAGCGGTGGCGGGGCGACATCAGGCCGGGCTCCCGGTCGGGTGAGGCTGGGGCGCTTCCCCTTCTTTTTCTTCGTCGAGGAACTGCTGTTCCATCACGTGCTTGTTCGGCAGCTTCACGCGGAGGCTGGCATATACCACGGGGACGATGAACAGCGTCGCGACGGTCGCCAGGGCCAGGCCGCCAATGACCGCGCGTCCGAGCGGGGCGTTCTGCTCGCCCGCTTCGCCGAGG
Organism: uncultured Myxococcales bacterium; assembly: GCA_964440665.1. Lineage (GTDB taxonomy): Bacteria > Myxococcota_A > Polyangia > Fen-1088 > Fen-1088 > JADGRB01. The sequence continues at coordinate 57 of CAYTTF010000023.1, read as the reverse complement.
CCGAGCGCCATCGGGATCATGCCGATGATCATGGCCAGCGCCGTCATGATCACCGGT
>CAYTTF010000022.1:0-25166 GCA_964440665.1 uncultured Myxococcales bacterium | reverse complement strand
CACGCGGGCGCGGGCTTCTGCAGGGGCTGGTCATCGAGGGCGATCCCAGCGACATCGTGACGCGCGCGCGCGCCCGCGGCTTGCTGGTGTCGGTCGCCGGCGGCAACGTCGTGCGTCTGGTACCGCCGCTCATCGTCGGCAAGGCGGAGATCGACGAGGCCATCGAGATCCTGGACGCGGTTCTGGGTGACCCAAGATGACCACGATGGCGACCACGATGGTGACCACGATGGCGACGTCGCGCCCGACCTCCTTTCTCGCTTTTGCGGATCTTCCCGACGGGGGCATCGAGGCGCTCATCGTCCGCGCCGAGGAGCTCCGGGCTCTGCGGGCAGCGCGCACGCCCCACGCGACCCGACCGGGGCGGGTGCTCGGCATGGTGTTCGAGAAGGCCTCGACGCGCACCCGCGCCAGCTTCGAGATCGCGATGTATGACCTGGGCGGCCACGCGCTCTACCTGGGTATGCAGGGTTCGCAGCTCGAGCGTGGGGAGCCGCTGCGGGACACCGCGCGCGTCCTTTCCGGCTACTGCCACGGCATCATGCTGCGCACCTTTGGCCACGATCGCGCCGAGGAGATGGCGCGCTACGCGACCGTGCCGGTCATCAACGGCCTGACCGATCTGATGCACCCGTGCCAGGTGCTGGCGGACTTGCAGACCGTCGCGCAGCGCTTCGGCGCCGCCGACGTCCCGCGCGCCCTGCGTGGTGTGAAGTACGCCTGGATCGGGGACGGCAACAATATGGCCAATTCCTGGATCGAGGCGGCCGGGATCCTGGGTCTCGACCTGGCGCTGGCTTGCCCGGTGGGGTACGAGCCGGACCCGGGCGTGGTCGAACGGGCGCGCGCCAGTGAGCGCGGGCGGATCACCTTCTGCCGGGAGCCCGCCGAAGCGGCGGCCGGGCGTCAGGTGCTCTCGACCGATGTCTTCACCTCGATGGGGCAGGAGGCCGAGACCGAGGCGCGGCGGCTGGCGTTCAAAGGCTACGCCATCGACGCCGCACTGCTGCGCGGGGCCGATCGAAACGCCATCGTCCTGCATTGCCTGCCCGCCCACCGCGGCGAGGAGATCGCGGACGAGGTCATCGAAGGGCCCGCCAGCGCCGTCTGGCAGCAGGCCGAGAACCGCCTGCACGCCCAGAAGGCCCTGCTCGAGCTGCTGCTCGCCTGAACCGCCGGCACCGCGCTCAAGCTCGCGGGGCGGGCTGCCGAACCAATGTGTCGATGAAGCCACGGGTGGGATCCATGCCCGAGCTCGGGCGCGGCAAGCGCGTCGAGCGCCCCGTGACCAAGGAGCTCGGCATCGACGACGAAGCCCATCCCGGCGAGGACATCGAGCTCGACGCGTTCGACACCGACGACACCGGCGGTCGGCCTTCCCCGATCGGCGCCGCGATGGAGACCGCCGAGGTCGATATCTCGCGCGATCGGCGGGTGACCCTCACGTCGCTCATTCCGGCTCAGCTGGCCGAGGCGATGCTTTCGGGCGCCACCGTCGTCGGCGGTAGGGCGGCGCGCACCCCGGGCCCCGGCGGCGGTATGCGGGCGGCGCGCGATCCGGCCGCGCCCCCCGCCCAGGAGGGCTACGCCAGGCGGCGAGTGGGGGACGACGACGAGCACCACACGCGGCGGGTCGGCGATTCTGATCGGCAGTCGTTCGGCGCGGGATCGAAGCCCACCGCCTTGGCCGAAGCCGGTATTGCTCCCTGCCGCCAGCGAGCCGCCGCGCTCATCGACGAGGCGCGCCGGGCCCTGGACGAGGGCGACCTGACGGCGGCGGTGACCGCCGCCGAAGGGGCGCTGCACGAGTCGGACGAGGCGCCGCCGCCCGGGATCGTCGAGGTCATCGAGCCGGCCCGGCCACTCCTGGCCCGGGTCTTCGCCGCCTACGTCGGCCCGCTGGGCGGCGTGCCGGTCCTGGCGCCCCGCGCCGAGGAGATCGCGCGCGCCCGTCTCGGTGAGCGCGAGCGCGCCATCATTGGACGGATCGACGGGTCGCGCACGCTGGAGGAGCTGTTCGACGGTTCGGGCGTGGGGTCGATCGACGTGCTCCGGATCGCCGCTCGGTTGATCCGCGCCGGCGCCGTTCGCGTGATCTGAAAACGCATTGCCCTGCGGGCCCGTCGGGCCGCCGCGCGTCGTCCACAACTGCGGGCGAATATGATGGTCGAGAGCGATGAAGCTGCGCCTGCGCACCGACGCAATTGTGGCCAAGGCCAAGGTGCCTCACCGTCGGGACGGAGAGGGTGCCGACGCCGCCGACGCCGCTAAAGATTGGACGCGTCACCGCCGATTATCCGGAGATGCAGGGCAAAGCCACCGCGGTCGCAACGAACGGCCACGGGATCGCCACGGGTGAAAACGGTGGCACTGCCACGGAAGTGTTGGTCGTCGACGACGAGCCGGTCACCGCCCGCGGGTACGCCCGCGCGCTGGCCGCGGCCGGCTACAAGGTCAGCGTCGCCCACGATGGACGAGAGGCGGCGGCCCTGGCCAAGGGCAAGCCCTTCGACGTGATCGTCAGCGATATCGCGATGCCCGATATGGACGGCCTGGCGCTCCTGCGCACGGTCCGCGAAAACGATCTCGACGTCCCGATGATCTTCATGACCGGCAGCCCGGCGCTCGACAGCGCGCTGCAGGCGATCGAGTACGGCGCCTTTCGCTACCTGCTCAAGCCGGTGGCGCCCGAGGCCATGCTGGAGGTCGTCGCGCGCGCGGTGCGGGTGCATCGGCTGGCGCGGGTCCGGCGCGAGGCCAGCGCGGTGCAGGAGCTCGAGGGCAAGCCGATCGGCGACCGGGCCGGTCTCGAGGCGCGGTTCGCGTCGGCGGTCGACAAGCTCTGGGTGGCGGCGCAGCCGATCATCTCCTGGTCGGGCCGGCGCATCTTCGCCTACGAGACGCTGCTGCGGACCGACGAGCCGACGCTTCGCAGCCCCATCGACTTCTTCGACACCGCGGAGCGCCTCGGCAAGGCGGCCGAGCTCGGGCGGATCATCCGCCGCAAGGTCGCCGGCCTGCTGCGCGACACGCCGCCCCCGGCCCATCTCTTCGTCAACCTCCACCCGGCCGATCTCGAGGATCCGGAGCTCTACGCCGAGGACGGTGCGCTCACCCCCTACGCCAGCCAGGTGGTCCTCGAGATCACCGAGCGCGCGGCGCTCGACCGGATTCACGAGCTGCAGTCGCGGGTGATGCGGCTGCGCGCGCTCGGCTACCGGATCGCGATCGACGATCTCGGCGCGGGCTACGCGGGGCTCACCAGCTTCGCCCAGCTCGAGCCCGAGGTGGTCAAGGTCGACATGTCGCTGGTGCGTGGCATCGATACCTCGGCGGTGAAGCAGAAGCTGGTGCGCTCGATCATCGCGCTGTGCACCGAGCTCGGCATTCAACTGGTGGCCGAGGGGATCGAGACGGTCGCGGAGCGTGACATGTTGATCGGTCTCGGCGGGGATCTCTGCCAGGGCTATCTCTTTGCCAAGCCCGGCCGCGGATACCCCGAACCGAACATGGCTTGACGACGCGCCGAAGCTAACCCGAAGAGGTCAGCCGGCGCAGCAGCGCATCGACCGCGGCCTCGGTGGCGGCCAGATCGCCGTCGTTGTCAATCACGTGGGTGGCGAGCCGCACCTTGTCGGCGGTAGGCAGCTGCGCGCGGATCCGCGCCTCGGCTTCGGCCTGGCTAAGACCATCCCGCGCCCGGACCCGGGCGATCTGGGTCGCCTCGGAGGCCGTCACCACAATGAGGCCGTCGAGGTCGCGCCACCGTCCGCTTTCGACCAGGAGGGGCGCCTCGTAGAGCGCGAGCCGGTGCCCGGCCGCGGCCAGGGCCGCCAGCCGCGCAGCGCCCAGCGCCTGGATGTGGGGATGGGTGATTCCCTCCAACCGCACGCGTGCCGCCGGATCGGCAAACACGATGGCGCCCAGGCGCTTGCGATCGAGGGCGCCGCCGCTCGCCACCACCTCCGGCCAGGCGGCGGCGATATCTGCCAGGGCCGGCTGGCCGGGGGCAACCACCTCGCGCGCCAGCGCATCGGCGTCGACGACTGGGACCCCACGGACGGCAAACAATTCGGCCACGGTCGACTTTCCCGCGCCGATTCCACCGGTGAGCCCCAGGACCTTGAGGCCGCGTGCCACAGCGTCCGATGCTACCCTAGACGCGGGTGACCCGCGACCGAACCCCCACCTTCGTGCCCGACGTCGTCGACGCCGCCTTCGTGGCGGAGGCGCGCGATCTGGCCGGGATGCCCGCGCCCGGTCCGCCCGAGATTGCCATCTCGGGCCGTTCCAACGTCGGCAAATCCACCCTGCTCAATCGACTGGCGGGGCGCAAGGGCCTGGCGCGCACATCCAAAACGCCGGGACGGACGCGGGGTCTGGTGATGTTTTCGCTGCGCCTCGGGCGCACGGCGCCGATCTCCGACCTCCGCCTGATCGATCTGCCGGGGTACGGCTACGCGCAGGTGTCGCGCTCCGAGCGGCAGACCTGGCAGCCGCTCATCGAAGGATACACGCGCGTCCGGCGGTCGCTGGCGCTGTTCGTGATTCTGATCGACTCGCGGCGCGGCGTGGAGGACGAGGAGCGGCAGCTGTACGAATGGCTCGGAACCGAGCGCGTCCCCGCCCAGATCGTGCTCACCAAGGTCGACAAGCTGTCGGCGACGGAACGCGGCCTGCTGCGCGAGCGTTGCCGCAAGACGTTCGGCGGCCGGGCGCCCATCATGATCTCGGGCGAAACCGGCGAGGGGGTGCCGGCGCTCTGGGCCGCGATCTTCGAGGCCGCCGCAGCCGCGCGTGCGCCCGATCTCGACGCGGGTCCGGCTCTATCGACGCACGGGCCGTCCGACGTGCAGGACCCCTGATGGCGGTCAACAAGGCGCCCCAACCGTTCTTGATCGGGCCGATGCGGCGGGCCGATCTCGACGAGGTCGTGGAGATCGAGCGGGTCTCGTTTCGCTCTCCCTGGTCGGGGCAGGTGTTCCTCGAGGAGATGGCGCGCGACTGGGCGCACGTCGACGTGGTGCGCGACGCGGTGCGGGGTTCGGTGGTGGCGTTCGGAAACTACTGGCTGGTCGCCGACGAGGTGCACCTGCTCAACGTCGCCACTGATCCACGGGCGCGCCGGGCGGGGCACGCCTCGCGGATGCTCGCGCACATCATCGACTTCGGCCGGCGTCACGGCTGCCGCCTGGTCACCCTCGAGGTGCGGCGCTCGAACGCCGCGGCGCTGCGACTTTATCGTCGCTTCGCTTTCCGCTCCGTCGGCGTTCGCCCGAACTACTACGCGGAGGACCAGGAGGACGCGATCGTGATGCTCCTGGACCTGGACTAGATGATCCTCGGGCCAGCGATCGCGCTGGGGGTCATGTCGGCCTTGACCGGTTTGCCGCCGTTCCCTCCCGTCGCTGGCGCGCCGCCGGTCGCCGTGCCGTCCCCTCCCGTCGCTGGCGCGCCGCCGGTCGCCGTGCCGGCCCCGCTGCGTCTGCTTCGTCCCATCACGCGCGGCGAGACGCGCGAGCCGCAGGTCGCGATCACCTTCGACGCCTGCGCCACGCGCCAAGGCTGGTACGGTTTCGATCGCGACGTGTTCGAGATCCTCAAACGCGAGCGGGTGCCCGCCACCGTCTTCGTCTCGGGCCGCTGGGTCGACACCCACCCGGAGGCGATGGCCGATATGGCGAACGATCCGCTCATCGAGTTCGGCGACCACTCCTACGATCACCCCCACATGACGCAGATGTCGTCGGCGCGGGTGCTCGAGCAGATCGATCAGACCGAGGCGGCGCTCGGCCGCTACGGCCGCCGCTCGGTCGCGTTTCGTCCGCCCTTCGGGGAATGGGACCGGCACCTCCTCGCCGTCGTCGGTGGGCGGCAGCTTCCCACGGTCACCTGGGACGTCGTCTCCGGCGATCCCAGCGCCAAGGCCACCACCGCCGGAATGATCCGCGCCGTCGTCGACCAGGCCCGCCCAGGGTCGATCATCGTCTTTCACATCAACGGGCGGGGCTGGAAGACGCACGAGGCGCTGCCGGCCATCCTGCAGGCGCTCCGTGAGCGGGGATTCCGCTTCGTCCAGATCTCGGAGCTGCTCAAGGCGCCTGTCGCCGCGCCGCTCTCGTCGCCAGCGGCCCTCCCTGCTCCGGACAGGCCCTAGCGTGGTCGCGCAGACCCGAATCTCACGCCCCACGCCCGCGCTGGCCCGCGCCCAGGCCCGCTGGATCGCGGCGATCGATCCCTGGCGGATGCTCGGGTATCGGCCGGCGGCGCTTGGCCGCTATCTGGCGCGGAAGGCCGGGACCCGAAACGTCTGGATCGCGCGCACCACCGCCAAAGCCGCCCCGAGCGGCGTGGTGGTAGCCGATGACGGGTTTCTCCTGGGGGGCTTCATCGCCCTTCTGGCCGTGCGCCCCGAGGCGAGCGGGAAGGGAGTCGGCCGGGCCTTGGTGGAGCGGGTCGCGGCGGAGGTCTTCGGGACGCGGCGCTGGCTATTCGTATCGTGCGACGGGAACAATCACGCCGCGCTGCGTTTCTACCGAAAGTTGGGATTTTCACGCGTCGGGCGCCTTCCCGATCTGGTCCGGCCAGGAAACGTCGAGATCTTGTTGCGAAAACCGTCAGCGACGCCGCCGACTCCCGCGCGGGCCGAAAGCGCAATATTTCCGGCAAGCGCCGCCCGGGTCGGTTACCATCGGGGGCGCTCATGATAGGGGAGCAATTCGGCAACTACCGCGCGGTTTCGCTGCTCGGCGAAGGGGGGATGGGTGCCGTCTATTTGGCGGAGCACCCGGGTATCGGCCGTCGCGTCGCGGTGAAGGTTCTGCACAAGAACTACATCCGCGATGAGAGCCTGCTCACCCGGTTCTTGAACGAGGCGCGGGCGGCCAATGCCATTCGCCACCCCAACATCATCGAGATCCTCGACTCGGGGACCATCGCCGACGGCACGCCGTTCCTGGTGATGGAGCTGCTCGAAGGGGAGAGCCTGGGGACGCGCATCCGGCGCGTCGGCGCGCTCGGGATCCCCACGGCGGTCGAGTTCGCCTACCAGACCGCGTCGGCGCTGGGGGCGGCGCACAAGAAAGGGATCGTTCACCGCGATCTCAAGCCCGACAACCTGTTCGTCATTCCCGATCCGCACGAGCCCGAGCGCGAGCGGATCAAGGTGCTCGATTTCGGCATCGCGAAGCTTCAGCAGGGGAGCGCCAGCGACTCGGTCAAGACGCGAACCGGGACGCTGATGGGGACGCCTATCTACATGTCTCCCGAGCAGTGCCGCGGGACGCGGACGGTCGACCACCGGAGCGACATCTACTCGCTCGGGATCATCTTCTTCGAGATGCTTTGCGGTCAGCCGCCCTTCGTCTCGGAGGGATTCGGCGAGCTGGTCAACATGCACCTCAACGTCGCGGCGCCGGCGCCCTCGTCGCAGCGGCCCGACATCCCGCCGTCGATCGACGCGGTGGTGCTCAAGATGCTGGCCAAGAATCCGGACGACCGGTACGCCGACATGGCCCAGGTGCAGACGGCGCTCAAGGCGTCGGGCGGATCGATGTTCGTGGTGCGGGGCTCGGCCCCTTCCTCGCCCGATCTGGGGGGCAAGACGCCGGCTCCGATCGCGAAGCCAACCTCACCGAGTAACCCCAAGCTGCGCGAGACCACGTTCTCTACCGGCGTCGGCGAGCAGCTGGCCGCGCCGACCGGCGCGCGGAAGGGCAAGGCCGCGCTGATCGTGGTCGGGGCCGCGGTGGCGGCGATCGCGGCCGGGGTGTTCGTCTTCCGCGACGGCGAGAAGGTCGGCGTGCGCCAGGTCGAGGACGAGACGACCAGGGTGGCGCCGCCCAGCGTCGCGACGGCCACGACCAAGGTCGCGGTCGCGGCGCCGACGACGCAGGCGCCCGCGGTCGTTGCGCATCCCGTGGCGGCAGCGCCCCGGAAGGTCACCGTCCGGCTCGAGTCCGATCCGTCGGGCGCGACAGTCGTCGACGACGCCGGTGGCGGTGTGCTCGGGACGACGCCGCTCGTACTGACGCGCCCGCGTGGCGGCACGCTGAACCTGCACATGGAGAAGGACGGCTTCGCGCCCAACCGCCACGCGGTTTCGCTCGCCGACGATTCGACCATCGAGCTGACGCTCGAGCACAAGTCGGCGCCCAAGCCGCACGTCCACAAGATCCCCCACGCGCAGCCGGTGGTGGATTCAGAACCGGCAAAGCTCTAATGGGGGCAGGGGCGGGGATGTCCATGGCCGAGCCCGACACCACGCTCGAGATCTTGAAGGACATCCGCGACGAAATTCGCGGCGCCAGAAACGAGCTGCGCGACGAGATTCGGGGCGTCCGGACCGAGCGCCTGAAGCCGCCCCGCTGGCGGCGCGGGAAAGCGATGCTGGCGGTGCTCGGCGGCGTCGCGGTGGTCGTCGTGGTCCTGCTCGCGTTCCGGGGCGGCGAGCAAAAGGGCGAGGCGCAGAAGGGCGGCGTGCCCCAAGTCGCCGTCGAGGCTGCGAGCCGACCGGCTCCGTCAAGTCCGGTCGCGGTGCCGATGCCGGCACCGGCTGCTTCGATGCCGGATCCGCCGATGCCGGTGCTTGCGGCGACTCCGGCGACCCGGGTAGGAAAGCCCGTGCCGGCAAACCCCGCGGCCAGGCCTGGGCCGTTGGCGGCGTCCCATCCCGCGTCGGCTACCGCACCGAGGAGGACCATCCCTCGTCACAAAGCGCCACCCGAAGCGGAACTGGAACCGGCAAAGCTCTGAGGGGCCGGTGCTGCCGCGCCTCACCCACGCGGGGGGCGGCTCAGCGGCCCAGGAGCTCCGCTTCGAGGGCACGGGTCAGCCAGCGTTGGAATCTCCCGTCGGTCCAGCCGCGGCCGTGAACGAGCATGTGGTAGTGCACCGGATCGTTGAGGACCCAGACCGCGTCGGCCGCTTCCACCTCGTCCAGGCCCTCGCGAAGTCGAGCGCGCGCCTTCACATCGGCCACGATCGTGGCCGCCCCACGTCGGCGCTCCTCGTTCACCGCGATCCAGAGCGCCGCGACCTTCGGGTCGGCGCGCGCCCCCTCCCGGATCGCTTCATAGACCAGGGCCATGTGACCGAAGAGTGACGTGCACAAGCCGGCGTATCCCGAGAGGTAGCCGCCGACGGTCGTGCGCGCCCGGATCTCGCGGCTTCGTGGACGATCGACGAGGGGCATGGGTCGGTCGTGCGCGCCCGCCGCCCGACCGAACGCCAGGTAGAAAGCTTCCTTCAAGAGGGCGGGCTTGCCCCCGGCCGACGAAAATAGGGTCGCTCGGCTCACCCCGGCGGCCTCCGCGATGTCGTCCAGCGAAACGGCCGCGTAGCCTTTGTCGGAGAATAGCCGGGCGGCGGCGTCGACGATCGCCTCGCGGGTGAGACGCGCCTGACCGGCCCTCAGGGGGGAGCTGTAAGGACGCTTGACAACCTTTGGCAATCGATACACCATGAGTCTAATGAATTATCTGATAGTATATTCAAGCCTGGCCGGGGCGCCAATTTTCAGGAGGGGAGGCGGGCGATGATCCTGATCGCGGGCGGCACGGGGCGTCTGGGACGCATCCTGATCGGACGGCTGCGGGGGCGCGGCGAATCGATCCGGGTCCTCTCGCGCACGCCGCGGGTTGCCGCGGGCGGACCGCCGGATGAGGTCGAGGTCGTCGCCGCGGACCTGCGCGATCGCGCCGCCGTCGACCGGGGGGTGGCCGGCGCCCGCATCGTGATCTCCGCGATGAGCGCGTTCGGCATGAAGGGCGTGACGCCGCGCCAGGTGGACCTGGAGGGAAACGCCAACCTGATCGCCGCCGCGGAGATGCATGGGGTGGAGCGGTTCATCTTGGTGTCGGTGCGGGGGGCGTCGGCGGAACATCCCATGGAGCTCTCCCGCATGAAATACCTGGCGGAGCAGAAGCTGGTCGGCAGCAAGCTTCCCTGGACGATCCTGCGACCCTCGCTCTTCACCGAGACCTTTCAGACGGCGCTCTGCGCGCCCCTCCTCGACGGTGGCAAGACCGCGGTCTTCGGCCGCGCGGAGAATCCGATCAATTTCGTCTCGGCGCACGACGTCGCCCGGTTCGTGGAGCTCGCGACGACCGAGCCCGGCCTCGGCGGCGCGGTCACCGACCTGGGGGGCGCCGAGAATCTCTCGCTCATGCAATTCGTCGACGCGTTCAGGTCTGCGCTCGGCGTGACCGGTCTGGTGAAGCACATCCCCCGCGCGGCCATGAGGGCCCTGTCGTACCTGGCGCGGCCATTCAATCCGACCTTCGCGCGCATGGTCCAGGCCGGCGTCGTGATGGACACGACGGACATGACCTTCGACGCGACCCAGCTGATGCAGCGCTATCCGGGGATTCCCCTCACCACGGTCGCAGCCGCGGCCCGGCGCGACTATGGGACCAACCCTGCAAAGGAGCCGTGACGAAATGGATGCGATCCTCTGGGTCTTCGTAGCGTTCGGGTTTCTGGCCGCTTTCAACGCGGGGAACATGCTCACCCTCCAGATCCAGCACTACGGAATCTATCCAAGTGTGGGGCGGGACCACTTCGCCGGGTACATCCGTGCCAACAACGCGGCCGCCGTGGTGCCGACCATCGTGCCGGCCCTGCTGTTGCTGGTCACGTCGGCGATCTTGGTCGCCCATCGACCACACTTCATGAGCCTCTGGCAGGCTCTGGCGGCGCTGGCATTGAACATCGCCCAGCTTGCCTCCACGGCGATCTGGCAGCGCAGGCTGCAGGCCGAGATGGCAGAGACCGGCTACGACGACACGAAGATCCGCTTGCTGCTCTCGACGAACTGGATTCGAACCGTCGCGTTCCTCAGCCAGGCTCTTTTAGCGACGGCGATCGTCGCTCGGGTGTTGGCCCGCGTCGCGGCAGGTTAGGTCCGCGGACAACCGGGTTGCCGCCGGGGGAGTCGGATCTCCGGGAGAGTCATGCGCTGGCGCAGCTGGGCGGCCTGGTTGGTATCCGCGCTGGCGCATGCCCTGCTCGCGGGCCTGCTGCTCCTGCGTGCGCGCACGCCCGAGACGCCCAGCCGCGTCTCCCCCGCGGCGATCGAAATCGAGATCAACGAGGTGCCTCGCCCCGGACCGGATCGAAACCCGGCTGCCCGGTCCGAGGACCGCTCGCCGCATACGCATCGCGAGCCCGTTCGCGCACGGGGTGAGGAGCCGGCTCCGAGGGGCGACGTTCCGCCTGGGGCCAACGTGGCGCCTCGGGCCGACGTGCAACCTGAACGCACGCCGGAGGCGTCGGCGGCCGATCGTGCGGCGGGTGCCGCTCGCGAGTTGTCGTTCCGTGCGCTGTCGCCCGACGTTCAGGCCCGCATCGCAGCTCCGGCGGCCGACGCGGCGCTGGCTGTGCGCGCGCGGGGTGGCAAGCTCTCGGTCGACGAGCTGCGCGTCGCGCACGAGCGCGAGGAGGACGCCGTCGCAAACGTCGCCGCCGGCCGGGTCGATCCGCTGCTCTACGACTATCTGCGGGGCGCGCGCGTGCGGTTCCAGGACGAGGCGCAGAGGATCGCGGAGGCGATTCCGATCGGCGCCGGGGAGACCATCCGCGGCTGGGGGCGGGGGCTCGTGGCGCGGGTGCGGGAGGCCCATCGCAACGACCGGACGGCCGACGACGTGCAACCCGACCTGCGCGACGACGCCACCAAACGACGCCCCGATCTGGCCGCCGCGTACGATGAGAATCGCCGTCAAGCGGAGGCGGGCGCGGAAATCCGACGGGTGGAGGTTTGCCTCGACGTCGCGCCCGGGCGCGACACGACGGCGACGCTGCGACGCGGATCGGGGAACGCCGCGCTCGATCGGGTGGCGCTGGACGCGTTCGCGCGGTCGGTGTCGGTCCGTCCGGTGCCGCCGGACGCGCGCGCCGGGCGCGCCTGCTACGAAGTCCGAACCGCCACCTATCGGGCGGGGCCGGCCCCCGGCATCGCCTGCGGCCTCAACCTTGGTCCGCATGGCCCGAGCTGCATCTGGCCGCTGAAGAAAATGACCTCCGTGACCAGCCAGCTCCTCGGCGTCGAGTACCCGGCCAAGAAGAGCGCGCCCGCGAACGACTCGCTCCTGCGCGGCGCGCGCTGACGAACCTGTTCGAGGCGCGGGTTCCGGCGACCTTTATTCCTCGACGCGCAACAGCCTCTGCACGGGTATCCCGTTCCGCATGTGCTGCTCGACGATCTCCGGGACGTCCGCGGCCGTGACGCCGACGTACCAGACGGCCTCCGGGTAGACGACGATCGTCGGGCCTTCGAAGCAGGGGCCGAGGCAGCCGGAGGGGGTGATGGCAGTGCGTCCCCACAGCTCCGGATGCCGGCCGAGCCCCTCCTGCAGGGCGCTCAGGATCTCTCCGGCGCCGCGCGCGCCGCAGGAGGGCTTGCCGCCCGAGGGGCGCGCGTTGTCACAGACGAAGAAATGGCGCTCGATTTTGGGCATGGCCTAACCAGGGTCCCATATATGATCCGCCCATGTCCCGGCAAGGCGCACGGATTTCGATGATTCCGGTGATCCTCGCCTTCGTCTTCCCCGCCATCATCGGCGCGGCGGTGGCGCTGGCCTACTACGGGTATCGCTATGCGGTCGCGGCCTCCGTGCGAAGCAAGGCCTCGCTCATGGAGGGGAACCAGCAGCTCGCCAATCTGCTCATCGAGCAGGTGCAGGATCGGATCGACAAGGCCGACGCCGAGCTCTTCGAAGAGGTGGAGTGGAACGACGCCAGCGCCGACCCGCCCGTGAAGGTGGATCTGCCAGCCGGCGTCGAGTCGGTGGCGCTGCTCGACGCGGGGCTCAAGATCCGCTCGCTCTATCCGGGGCCCGACGCCGCCCACCGACGCCACGAGCTCGACCGCTGGCAGAGCTACGTCAAGGGGCTCGAGTGGAAGTCGCTGCAGCCCTGGACGCCGGATCAGCCCGGCAACTTCCGCCACTTGCATCAGCTGTTCGAGGGCAAGTCGGTGCTGATCGCCTACGCGGCCAAGAAGACCGCCGACAACCACGAGTACTACGTGGCGGCGAAGCTGGACCTCACGCTGATCGCCAAGGAATGGATTCCCGAAGAGATGGACGTCGTGACGGGCAAGCGGCGGGTGGTGATTCTCGACGAGGTGGCGCGCGCCGTCTACGGCGAGCCGCAGCCGCCCACCCCCTTTCAATATGAAGCGTCGTTCGGCAAGACCCTTTACGCCTGGCGCATCCAAATCACGCCGCGCAACGTGGCCGAGCTGCGCGCGCAGGCCGAGACCGAGCGCCTCCTGGGGGTCCTGCTGGTTCCGGTCTCGACGGTGATCATCGTGGTCGGTCTGGCGGTCGTGTGGCTGTCGGTGCGCGCGGAGCGGCGGGCTTCGCAGATGAAGAGCGACTTCATCGCCAACGTCTCGCACGAGCTCAAGACGCCGCTGTCGCTGATCCGGATGTTTGGCGAGCTGCTGGCGACCGGCAAGCACAAGGGCGAGCCGATGGCGCGCGAATACGGCGGCATCATCACGCGCGAGTCGGAGCGCCTGGCGCACCTCATCGACAATGTCCTCGACTTCGCGCGACTGGAGCGCGGCAAGGCCAGCTACAGCTTCACCGAGGGCCACCTGGAAGAGGTGGTGGAGCGCGCGCTCGACGTCTTCCGCCACCGGCTCGAGAAGGAGAGGGTGCGCCTGCGGACCGAGATCGAACCGCATCTGCCGCCGGTGCGGATGGACGAGGACGCGATGACCCTGGTGTTGCTGAACCTGGTCGACAACGCCGTCAAGTACGGCGGTGATGCCGGGGAGGTCTCGGTGCAGCTGCGGCGCGCCCCCGGCGCGGTGGCCCTGGTCGTGAGCGATCACGGCTCGGGGATCGCGCCCGAGGAGCAGCGGCGGATCTTCGAGCGCTTTTATCGCGCCACCAGCGCGCGGACGCGCAACGTTCGCGGCAGTGGCATCGGTCTGTCGCTGGTCAAATACATCGCCGAGGCGCACGGCGGGCGGGTCGAGGTGGAGAGCGCCCCGGGGCGCGGATCGACCTTCACTGTCTACGTGCCGGTGGCGCCCGTGATGACGCCCGCGCCCGAAGAGCGGGCAGCATCGTGAGCGGGCAGCCGTCGGCTCTAGGCGTGGGGGGCGCGGCGGGTCGCCGCCGGATTCTCATCATCGAGGACGAGCCGGATCTGGTGCGCGGCCTGCGCGACGCGCTGGAGTTCGAGGGGTTCGAGGTGCTGTCGTCGGGGCTGGGGCGGGAGGGCGTGCGCCTCTTGCGCGAGCGGGGGCCGGATCTGGTGCTGCTGGATCTGATGCTGCCGGACGCCAACGGATTTTCGGTGTGCGAGGAGATTCGATCCACCCACCCGCTGGTGCCGGTCATCATGCTGACCGCCCGTTCGCAGGAGACCGACAAGATCCGCGGGCTCGATGTGGGCGCCGACGACTACGTGACCAAGCCGTTCTCGATCGGCGAGCTGGTGGCGCGCATCAACGCCATCTTTCGCCGACTGCATCGGGTGGTGCTGCCCAACGAGGAGATCCAGATCGGCGCGGCCACCATCGATCCGCGCAAGCACGAGCTGACGCGCAAGGGGAAGGTGAGCGCGCTGTCGTTCTACGAGGTGGAGCTGCTGCGCCTGCTCTGGGAGCGCGCCGGGCAGCCGGTGACCCGCGAGGAGATCCTGGAGAAGATCTGGGGCGTCTCCGGCCACGCCACCACCCGCAGCGTCGACAACTTCGTGGTCAAGCTGCGCAAGAAGATCGAAGAGAACGCCGCCAAGCCCCACCACATCATCACGATCTACGGCACCGGCTACAAACTGGTGCTCTGAGTGGGTCGGGCGAGTCGCGCCACCGGACGGCCGCGCCGCCGCGACCTGCTGGTCGGCGGGGCAGGCGCCGCCGCGCTGGCGGTGCTCGCACGCCCGACGGCTCGGGCCGCTGCGCCGGGCGTCGCACCGGCGGCCGCGCCGGGCGTCGCACCGGCGGCCGCGCCGAGCGTCGCGCTGGCGGACGGGGTCGACGTTCACTGTCACACCTTCTGCTCGGCCGACCTGCCGATCGTCGGGTTCGTGGCGCACTTCATTCCGGGGCTGACCGATCTTTCGCGCCTGGTGACCCACTGGCCGGAGCTGGTGGTGCGGACGCTGGTGGGCGCGGTCGCGACGCTGCCGAACGCGGTGGCGCCGACCGGGGACGAGGAGCTCGCCCGGCTGCGCGCGCTGCTCGCCCGGCCGGGCGGCGCGGCGGTCTCCCCGGTGCCGCCCCTGCCGTCCGAGGCGCTGGATGCGCTGCTGGCCCAGCTGACCAAGCACCTTCCATTCTCGGTGGGCGCCGACAAGCGGCGGATCGTGGCGCGCTACCTCGAGGCGCTGTATCTGGTCGCGCACCCGCGCGCGGGTATCTCGGCCACGCTGGCGCAGATGTTCCCGTCGGTGTCGCTGTTCACGCCGGCGCTGGTCGACTACGACGCCTGGTCGGAGGATCGCGCGCCGACCCCGCTTTGGACGCAGATCTTGATCCAGGAGGCGATCGCGCGGCTGTCGATCGAGGGGCGCGTCGGACGGCCGGACGCGCGCTTCCATCCCTTCGTGGCCTTCGATCCGCGACGCGACTTAGACGCCGGGCGTCCGGCCCCGGCGCCGTCCGCGGCGGGTAGGGCGGTACCCGCGGCCGGTGCGGCGCCCGCGGCCGGCACCGTGCCCAAGGTGGCCGCGCCGCCGACGGCTGCCAGCCCGGCGCTGGAGATGGTGCGCTACGCGGTCGAGAGCGCCGGCTTCCTGGGCGTCAAGCTCTACCCGCCGGTCGGATTCGCGCCGTTCGAGAACCTGCATCTCCGATCGCGGCTGCCCTTTGCGGAGCGCCTCGATGAGGCGCTCGCTGCGCTCTACGGCTACTGCCAGGCGGCGGAGATCCCGATCACCACGCACGCCAGCGCCGCCAACGAATACGGACTCGGCCTGCACACGCTGGTCGCGCCCGAGCGCTGGCGGCCGGTGCTCGAGCACTACCCGACGCTGCGTCTCAACTTCGGCCACTTCGGCCACGATTACGGCGTCGAGGATCGCGGCGCGCCCAGGGAGACCGCCACCGCCTGGATCTATCAGGCGGCGGCGCTCATCGAACGCTATCCCAACGTCTACGCCGATCTCTCCAACTCGCCCTTGGTCTATGATCCCGTCTACGCCAACCGCCTGTTGGGGCTTCTGGGTGACGTGATCGCGCGCTACCCGAAGGTCAAACGCCGGTTGATGTACGGCAGCGACTGGTGGCTCTCGCGTCTCGATCCCGAGGCCGAAACGGCGGTGGAAAAGTTCCGCGCCACGTTCGCCCGGTTGCTCGACGCCGGTGCGGTCGGCGACGTCATGGGTGGAAACGCACTGCGATTTCTGGGTATTCTGGACGACGCGGGGCAGCCGCGCTCGGGGCTGGCCGCGGCACGCCTGCGACGGTTCTACGGGGGCGCTGCGCTGCCGCCATGGTTGCCGTGCGGCTGAGCGCGCCCGGCGATCACAGCAGCGCGAGCCCCACCAGAATGGACGCCGCGTTCGCGATGGCGGAGACCCCGAGCGCGCGCGCGGGAGAGATCCCGGGCAGGACCACGCCGTAGAAAGCCGCCTCGGCCAGCCAGGCCCACAGCTCCGAGAGCGCCAGGCTGCTGCGGCCCGTGAGACCGACGATGCGCGGGAAGACGAACCAGACCAGCGGGTGCGTCACCAGCTGCGCGAAGACCGCGATGAGCGCGCGACGTCCCGCGCCCGTCGGGTGGCCGCGGGTCAACGCGACGACGATCGGCGTCTCGACGGCGACGGTGATCAGAAAAGCGACGAGCCAGGCACGGGGCGTCTCCATCGATCGCGACGCTATCTGCCCCGGACGAACAGGAAGGCGCCGGCGGCCAGCTCCAGGTAGCCGTGGAACGACGACAGCGAAAGATAGAGCTGGCGCGTCCGGTGGACGTCGACGAACGAGGCCGCCAGCACGCCGGGCGCGAGCAACACGGTCAACCCCAGCCAGACCGGTGGCAGATCCCGGACCAGCGATCGCAGCGACATGCGAAACGAGAGCGTCCCCTCGCAGCGGACGTCCTCCTGAGGAATCCAGGCCAGCCAGACGTTGTAGTGGACGGCTTGTAGGAGCACGAAGGCCAGGCCCAGACCGAGGGCCGTGCGTTGGGGCATCCAGGCCGGCCAGGCGAAGACCATCTCGTCGACGAAGCGGGCGGCGCCGGGGCCGCCGAAATGAACGTAAGGCAGCGCGCGGCCCGAAACACAGAACATGACCGCCAGCGCCAGGAGCGTCAGGGCGGGGAGGGCGAATCGGCGTCCCTTCCGGAACAGCAGCAGCCACAGCCCGATCGCCACCAGGTTGTGGAGGTGGGCGAACACCAGGCGCGCCAGGCTCGGCCGCGCCAGCGCGGCGATCATCAGGACGACGATCGCGGGTCCCGCCACCAGAGCGCGGCGCACCGTCCCCGGGGATCGCGACCCGACGACCGCCGCGAGCACGCCGGCAAACGCCCAGCCCCACCCGAGCCCGACCTCGGTCGCCGCGAAAGGCCACCGGCCGGGGAACGTCGCTTCGAGTGCCCGGAGCGCGAACAGCGTCGCACACCCGCCACCCAGGGCGGCCACCCAGCGGCGCGGGAGATCGCGCCGCAACACCAGGTAGCGCACGTCGCTGGCCACGTGCGCGACGCCGAATAGCGCGGGACCGACGACGAACAGCACGCCAGGCGCGAGCAGCGCCAGCGCGAAGACGACCGCGACGCCGACCAGAGCTTGCGCACGGATCCGTTGGTCGCGACGCGTGACGATCGGCCGCGCGATCGCCGATCGGGAAAGCCCGAGGAGCAGCGCGCGCCGCACCCGATCCAGCGGGATCGCGGCGCGCTCGAGAGAAAGGACGCCGGTCGGCATCGGGGCGATCAGCGCCGCCGTTTGCGGCGGCGATCGTAGAACAAAGCCGCCATTCCCACGATCAGGAGGCCGAGCGCGATCGCGCCCGGTCCCGTCGCGCGCGGCGCGACGTCGCACCCGCCGTTGCTCTTGCACGATGGACAGACGGCGACGCCGCCGCCGGCGCCACCCACGTTGCCCCCGGCGCCGCCGTTGGCGCTGGCACCGCCACTACCGCTGCCGCCAGTGCCGCCGCTCTCTCCGACGGGCGGACCGGTCGGCTTGGGCGGCACGGGACCGGCGCAGAAGTACTTCGACGACGTGTTGCAATAGGCCTGGCTCGAAGAGCACATCCCCCCGTCTCCACAGGCCGTCCCGAACTTACTCGGCTCGCATCCGGCGTCCGGCGCAGACACAATGGCCGGGCAGGCGTCGCATTTGTAGATCGTCATGGTGGGCGCCGTGCCCGTACCGCAGGAGACGGCGTAGCACTGGCCTCCACCTTGACAGGGCTTCCCGACGTCCGCCTCGGCGCACGTGATGAGCGTGTCGAAGGCGGTGCAACCCGGGAGAACGTCGGCCCGGCTCGGAACAGCCCACGCCGTCGCCGCCACCAATACCAGGAGTCTCAATAACGAAGATAGGTAAGTAGTCATATCGAAAATGCTATCACCGTTGCGTGCCGCCGGCGCAATCCCCGACATGAGCAAGTCAGAGCGAGACATTGGCGCGACTCTGCAAACCGGCGACGTCACGGCCGGCCGTCTGCGCGCGGGCGAGCCGCTCGGCGTCTACGTTCACTTTCCGTTTTGCGGCGTTCGCTGTCCGTACTGCGACTTCGCCGTCGACACCCGCGCCGAGATCCCGCACGACGAATACGCCGACGCGGTGGCGGTGGAGATCGCGGCGCGGGCCGCCTGGTTCGACGGTGCGGGTCCGCTGGTTTCGATCTATTTCGGCGGCGGTACCCCTGGGCTCTGGCGTCCGGACGCGCTCGGGCGGGTCCTCGAGGCTGCCCGCGAGACCTTCGGCGATCCCGCGGCTTCTGGATTGGAGATCACCGTCGAGGTGAACCCGGGCGAGGTCGACGAGGCTCGCCTCGCCGCGCTTCGCGCCCAGGGCGTCAACCGGTTGTCGATCGGCGTTCAGGCGGTCGACGATCGCTTGCTGGGGGCGCTCGGCCGCAACCACAGCGCGGCGGCCGCGCTGGCGTGTTTACCGACCGCGCGCGCCGCCGGTTTCGCCGACGTCTCGATCGATCTGATGTTCGGTGTGCCCGGCCAGTCCATGGACGATTGGCGGCGCGCCGTCGATGCCGTGGTGGCCCTCGCGCCCGAGCACGTCTCCGCGTATGCGCTCACCGTCGAGCGCGGAACGGCGTTCGGCAGCCTCGATCGCGCCGGGCGGTTGCCACGTCCCGACGACGAGGTGGTGGCGCAGATGTTCGAGACGGGACGGTCGGCGCTGGAGGCCGCAGGCCTGCCGCAGTACGAGGTCTCGAGCTACGCGCGCGACGGCCATCGGGCGCGGCACAACCGCCTCTACTGGTCGCTCGCGCCGTATCTGGGCGTCGGTGCGTCGGCGTCGTCGTTCCGCCCGCTCGCCGACGGGACGGCCTGGCGCTTCGCCAACCCGCGCGGCACCGATGCCTATCTGCGGGCCGGCCGCGCGGGCGGCGGCAGCCCGGCCGTTCGGCAGATCGAACGCAGGCGGGCAGCCGATCTCGAGAACGAGGCGCTCTGGTTGGGACTTCGTACGATCGGGGGAATCGACCGCGCCGCGCACCGGGTGCGCCACGGCGTCGATCCGGTGAGCGGGCGCGAGGCGGCCGTGGCGCGCGCGACGGCCGCCGGTTGGCTAACCGTCGACGAAGAGCGGTTGCGCCTCACGCCGGCCGGTGTTCTCTACGCCGACGAGGTTGCGGCCTGGTTCTGGTCGTAGCGTGGACGGCCGAGCGGCGCCGTCCCGGCCGCTCAGAATTTCGCGTTGCGCGCCAGGTCGAGCGCTCTCTCCTGCCAAAAGACTCCCGCCTTGGGGCCGCCGTTGCACTGGCCGTCCGACTCGCCCGGCTTCTTGAGCCACAGGTAGGCGTCGATGAGCGGGTCGGCCGTGCTCGCCGTGGGCGGTGAGCCGAGCGCGCGTCCGGGCGGATTACACCAGCACTTCTCGTCGTCCGCCGCTTCGTCGCACTTTGGCGGGCCGTTGCCGTTGCGCCCGGTGTCGATCACGAAGTGCTTGCCCCCGACGAGCTTGGAGATCGCCTTGCCGTAGATGATCTCGGTGCTGGTCGATTTGTAGTTGGAGACATTGAGCGCGAAGCCGTCCGCCTCGTCGATGCCGGCCTCCTTGAGGCGCTTGGCGTCCTCGGCCGGCTTGAGCCAGCCCGAGTGTCCGGCGTCGATGTAGACGGCGATGTTCCCTTGCGCTTCGAAGGTATGGACGGCGAAGCGCAAGAGCTCGAGCCGCTCCTTCTGAGCGGCCTCCGAGAGGCAGGGCTTGCCGTCGGCGGAGACCTTCGTGAGCAGCCCGAGCGAGTCGGGCTCGAGCACGACCGCGGCGCGGCGCTCGCCGATGCCGGTCGCGAAGGCGGTGATCCACTCCTTGTACTTGTCGGCAGCGCCGGCGCCGCCCGCGGAGTACTGCCCGCAGTCGCGCTTGGGGATGTTGTAGGCGAGGAAGAGCGGCAGCGCGCCGGTCTTGAGGAACGCGTCGGCGCGGCGGCCGACCCAGTTCTTGACGTTGGGCGTCCAGTCGCCAATCCACTCGGCGCCGCCGTTGTCGGCGATCTTGGCGTAAAGCGCGGAGGTGGCCGGATCGGTTTTGCTGGCCAGCTTCGACTTGAGATGCGCGGGACCGTAGGGGTCGACCCAGGCCAGCTTGGGGCCGGCGAAGATGTTCTCACCGTGCTTCCAGGCGGGCAGCGGCGGCGCCGCCGGCTCGGCCGGCTTGCCGGCCGCGGTTGGTTTGCCGGGCGCCTCGGCGGCCGGCGCGGGGCCGGCGGCT
This sequence comes from uncultured Myxococcales bacterium, assembly GCA_964440665.1. GTDB lineage: Bacteria > Myxococcota_A > Polyangia > Fen-1088 > Fen-1088 > JADGRB01. Next base: position 4,289 of record CAYTTF010000022.1, on the reverse strand, counting down.
TGGGCGCCTGGCTCGGCGGCGGCAGGTGTCGCCGCGGGCGGCGCGGACTGGGCCGGAGCGACGCAGCCGATCGCGAGCATCAGGACCGTAAGAGAGAGCGCCTTAGTCGTCATCGAGTCCTCCAAGGTCGGATCGCCTAACACGAAACCAAGCGCGACGCCAAGCCGCCCAACCCCAAAGGGTGCCGTCCGCCGGACTCGAAAACCAGCGGCGACCGAGCGCTTTCAATCGGCGAACGGCCGCAGGATTTCCCCCTTTTGGGGGGTGCCGTCGCCTTCGTGCCAGGTGCCGTCGACATTCATGACCTCGTACCCCGATAACGTCATGAGCCGCGTGGTGATCGGATCGATCGATGAAAGAAACCCGATGTGAAGATGGGGCGTGGTCGCGTTGCCCGAGTTGCCGCAGCGGCCGACGACGTCGCCGCGGTGCACGCGATCCCCGATCGCAAGCGTGACCGAACGGGCGGCGAGATGCCGGAATTCGGTGTACTCCCCAGGCGCGTGCTCGAGGATCACGTAGTTTCCTTGGTCGCGTCCTTTGGTGTAGGCGGGCCAGTCGCGCGAGCCCCCGTGGGCGGCCACCACCGCGCCGTCGGCGGGGGCCAAGACCGGTCGCCCGTAGCAGGCGAACCGGGCCAGCGCGGCTCCCCGGCGGGGCGGACGTGTGCCCGCCGGCTGCGCCGGAACGAAATCGAGCGCAAAGGCCGCGTACCCCACATGCGTTCCGCCGCTCTCGAAGCCCTGGATGACCCCCCACACGCCCGAAAACGGGAGCGAGAGGTGAACGCTTTGCGTCGGTGGTTCGGCGGACGGGCTCTCGACGGCGGAAGACGCGCGCGGGTCCGAGATCGCGACGAGCACCAGCGCCGCCGCCGTCGCTGCCAGTGGCCCCATCGCCATTTGATCCGAGTCTACCTCTTGCGCCGCCCCGGCGGCTGGCGCAGCCCTTCGAGCGTGCGCTCCCAGAGCGTGTAGGCCAGACGCTCGGCGTCGGGATCGGGGCCGGCGAATCGTACGGCGCAAAGGTGGAGCAGCGTCGGCAGGAGACGCGCGCGGGCGTCCGCCGGGAGATCGCGGGCCGCGGTCGCGATCCGATCGCGGTGGCGCGCCAGGACCTCGCCAGCCGGTGCGCCGCCGAGCGCGGCGCGGAGCGCGCGACCGTGGTTTCGGAAATCGGCGTCGGCTTGCCGGCGGGCTTCATCGTCGACGCCGGTCCACGCTTCGGCCGTCTGTCGCCTGGCGTGCGCGATCGCGTGGCGCTCATCCAGATTCAGGCCCATACCGCTCGCCAGCGCGTCGAGCGCCCGCGCCAGCAGCAAGACCCGATCGAGATCGGGATCGGCCAGCAGGGCCACGGCGGCCTCGCTGTCGGATTCGAAGATCGTGTGGACGGCGGGAAGGTCGGCCGGGGTGAAGCGGCCGTGCTCAGCGTGGTACTCGCCGATTTCGATGGTGGCGATGGCGCCGTCTTCGCGGGCGGGCGCCAGCGCCGCCAGCAGGCGAGCTTCGAACGCCGCGGCAGAGGGCGTGCCGTGGACGCGCAGGCGGAGGTGCGGACGGCGCCCGGGGCCGTCGACGTAGCGCAGGAAAAACCAGGCATCGATCTCGCGGGCGTCTTGCGCCTGTCGGATCGCGGGGACGACGGCTTCGGCGAGGAGCTCGTCTTGTCGATCCGGCGTCCCGAACAGCTTGAAGGTCCGCCAGCCGGGCAGGGGGGGCGCCTCGCGCGGCGGCGGGACCCGCCCGACGCCGACGGTTTCCGAACCGGGCGGGGCGGCGTCGTCGACCACCGCCACCACCGCTTCGATCCGCCGGCCGTCGCGATCGACGACCGCATCGAGCGGCGGCCAGATCTCGAAGATCCGCCCGCCTTCGGCAAGACCGGCCAGATCGGCGCGCGCTTCCGGTGCCGAAAGATCGACGGGGAAGAGCTGGTCCCCCTCGCCGACCTGCACGAACCGCGGCACGCGCGCTTCGCGGCGCCAGCGCAAGAGTGCGGTGCGCCCGCCGCCGTCGCGAAGCGCCCGCGGCAGGCGCCAGCTGGCCGGTGCGATCACGAACCCGTCGACCACGATGCGCGGAATGAACGCCAGATCGGCGAGCGGGCCGGGCGAAAACGCCCAGGGCGCGTGTTGACGGTGCAGGCTCCAGCCGGCGAGCAAACGGATCATCCCCGCGGGCGCGGCCGTCGATCGCACCCGGGCCAGCGGCGACGGGACGATCGGCGCGCCGGGGCCCCGCGTGCGCAGCGCCAGCGCCGTCGGGGCGGCCGGATCCGCGACGAGCTCGAGATCGCGCGGGGCCAGATCGCCTTCGGCGCCGGTCCAGCGGGTCAGCGCCAGCGTCCGCGGGCGAACCTGCGGGTGCGCGCAAAGATCGGCGAGCGCGGCCGACGGGGCGAAGGCGACGTCGATCCGCTCTTGGTCCGGCCGGGCGCGGCATTCGGCGGCCACGATCTCGGCGCAGGCATCCTCGAGCGGCGCGCCGAGCGCGTGGACGAAGCGCCCGAACGAGGCGCCGGCCGGGGCGTGGAGGCCGAGCAGCCAGCCGGCGCCGGGTCGCCCGCCCGGTCGTCGGCGCATCGGCGCGACAAACAGCTCGGCCGTCGCCGGCAGCGGCGCGACCGCGTGATCGGCGAGCGCGGCCGAGAGCGCGTCGGCATCGAGCACGGCCTCCATCTGCCTTCCGCGGGCCGCGTTCGCGATGGCGTCGACCAGCAGCGCCAGCAGCGCCGGCGATGGGTTGGCGGGCGCCGCCGGATCCTCGACCTGCTTCTCCGCCTCCCCGAGCTCGACGCCGTAGTCGCCGGCCGCGAGCGCCGCCAGGTCGAACGCCCCCGCGCCGAAGATCTCCGTGGAGGCGTCCAGCGCGTCCGCGATCGCGCGCGACGCGAAGCGCTCGGCGACCGGGGGCGTGAGGGCCTCCTGCAGGCGGACCAGCAGTGGCACGAGTCGGGCGGCCCGCTCGACCGCCGCCCGTTCCAGCCGCGGCACCTTGCGCGGGCGATGGACGAGGACGGCGTGGACGTCGCGCTCGCTCTGTCCGGGAAGCGCGGCCAGGGCGGCGCGTCCCCGCGCGAGATCTCCGTCGGTGAGCGCGGCGATCGCCGTCTCCAGCAGGCGCGCCCCGTCCGTGCAGCCGATCGCCGCCAATCGATCGCGCAGGCGCTCGCCGGGCGCGGCCCCCACCAGGGGCGGCGCCAGATCGGTCTGCAGGAGCCCGTCGTCGATCAACACCAGCAGGAGCTCGTCTGCGTCCGCGTCGCGGCCGGCGTCCGTGCCATCGCCATCGCCATCGCCGACGTCGGCGTCGTCGCCCCGGGCGCGCGCTCTGACCTCGGGCCAGGGCGCCCACCTTTGAGTCAGATCGAGGATCGCCTGCAAACGGTCGTCGAGATCGGCGGTGTGCGTCTCCGCCATGGGATCGCCCGATCCGACCCAATGCACCGTCGCGGCGCCACGCACGGCCGACGGCGCGGACCGCAGGCGGACCCGCTCGCGGACCGCGGGTTCATCGAGGAGCGCGCGGGCCAGCGCATCTAGGCGTGCCCAGCTCGGCGCCAGATGGGCGACCGGCGTTCCGGTCGCGAGGTCGGTCGTCCGCCCCAGCGTTCCAACGCACACCCCTGCCAGCAAACCGCTGGGCGTCGGTCGAAACGCCGCCCGCCGCGCATAGCGCACCATCGCACGTTCGCGGGACGCGCCCGCCGCCGCGCGCGCCAGCGCGGGGCTGGCGATCTCGACGGCCGCGGCACCGAGCGGATGGGCCGCGAGCGCCCGCCGCGCGCGCGCCAGCACGCCCACCGGCAGGAGCGGCGCCCGCAACAACACCCGCGACAGCGGCACATACACGCCGCGACACTACCGCGACCTCGAAGTCGTGTCCGGTTGCTCGATGATTCGGGGTGGCTCGCGCAGGGACTTCGTTTGCACCCGCCGCGGCGGCGTTACATCTGGACGGCGATATTGAAGACGCCATTCGAGAGGGTCTTGGTGTCAGAGGGGGTGAGACTGATCACCGCCTCGAACGTCCCCATCAGCGAAGGTCCAGCGACTTTCCCCACTTGCGTCACCACCACCTTGCAACTCTGGTCCGTGATGTCGAAGCCTGTACCGTTGGCGCGGCTGATCGTCACCGTTTGCCCACTGGCGAGCTGGTTGCAGTCGAATGTCTGGGGAGCAAACGGAGAGGCTGCACCCAGTATGATCGTCACCGAGCCTGCCGCGACCTGTGTCAGGCCGTCGATCCGCAATGAATCGACTCCGTTTGATGACGTCAGCGTCGCGT
>CAYTTF010000021.1:16405-25374 GCA_964440665.1 uncultured Myxococcales bacterium | reverse complement strand
GTCGACAAGTTCGAGTACAAGCGCGGCTACAAGTTCTCGACCTACGCGACCTGGTGGATCCGGCAGGCGATCACGCGCGCGATCGCCGATCAGGCGCGCACGATCCGCATCCCGGTCCACATGATCGAGACGATCAACAAGCTCATCCGCACCAGCCGCTATCTGGTGCAGGAGCTGGGGCGGGAGCCGACGCCCGAAGAGATCGCCGAGAAGATGGAGCTCCCCTTAGACAAAGTCCGGAAGGTCTTGAAGATTGCGAAGGAGCCGATCTCCCTGGAGACGCCGATCGGCGAGGAAGAGGACTCGCACCTCGGCGACTTCATCGAGGACAAGAGCGTCATCTCGCCGGCCGACGCGGTCATCTCGATGAACCTGGCCGAGCAGACCCGCAAGGTGCTGGCGACGCTCACACCGCGCGAGGAGAAGGTGCTCCGCATGCGCTTCGGGATCGGCGAGAAGTCGGACCACACGCTGGAAGAGGTGGGGCAAGACTTCGAGGTCACGCGCGAGCGCATCCGCCAGATCGAGGCCAAGGCGCTCCGCAAGCTGCGTCACCCCTCGCGTTCCAAGCGTCTCAAGTCGTTCATGGAAAGCTGAGGCGGCGACGCGAAAGATCGCCGTCAAGATCGAGGGAAGGGAGCGGATCGTCGAGATCGACGACGGGGCCGTGCGTGTCGACGGGGTGGCGGTCGATGTCGAGATCGTCGAGGCGGAGCCCGGGTTATGGGTTCTTCGGCAGGGTGGCGAGCAGAGCATCGCGGCCGTGGATGGGACGGGGGCGAAGCTGACGGTCGAGATTCGGCGGCCGGGGGCCGATCCGGTGGTCATCGCCGCGGAGATCGGTGACGCGGGTCGCGCCAATGTGGGTGTGGGCACGGGCGCGGCTGGGCCCGCGCGCGGCGGTGCCACCGCACCGGTGACGATCCGGTCGCCGATTCCCGGGCGGGTGGTGAAGGTGCTGGTGAAGGTGGACGACAGGGTGACCGCCGGACAGACGACGGTCGTGCTCGAGGCGATGAAGATGGAGAACGAGCTGCGCGCGCCGCGTGCGGGACGGGTGGCCTCCGTGAGCTGTACCGAAGGCGCGACCGTCGAAGCGGGACAGGATCTCGTCGTCCTCGTGTAGTCATCCTCGTGTAGTCTTGCCCGATGCTCACGGCTGCCGTGTTGGCTTGGTTGTGGGCGCAAGCCTCGGCTCCGGCGGCGGCTTCCCCGCCCGCGCCGCCACCCCCGCCACCCGTGCTGGACAACGCCGTCGGCGTCACCGGGTCTTATGCCCGTCGCCTCGGAGACGAAGGGCGGAACGTCGGACCGGCCAGCGGTTTCTCCATCGGCGGCGACTACGAGCACCGCTATTACGCGACGCCCACTGGCTTCGAGCTCGGCGTCGGGCTGGACTTCTTCTACGACCGGTTCGCGACCGAGCTCGACGACCCGGCGCTGCTCGACGTCGGCCTCTCGGAACGAATCATCTCGCAGACCAGCTTCGCGCTCGCGCAGACAGTCGCCTGGCGTCTGGGTCGGGTGCGACCCTTCGCGAAGGCCGGTGCCGGCGTCTCCATCGCCTACTTCTCGAGCCCCGAGATCATGTTCCGCCCCGGCAGCTTCGACGCCGTGCAGCCCCTCGCGCGCGCCACGGTCGGCGTCCGCGTCGTCGTCTATCGCGACGTCGCCGTCTCGTTGCAGGGAATGTTCACCCACCTCTTCACCCGACCGGCCTACACGACCAACGACGGGGCCGTGTACTCGCTCTTTGGCGATCTCTTTGACCTGGGCCTGGGCGTCGTCATGCAGTTTTGAGCCGATGAGCCGCCGCGCCCTCACCGTCTTTCTGCTCGTCGTTCCGGCACTGGGCCTCGGCGCGCTTGGTTTCTGCGTCGTGGCCGCCGCGCCCGCCCGCGCCGGCACGGCCGGGATCGGCGCCTCCGCCCATTTCGCGACCCGCCAGATGATCGGGCTCGCGCTCGCCGCGTCGGTGGGCGCCCTGGCGGCCGGCCTCGGTGCGCGGCGCGTGCTGCGCGCGGCGCCCGTCCTCTTCGTGCTGGCGCTGGCAACCACGCTGGCGGTCTTCGTTCCCGGCGTCGGTATCCGCGCCGCGGGCGCGCGGCGCTGGCTGCACGTGGGACCGTTCTCCGGTAGCCCGGCGCCATTTCTGGTGGTCGCCGTGGCGCTGCTGATCGCGAAATGGGGTCCCTCCCAGAACCCCCAGGCCTCTCCCCGCCAGGGGCTGGCCGTCGGCCTGGGCCTCTGCGCCGTGCTGGCGCTGGTGATGGAGCCCGACTTTTCAGCCGCCGCGATCGCCCTGGCGGTGGCCTTTTCCGCGCTCGCCGGCGGCGGGATGGCGCGTCGTCGGCTCCTTCCCGCGGCCCTGCTCCTTTTGGTCGTCCTGTCGCTCGGGGCGCTGCGCTTCGGCTATGTGGACAACCGCATCCGCGGTTTCCTGGCACCGGAGAACGACCGGCGCGGAAAAGGCTTCGAGGTGCTGGCGCTGGCCCGCGCCAACGCGGCCGGTGCGGCGCACGGTGTGGGCCTCGGTCGCGGCAACGCCCGCCGCCACCTTTCATCGCCGGGCAGCGACTATGCCTTCGCGGTGGTCGGCGAAGAGCTGGGCCCGCCGGGCGCGATGGGCGTCGTCGCTGCCTGGCTGGCCGTCGCCGCCGGCGTCACCCTGGCGGCTGGCTCAGGCAAGACATCGGGATCGCCGGGACGCAACCTCGCCGAGCGGGCCGCGGTCGTCGGGTGCGGCACCGCGCTGCTCGCGCCCGCGGCGTTGCACGTCGCGGTCTACCGCGGGTGGCTTCCGATCATCGGCGTGACGATGCCGCTTTTGAGCTATGACCCCACGCTGACGGTCGCGTCGGGCGGCAGCCTGGGGCTCCTGGTCGCGATCGCGCTACACAGAAACGGCGACGGGCCGAGCCGGGGCCACGGCCACCAACCCGACGACCAAGCATGACGCCCCTCTTCGACCTCGAGCTGATCGTGGTTTCTGGCAAAGGGGGCGTGGGGCGCACGACCGTGGCGGCGGCGCTGGCGCGCGCGGCCGCCGACGCGGGCAAGCGGGTCCTCCTGGCCGCCAGCACGACGACCGATCGGCTGGCGCGGATGTTCGGCCGCAGCGAGCCGGTCGGGACCCAGGTCGTCACCCTCGCGCCCGGGATCGACGCGGTCAACATGACCTCCGAGAGCGCGCTGCACGAGTACGGCCTGCTGATCCTCCGCTCCGAGCTGGTCACGCGTGCGCTTTTCGAAAATCGCGCCGTGCGCGGGTTCCTGGGCGCCGTCCCCGGCCTCGATGCCTACGCCATTCTCGGCAAGGCCTGGTGGCATACCACCGAAGTTGCGGCCGGTCGCCCGCGCTACGACCTGGTCATCCTCGACGGTCCCGCCAGCGGCCACGCCACGCTCATGCTGCGGATCCCCGGCGCGATCCTAGCGGCGATGCCCAAGGGACCGCTGGCCCGTGACGCCCGCGCGCTCCAGGATCTCCTGCACGATCCGGCACGCGCCGCGCTGCTGATCGTCACCCTGGCGGAGGAGCTGCCCGCGCGCGAGTCGGTCGAGCTGGCGACCGCCGCGCGGGATACCCTGGGATTGACGCTCGGCCCGCTGGTGGTCAACGCGCTCCCGAGCGAGGCCCCCACGGCGCCCCCGCTGGCCGCCCTGCTCGACCGCCTGCCGACCTTGGAGATCGCTGGGACCGCCGCAGGCACCATGGTCGCTGCGGGGGCCGCTTCTGCCGCCACCGCCGCTGCCGTTGTCGGCGCCGCCACGGGCACCGCCGGGGTACCTCCCGGCAGCGACGCGGCCCTCTGGGCCACCCTTCGGCTGGCCGCCAGCGCGGGCGCCCAGCGGCGCCTCGCCGATACGGTCGTGGCGCGGCTGCGGGGCGAGCTCGGGCTCCCGATCGTCGCCCTCCCCCGCCTTCCGACCGTCGACCTCGGCCCGACGGCGATCGCCGAGCTGGCAACCTACTTTATCCCACAGCGCACCCCCTAAGATGCGATTTGCGAGTGCGCGCGGCGACCGGTATCGTGGCGGCGGCGACGCCCTGTGCCCGTATTCCCATTCCTCGCCGCCGTGCTCGCTCTGGCCCCCGACCAGCAAGCGGCGCCGCCTCATCTGATCGCGGTCCAGACGTCGACACCGCCGCTCATCGACGGGCGGCTCGACGACGCGGTCTGGCGCGTCACGCTCGGCGCCGACACGTTCACGCAGTCGTTCCCGTTCGACGGCGGCAAGCCCTCCGAACGAACTCAGGTGCGCGTGCTCTACGACGAGACCGCCATCTACATCGGCTTCGATTGCGAGCAAGTCCACACGCCGATCGTCGAGCGGCTCACGCGGCGCGACCGCGACTCCGAGAGCGAATGGGTCTACGTCCAGATCGACTCGCGCAACGACGGCAAGAGCGCCTACGAGTTCGCCATCAACATCGCCGGCGTGCTGGCCGACGCGCAGATCATCGACCAGACCACCTATTCGTGGGAGTGGGACGAAAACTGGGAGGGTAAGTCGACCCGCACGCCGCACGGCTGGTCGGCGGAGATACGGATCCCGCTGCGTGTCCTGCGCTTCGACAGCAAGCTCCCCGTCCAGAGCTGGGGTTTCCAGGCCACGCGCTTCATCGCCCAGCGGGAAGAGACGGACCTCTGGTCGTACATCCCGCGCGACGTGGCCGGGCCGATCGCGTTTTTCGGTCGCCTGGACGGCCTGCACGATCTCAAGGGCGCGGGCGCGCTCGAATTGCAGCCGTTCGTGCTGGGATACGGGCGGCGGCGCGACGCCAGCCAGATGACCGCCGGCAGCGGCTACGACGGCAGCCTGTCGGCGGGCCTCGATCTCAAATGGCACATCTTGCAGGACCTCACCTTCGACGCCGCCCTCAACCCGGACTTCGCGCAGGTCGAGCTCGATCAGGTGATCCTGAACCTGGGCACCTTCGAGACGTTCCTGCCCGAGAAGCGGCCCTTCTTCCTGGAGGGGATCGACGCCTTCTCGTTTCCGATGCAGGTCTTCTACTCGCGGCGAATCGGCAGCGCGCCGGTCGCGCCGTCGCTGCGCACCGACGCCTCCGGCCCCTCCGGCCAACCAAGCGAGCTGCTCTACGACGTCCCCACGCAGGCCACCATCTACGGCGCCGGCAAGCTGGTCGGCCGCCTGAGCGCCGACTGGACCATCGGGGCGCTCAGCGCGCTCACCGCCGCGAACCACGTGTTGGTCGTCGATAACACCACGACGCCGCCCAGCAGCGAGAGCCGCCTGGCGGCACCGATCACCGCCTTCAACGTGCTCCGCCTCAAGCGCGAGCTCGGCAGCGGGGGCCACATCGGCCTCATCGGCACCGGCTCCTCGACCTTCGAGAGCAACGGCGGCTACCCCACGGTGATGACGACGCCCCCCACCACGCCCCCACAGCAGCTCTGTCCGTCGGGCGCCACGCCGCCCGTCGGCAGCGCCTGCTTCCACGACGGCTACGTCGGCGGTATCGACGCCCTCTTTCGATCGCCGTCGGGCACCTACGTCGCCAACGGCGCCTTCATCGGGTCGTACATCCACGGCGGACCGGGCGTCATGCAAGCCGACGGCACCACCATCGGCGCCGGCGACAGCGCCCCGGGCGGCTGGTTGCGCCTCGCCAAAGAGGGCGGCAAGCATCTGCTTCTGAGCACCGAGTACACCGGCGCCGGCCGCCACCTCGACTACAACGATCTCGGCTACATGCAGCGGCAGAGCGTACAGACGCTGCAGGCCAGCGTCGGCTGGCGGACGCTCGAGCCGGGCGCGTACACGGTCGACACCACCAGCGCGTTCGTGGTCTCGCAGAGCCGCAACCTAGACTGGCTCGACCTCGGCCAGAGCTACGAGCTCAACACGCGCCTGCACCTGCTGGATTTCTCGTCGGTCGTGCTGGCGGCCGACTACGCGCCCATGCGCTTCGACGACCGCGAGGTCGGCGACGGCACCGCCCTCGAGCGCGCCGGCTATCTCGGCGGTCGCCTCGAATACGACAGCGATCCGCGCCGATCGATCTACGCGACCATCGCCGACCAGACCCAGGTGGTGGGCTCGGGGATCTACGCCACCAGCGTGCAGTCGAGCGCGATCCTGCACGCCCTGCCCCAGCTCGACATCGAGCTGCTCCCCCAGCTCACCTGGGCCACCGGCGAATACCGCTACGCCTGGCGATCCGCCACCGCGACCAACGCCTACTTCGGCAAGCTCGCCGCCAAGAACGTGAGCGTCACCCTCCGCGCCAGCTACACGTTCGCGCCGCGTCTGACGTTACAGGCCTACGCGCAGGCGTTCCTGGCCTCCGGGCATTTCGACGACCTCCGCAGCCTGGCGCCGGCCGCGGGATCGAAGGTTCGGTTGACGACGCTGACGCCTGCTCCGGCGGGGGGAGTGATCGTGCCGGCGACCAATCCGGACTTCGAGGAGGCGGCGCTCAACGTGAACGTGGTGTTCCGCTGGGAGTACCGGCTGGGGTCGACGCTGTATCTGGTGTACACGCGCTCGCAGATCCCCGAGGTTGCGAACCTGATGGGGAACGCGACGCTGGCGCCCCGGGCGTTCGGGCACGGCGCGGCGACGGACGTGGTGCTGTTGAAGTTGTCGTACTGGTGGGCGAGTTAGCTCGCCCTACGCGATCCAGCGCGATGCGGCCTCGATCCAGGCACGCAGCAGCGGGGCGTAGGCGGCGAGTCGCGAATGAATCGCCTGTGCCACAGCTTCGTTGTAGGTGTGCACCGTCTGGTTGCGGTCGTCGACCATCGCCAACGCAAGGCGCGTAGCGGCGTCGTCGAGGAGCCCGACCTGCCGGCAGGCGCGGGCAATCCGTTTCGGCGAGGCCGCATCGATTCCCTCTTCCTCGCGAAGGCCCAGCTGAAGCGCCTTCCAAGTTGCCTCGCAGGTGTACTCGAATCGCTGGATGGCGGCGTCGCGCTCGACCCTCGTCGGTTGAGGCAAAGCCGCGAGCTCCTCGAGAGACGCGAGCGCCGATCGCGCCGAGGCGAGCCTCTCCTTCAATCGTTCCACTGCACGCCTTGTCGCAAAACACGCTCTCGAAAGGACGCGTCGACCTCGGACAGATCGACCAGATCGACCGAAAACGGGACCGTGCTCTCCTCCAAGGCCTCCCGGATGGCGCCGAGCACGCCGGCCTCCAGTGGGGTTTCCGCCAACACGGCTATGTCCAAATCGGACGCACGGTGCGTCGGCCCGCCGGCCCTGGACCCGAACAGAAAGACGCGAGCGCCCGCGCCACGGAGTCCTTCACGAACTATGGCGCGGACCTCCTGCAGAGCATCGTTCGAGACCGACACGCTGTGAGTATAACGCCCTCGAGATTCACCGCGACAACCTGGATATGGGTCGCTTGCCGGGACTTCGTACTTACGATGGCCTGCGTGATGGATCCTGAACCGATTCCGGACGTCGCGTTCGAAGTCGTGACGCTCCTGCCGGATTTCACGTCGCTGCAGAAACGCTCCGGCGAGCTAGACGGCAATCTCCCGGTGCGCGCTGCGCGCTACTGCGGCCCGGTGTTCGAGGGGAACGCCGCCGGCTTCCAGATCACGCTGGCGCAGCCGATGACCGTGGCCCGCAACCGCCGCGGGAACATCGAGTGCGTGATGACCGATCCGGCCCTGCTTCAGGTGACCCAGCTGGTGGACACGGCGCTGGAGAAGGGAATCCAGGCGGGCCTCATCGCGCGGGACGGGTTCTGGCACCGCCTGTTTCGGGGGAACGCGCTGCCGATTCGCGGACAACGTTTGCTGGTTTGGTCCGGACACATGGTTCGACCGCAGCGCGGGATCTGGGGTCTGGTCGGCGGCGCGTTCAACCGGCGCACTCGGGTCGCGGTGATCGATCACCTGGTCACGGATCCCCAAGACTTCGTGCCGCTGGTGTTCGCGATCGACACCCGCAGCGTCACCGACCAGGCGCTGTGGATGGAGGGCGAGATCGGCTGCCTGACGCCGCTGGTGCCCGCCGTGCGAATGCGGAAAGAGAAGCTGGCCGCGGGCGCGCCCGAGCTTCGGCAATTCGCCGAGTTCTTCTCGGAGGCCTACTTCGAGACGAAGACCAAGCACCCGACGGCCAACTACGTCAAATGCCAGCGCGAGCGGCGGGTGAAGGCGGACGACCACTGCGACGCTCGCCTCCTCTATATAGGGCCCGACATTCACGAGGTGCAGGAGTTCTCACGGTTCGCGACGCCCAAGGGATTCTCGCGCACGCCCTCGTCGCCCGGAACCTTGCAGTTCGGCGTGGTTCGCAACATCGCGCCCACGCGGTGGACCTGGCAGGGGCAGACGCACAGCCTGTTCGAGGTACATAAGGAGCGCTGTCTCCCGGCGCTGCGGGCGATCTGGCGAAAGACCTTCGGCGACTCTCACCCGTCCGCGCTCGAGTTCATGGGGGGATATCTCATGGGCGAGGCCTGGGACCAGCCGTACGTGCAGTTCCAGCCGTGGGTCTTCGCCCCGACCGCGCAGGGATGGTCGACGCTGGTCGAGGGGGTCCACCACGCGCCCGCCTACGACGGCATGCGCGCAGTCATCGCGACCGACTGGTTCTCTTCGATGGCGATGGTCTATCGCCTCTACGACTCTTCGACCGCGACCATCCCGTTTCGAGCGCCGATGCTGCGGGGGATTCCGGTTCCGCGTTCGGTGCTGGAGCTGGGACTTAGAGAGTCAGTCGTCGATGACTACCGCCGCAAGACATAGGTCGCTGGCGTCCGCGTAGTCATACAAATCGTCGCTCGGTGCAAGCTCATGCACCTAGAACCGGGCCCCGTCACCTCGTCTCCACGGTGGCACGTTCGCTGCAATTGGGTCCAGTCAGAAGACATCAGAAAACATCAGCGAACACCAAGGAGACAACCATGAAGACCATTTCCAAATCGGGACTCAAGATCAAGACCGCCGTCAAAGCCGGTGGACTCGGCCCCGCCAATCACA
>CAYTTF010000021.1:12803-16305 GCA_964440665.1 uncultured Myxococcales bacterium | reverse complement strand
CGGTGGACTCGGCCCCGCCAATCACAATCGCGGTGGGCTCAAGATCAAGACCGCCGTCAAAGCCGGTGGACTCGGCCCCGCCAATCACAATCGCGGTGGGCTCAAGATCAAGACCGCCATCAAGGCTGGCCATGCCGGCATGCAGAACCACAACGTCCGCCTTTTCGCAGTCAGCTAGGACCACTCGCGTCTCCGAGATTTCATTCGCGTCCTCGCGAAGCAGCGATTGGGTATTTCAAAGGCGTGGATGCGACCCTCAGCTTGCCGAATGGCCGCGGAGCCAGCTGTCAATCTCCAACACTTTGTCCTTGGCTGAAGCCTTCACGTATTCCTGCCTTGCTTGGTCGGCCAGATTCCGGGCTCGGACGCGACCACGCTTTGAGTCCCAGAGAGCGCGAGCGAATGCAAATTGAGTCTCGGCGCGCTTCGAAGGCTCTGGCTCTACGGCTTCGCGGATCCTGAGGGCATGATCCAGCGGCGCAAGAGCATCGGTCGGCTTTCCTTCGCCGAGATACGTCACACCGATGCCCGTGAGCGCATAAGCCAGGTTGCGGTTCTCAGGACCGAGCTCGCGTTCCCAGAGTAAGCGCGCGCGGTCGAATGACAGCCGCGCCTCCCGATAGCGACCGAGGGCGTTCCGAATCTCGCCTCCTCCGTTGAACGCCATCGCCAGACTAGGATGGTTACTGCCGAGCCCTTTCTGCAGGAGCTCTATTGCGCGATCGTTGTGTAAGAGGGCCTCGTCGTTGCGCCCAAGCTCTTGAAGCGCGATCGCTAGGTTCACTTCGGAAATGCCCACGTCAGGGTGATCTGGTCCGAGAGCCTTCCGCTTGAGCGCCAGTGCACGTTGCTGTACTTGAACCGCTTCCACCAGTCGCCCTTCCAGCTCGAGGACGCAGCCCAGGTCATTGAGCAACCAGGCGTTCAAGAGATCGTGTCCTCCGAGACGCTCGAGGACGGCGGCCGCAGCCTTGGCCCATAGATGAGCCTCCGCGAAATGCGCTTCTTGAGATCCCACGACGTAGACGAGCGCAGCAGCAACGTCAGCCCGAACCTCGTCGTGTCGCGAAGCATCGGCGACCCCGAATGCTTCGACGAAAGTTCGTTCGGCTTCCGCCGAGCTATTGGCCTGTAGAAAAATCCACCCCATCAGGGCCAGGGACTCCGCGACGAGAGGTTGATACCCGACTACGCGCACTTCCGCGACAAGCGCAGGAGCGGTTGTGAGCGCCTCTTTCCACCGACCCGCATCGAAGTGCGCCTTGAGATCTGCAAGCCGGTGCCGGAGCTCGGTCACCTTCGCTCGTGTCGCCGCATCCTCCGGCGGCCGAATCACCGCGCGCAGAAGCGTCACGTCGGAGCACCGATCCAGCGACGCCAGCGCATTCGTCGCGCCCACCGCGTTCTCGACGACCTCACCGTTCGCGTCGGCGAACACGTTGGTGAGCGCGCGCAGCCCGCCCAGCCGCTCCTGCAGACACGACATCCGCAGATCGAGCACGTCCGCCGACTGTTCTTGGCGGATCTGGGTCGCCTCGCAGGTCTCGCGGTACATGTTGGCCCAGCTTTGCGCGTAGGCCGTCAGGGCCCGGCTCGCCGTCACGAAGACGTCGACGGCGTAGCTCTTCCCGGTGCGCAGGAACGCAGCGTGGATCGCCGCCTGGCGCGGCGGCTCACCGTGAGCCGGCGGCTGTCCCCCCGGTTTGCCCGTCGGCGCCAGCTCCCAGATGTCGGCCAGCTTCTCGGCGCCGCCCTCGCAGACCGCCCGGCGATCCGTGACGGTCTGGCGGATGCCGAAGCCGAACCCGGCCGTGAGCACCAGCGCCACCGCGGCGACCACCAGCTGGCGGCGCCGCGCGTAGGGGCTGTTGCCGAGGGCGTCCAGCAGCTCGCCCATCTTGGGATAGCGATCCCCGATCGACGGCCGCAGCCCGCGCAGCAAGATCTTGCGGACCCAGGTTGGGACCTTGGTGTTTGCGGGCGGCTGGCGGACGTTCCCCTGCACCACGTTGCCGGTGAGGGTCGAAAGATTGCTCCCGGGGAACGGCCGCTCGCCGTACACCGCTTCATAGAGCGCGACGCAGAAGCTGAACTGGTCGGTTCGCGCGTCGGTGGGCGAGCCGAAGAACTGCTCGGGCGCCATGTACGCGGGCGTCCCCATCATCGCGCCGGTGCGGGTGAGACGCGCATCGAAGAGGCCGGGGCTCGAGGTCTGCATCGCCTCGGTCTCGTCCTTGGTTTCGATTCCCGGGTTAAGGACGATCGTGTCGCTGCCGCGGACCTCGCCCCCGAGGCCGCTCTCCGGAATCGCGGCCGGGATCCCGCGGTCTTGCGAGGTCCTCGATGTCTTCGGTCTTCGCTCCCGGCCCGCGTCTTCATCGACCTGGCGGGCGAGCCCGAAGTCCATGACGCGTATCTGGCCGTCGCGGCCGATCATGACGTTGTCGGGCTTGAAGTCGCGGTGGACCAACCCCTTGTCGTGCGCCGCCGTGAGCCCGCGGCCCGCCGCCACGAAGACCTTCAGGATCTCCTGCCAGGTGCGCGGCTTCGACGCCAGCCAGTACGCGACGGTGTGCCCGTCGACGAACTCCATCGCGATGAAGACCTTGTCCTCGAAAGTTCCGACGTCGAAGACCACCACCACGTTCGGGTGCGACAGCCGCGCGATCGCTTGCGCCTCGCGCAGCGTGCGCTGCCGTCCCTCGGTGAGCGAGACGCCGTTGCCGGGTTTCACCCGCAGCAGCTTCACCGCGACCTTGCGATCGAGCTCCGGATCGTACGCCGCGTAGACCTCGCCCATCCCGCCGCGCCCCACCAGTCCGAGCACGACGTAACGCCCAATGCTGGCGCCGCGGGCCAGCGGCGCTGGTCCGGGATCACGGGGGGAAGAAGCGTTCGGCATCTAAATCAGGGCCGCTACATCGGCCTATCGAGACCTCGATTTGAGACGCGTCCCCCCAAGCATAGGCGTCAGATTCCGACGTCGGCCTATGCACGCGCCCATCTATTCTATGAGCGAAGACCGTCAAGAGCTTGTTTCACCTTGATATCGCATCTTTTCTATGTAAACCGCATCACAAAATCGAATGCCATAAATCATCGGTTCCGGTTCGCCTTCGGCTTCCGCGCCCCCGAGACCGTAGCGACCGACCGAGCGATCCCCCCGCGCTGGCCGGCCGACTTGCCCGCTGGTCCAATGTGAGCTGCGTCAGGTCAGATGACTACCGCCGCTAGTCATGCGGCGCCGCGGCCCGTTTAGTCATACGAGCCGTCCCGCGCGCGCCGGACTTCTGCGAAAAGTCGCGCCGATCGCGATGTCTCCTCGCTGGCACGTTCGCTGCAATTTGCCTCTTCGTTCCCAACGAAGACAAACAGCGAAAAACACGAGGAGACATCATGAAGACCATTTCGAAATCGGGACTCTCGGTGAAGACGGCGATCAAGGCTGGTGGCCTCTCCACCGTCAATCACAACCGCGCTGGCCTCAAGGTCACCTCCGCCG
>CAYTTF010000021.1:0-12703 GCA_964440665.1 uncultured Myxococcales bacterium | reverse complement strand
CTCTCCACCGTCAATCACAACCGCGCTGGCCTCAAGGTCAAGGCGGGGCTGAAGGCCGGCGAGATGATCCTGACGCCGAACCACAACGTCCGCCTGCTGACCGCCTAAAGTCTCCCGACCTGGGGTCGCGCGAGGCGAGCTCGCTCCGCGACCCGATCGACCGCGCCGCACCGCCCGCGACGCGGTTTTTGGCTTTTCAGGGATGCGCGATGACGATCAGGGTCTCCGCGCGACGGAGCACGCAGGCGAGCGCCCGCTCCAGCGTCTCCGGATCCAGCGCCGCGAAGCTCTCGTCGAGGACGCGCACCGGCAGCCGTTGCAGCAGCGAGCGCGCGATGTAGAGACGGCTGCGCTCGCCGTGTGAGAGCTGCCAGCCGCTCTCGCCGACCAGCTGCTCCAGGCCGGAAGGCATGCGCGCCAGGAGCGAACCCAGGTCGAGCTCGCGGCAGACCGCCTCGGCCTCGGCGACGTCTTCGCGGCGCGGTGGCCAGGCACGGCCGAGCAGCAGGTTGAAGAGGAGGCTCGCCGAAAAGACGTGGTTCTCGTGGAATTGAGGCGCCGCGCCGACGCGCGCCCGCCAACCGACCGTACCGAGCGCGCGGCGATCCACTCCCTGGTAACGGAGGTGGCCCGAGGTCGGCTCGCGCAGCCCGCAGAGGAGCGCGCCCAACGTCGACTTGCCGCTGCCCGACGATCCTTCCAGCAGGATTCGATCGCCGCGCCGAATGTCGAAGGTGCACCCCGCCAGCACGGGTTCTGCGCGCCCCGAATAGCGGAAGCCGAGATCGTGCGCCGCGATGAGCGGGCCGTCATCTTGCCGGGATCCGGCCGAAGGCGCACCTTCGCCGACCGGCGGGGAGGTGCCCCCGGCGCCCAAAGGCGCGGACGCGCCTTCACCGCCCGCGAACAGAGGCGCGACGTTTCGCCAGGCGATCACCGCGGCGCCCAGCGACGGGAACGCCTGGGCGAGCTTCCGCAAGGCGCTATAGATGAAGAGGATGCCACCCAGGCTGGCGGCGAACGCGCCCGGATGTGCGGAGATCCCGCCGAGGTAGCGTGAAAGGATCGCGACCGCGGCGATGAGCCAGCCGCGCGGGACGATGACGGTCAGTCGAACGACGGCGCGGTCGAGCGCGCGGCCGGACGCCGCGTAGGCCGCGAGGACGTGATCCTCGTCCCGGTGGTGAAGCTCGGGCGGCTCCTGCGCGACCACGGTCCGCTGTCCGACCATCCGCTCGACGAGATCGTGCGTGAGCGTGAGGCGTTGCGCCGACCAGCGTTCGAGGGTGCGTTGCACCTGCAGACAGAGTACGAGCGCGACCGCACCCCAGCCGGCGACCAACACCAGGTGCCAGCGCCCGGCGATCCCGCAGGCGACGATCGCGATCCCGGTCGCAAGCTCGAAAAACCCGACCGCGGCGGTCAAGCCCCCACCGAGCGCCAGCGATTCGATCGCCTCGGTGTCGACGATGCGACCCATGAGCTGGCCGATGCCGGTGGCGCGGGTCAGCTCGCTGTCGAGCGCCAGGATCCCGTGGAGGAGACGATTGCGGAGCACGGCGCCGCCGTCGATCGCCACCCGCCCGGCGGTCCAGGCCGAGACCAGGCGCGCCGCCACCAGGGCAACCACGATCGCGATCCACCCCGAGCGGACCGACGGTACGGCGGTGCCGAGTGCGCGCGCACCAACCATCCACCAGAGCGCTATCAGCAGCGCGAGCTGCGCGAGGGTGCCACCCGCCGCCGCGGCGATGCGACGCCCGATCCCGGCCGCGCGCAGGGCCGCCAGCATCGACGGGCTGGCGCGATGCAGGCGGGTCCCTTCCGCGACGCGCTCGACACCGAGCGTAGCGACCAGCAACGCATCGCAGACGGAGGCGCCGCGGGCACCTTCGAACCCCGCGCGGCGGACCGTCGCTTCGAGTCCGGCACGGGCCGCCGCCTCGGTCGGTCCGCGCATGAGTGCCGACAGCGACGCCACGTCGCAGGCGACGACCCCGCCGTCGGGCGCCAGCAGTCGTACGCGCGCGCCCGTGTACGCCACGACGCCGACCAGCGCGCCGGCGCCGGCGCCGACCCGCAGGACGGCCGGCACCTCGCCGCGGGCGCGCGCCGCGAAGGTGGGTGCGACATCGGCGTAGCTGAGCTCGAAGCGATCGGCCGGTCCCGGCGCCGGGATGCCGGCGGCGATCCCCAGGCGGGCCAGAAGCTCTTCGCGGCGATCGAGCGGCCACAAGCACGCGGTGAGCGCGGCGTCGCTCATCGACGCGGCTCTTCGATGACGCGTCCCGCTTCGAGGTGAACGCGGCGCCACACCTCGCCCGACCAAGAAGCGGCCATCACCCGTTGTTCGGCCTCGGCGAGCGCGGCGTAGCGCGAGCCGGGGCGCGCCCGCAGCGCGGCGGGCGAGCCGTCCTCGGCGACCTGGCCGTCGGCCAGCACGAGCACGCGCGGGAAGCCCGCCGTCTCCGCGATGTCGTGGGTCACGCAGAGAATCGTCGCGGAAGACCAGCGCGCGCGCGCGCGTGCGAGCAGAGCGGCCCGCCGATCGCGCGAGAGTCCCCGGAACGGCTCGTCGAGGATCACGAGCCGCGGCGCCGGGCGGAGGAGCCCGCGCCCGAAGCGGACGCGCTGCCCTTCGCCGCCCGAGACGAGCGCGCCCGCCTCACCGAGCGGCGTGTCGAGCCCGCGCGGCAGGCGCCGAACCACCTCGCCGAGATCGGCTTCTTCGAGCACGACATCGAACGCCTCTGGCGTCGCAGAGGCCCCGGCCAACCCGAACGTGAGGTTGTCGCCCAGCGAGCGATTCCAGAGATAGACCGACGGATCGATCCACACCGTCCTCCGGCGCAGCGACTCGATCGCGGCGCCGTCGAGCGCGACGCCGTCGACGCGAACCGCGCCGGTGGCCGGGTGGTGCCAACCGAGGAGCAGCCCCACCAGGCTCGACTTGCCGGCCCCCGACGCGCCGACGATCGCCAGGTGCTCGCCGGGCGCGATGGCGAGCGCGCCGATCTCCAGGATCTGGTGACCGCCGGCCACCACGCGAACGTCGTCGAGCTGGATCGAAGCGGCGCCCGCGGCGGGGGCCGGCGGGGCCAGCGCGGCGAGGTTCACCGTCGGGGCATCGCCGGCCAGTTCAGGCCCGCCCTCTTCGGGCGCGCCGAGCGGCTCGATGAGCCGCAGGGTCAGGTTGCGCTGCGCGGGAACCTGCTGGACGAAGAGCGCCAGATCTTGACCGAGCGCCGGCAACGAAAGCGCCCAGTAGACCACCAGCAGGGACGCCCCCGCGTCCATCCCCGCGCCGGGCGCCGGACCGCGGGCAAAGAAATCGACCAGCAGCCAGACCGCCAGCCCATAGCCGATCAGCGCCTGGGTGGCCTCCGCCGCCAGGGCCGCGCCGAGGGCCGTGCGGGCGGCGCGAATCCATTCGCGGAGGCGATCGCGGTGCTCGCGGGCCAGCGCCGGCTCCGCGCCGTGCGTGCGCGCGGCGATCAAGCCGAGCAGGCCGTCCAGGTAGAAGCGCCCGAGCGCGCCGGCGTGGTTGCGCATCCGCAGGTCGCGCTCGGCGACGGCGGGCTCCGCCGCGAACGGGATGAGCAGCATCGCCGCGGCGATTCCGATCACCAGCGCCGCGCCCCGTGGATCGAGCCAGACCAGCGCCACGGCAATCACCCCGATCTCGAGCGCGGTGCGGGCGAGATCCGCCCCCAGCGTCGGCAGCGCGCGCAGGCGGTGCAGCAGGTGCGCGCGCTCCGCCATGTCCGAGACGGGGCGGCTCTGGAAGTAGCGATCGGGCAGACGCGGGATCTTGTGCAGGAACAGCCGCCGCAGGCGCTCTTCGAGCCGCCGGCCGGCGCCCCGCAGCCCACCCGCCAGCGGGAGCTCGACGGCGAGGAGCCCGACGAGGAGCAGCACGATCGCGACAAACACCGTTCCCCGTCCGACCAGGGCGCGCCCCAAGATGGGTCCCATGACGGGTCCCATGACGCGTCCCATGGTCCGTCCGACCAAGCCCCCACCGCGGCCCGACGCGAAGTCGATCAGCGTTCGAAACAGCAGGGCCTCGACGACGGCCCCCAGCGCGGTCAGGAGGACACCCGTGGCGAGCGCGCTCCAGCGCCAGAGCCCTTCGTACGCGAGCAGGCGCCGGAGCTCGGTGCCCACCCGAACGCGCGGCTCGTCCACCGCGGCGCGAAGCTCGATCGGCAACATCGCGCGTGCGGCGGCGTCGAGCGGCCGTGCGCTCTCGACCCGCAACAGCACCGCGCCGCGAATCGAAACCTGCGGCCCCCCGTCGACCGCCGGCGGCGCCGGCGTGGCCGTGGCATAAATCGATGGCAATCCGCCGGCCGGGTCGCCGTCGGCCGATGACGCCGCCAGCGTTTCGACCAACCGCCGCGCCTCTGCGCCGAGCGTCAGCGCGCCGGAATCGACCAGCGCCGCCACCGTGCGCGCCGCGCAGTCGAGCGCGGCGATGGAAGACCAGTCGGGCCCGCCGAGACAGCGCGCGACCATCGCCTCACCGGCGTCGATCCCGAGCGCCCGCAGCCGGCGCGCGAGCGGCTTGGTGAAGCCATCGCTGGCGGTCCATTCGGCAAAGGCCGCGGCCGAGACGGCCAGACGGTGGACGTAGACGTCGCGCAGGAACGCCGCGCGCGGTACCCAGCGCCGCCCGCGCGCCGGATCCATCAGCTGCACGAAGGCGCCGTGCACGCGCCAGACCACCACGAAATGCGTGAGTCCGGACGGAAGCTGCACGACGACGATGGCGGGCAGCGCATCCGACTCTGCCAGCAGCAGGTGGTCGACCGGCATCATCACCTGCTCGGCCTCCAGACCCAGGCTGACGGCGATCGCTTCGAGCGTGTCGATCGATGTCCCGTCGACGGAGGTCTGGCAGGCTTCGCGCAGTCGACCGTAGCTGACGGCCACCCCGAACCCCTCCAGCAGGCACTTGAGGGCCGCCGGACCGCAATCCATCGCGGAGGTCTGGATGACCTCCGGCGCGAAAAAACGCCGCGGGCTGGGCGACGACGGCGGCGACGGCACCGGCAGCGGAGGAGGCGGCGACATTTTCAGCGCACACGCTACAATGCCCGGCCGGAGGCATCCATCCCCCGCGATCCCGACGCCGCCGCGAACGACCGCGCCATTGAGATCGCCGTCGTGGCACACGAGCGCGCGATCGCGTTGCGCGTCGCCGGGCGATTCGCCGCAGCCGAGCGGGCCTGCCGCCGCTCGCTCGCCGGCTACGAAGCGGGTGAGGGGCGCCGCCATCCCGACGTGGCCAACGCGCTCTGCGAGCTGGGCGTGATCCTGGAAGCCCGCGATCGCCCGCGCGATGCCGCCGCCTGCCACCGCCGGGCCATCGCGATCTTGAAACCGCTGGTGGGCTCGGAGAACGGCGATCCGGATCTGCTGCGCCTGGCGCTCCAGGCGCGGATCGCGCTGTGCGGCCTCGATCGGGCGCGCGGATCGTTGGCGGCGGCCGATCGCGGCTATCGCAAAGCGCTTTCCGAAGCCCGGCGGCGCCTTCCGCCCCGCGATCCCCTGATCGGCAGCTTGCTCAACAACCTGGGCGTCCTGCGCAAGGCCCAGGGGCGCTACGCCGAGGCGCTGGCCTTCTACCGGCGGGCGTTGCCCCTCGTTCCCCGCGGCGACCGCGAGGCGCGCGCCACGCTCGAGCACAACCTCGGTGGCAGCGAGCACGCGCGCGGCCGCTACGTGCAGGCCGAGCCGCACGCGCGGCGGTCGGTCGCGCTCCGCTCGGCGGCGCTCGGGCCCCACCACCCGGCGGTGGCGGCCGATCTGGCTGCACTGGCGGCCATCGTCGAAGCGCGCGGGCGTTTCGACGAGGCGGCCGGGCTCTATAGACAGGCGCTGGCCGTCTTTCGCCGCAAGCTCGGCCCGGCAAGCCTCGAGCTCGGCCTCGGCCTGGCCAGTCTCGCCGCGCTCGAGCAGCAGCGCGGACGATTTTCCCGCGCGAGGCCGCTCTATGCCCGCGCCCTCGCGATCCTGGAGCGTCTCCTCGGAAAAGATCACCCCGATATCGCGATGACCCTCAACAACCTGGCCGTGCTCGAACGCGATGCCGGCCGCCTCGCCCGCGCGCGCGCGGGTTTCCGTCGCGCGTTCGCGAGCTTCCAGCGGATGCTCGGGCCGCGGCACCCCCACACCCGTTTGGCCCGCGACAACAGCCGCGCCGTCCTCGAGCGGGATACCTCCATTCGCCGATGAGGGGGAGGGACCGCCAGGGCGCGATCTCGGATCTATCTTAGATTGGAACCTAGGGGGCCGCGAGGCGATTCAACCGTCCCGCCGCTTCGTGGCGCCCCTGCGCGTCGAGGGTGCCGGCCACCGATCGCAGCAGGCTCCGGTCGTCGTCGCCGATCTGGTCGCGCCGCGTAGTCCGGTGCCGGATCGCCACGTCGGCCACGAACGCCCCGGCGCCGAGGCCGACCAGCAGGCCCCCGAGCGCGAGCCCCCGCCGCGTGCCGACCAGCCGGGCGAGCACACCCCGCGGCCGCGCGACCTCCGCCTCCGCCAGCCGCGCCGCCACCTCCACCGCCGTGGCGGGACGGTCCGCCGGATTTTGCGCCAGGCAATCGCGACAGAGTCGGGCCAGATCCTCCTCGAACGCGGAGGCGCCCGGCGCGCTCGGCTGCCGGAGGACGATCCCCTTGCTGCCGCTCTCCCACTCCGGCCGCCGATCGAACAGCAGCTCGTGCAAGATCGAACCGAGCTGCCAGACGTCCGACCGCTGGTCGGACCGGTGCCCCATCGCGGTCTCCGGCGGCAGGTAGCGGGGCGTCCCCCCCTCGATGGTGGTGTCGGCGCCCTCGCTGGCCAGGCCGAAGTCGGACAGCACCAAGCGTCCGTCGGTCATGCGCAGGACGTTCTGGGGCGTCACGTCCCGGTGGGTGATCCCCACCAGGTGGATCGCCGCCAGCCCCGCGCAGATCGCGCGCGTGTCCACCAGCCGCTCCACCATCGAACGCGCCCGACCCGAGCGCAACGTGTCGCGCAGCGTGCCGCCCGTGGCTAGCTCCATCGACACGAACCAATGACCGTCGGCGTTCGCGAGATCGAACACGCGGCAGACGTTCGCGTGGCGGATGGCGCGCGCCACGCGCACCTCGCGCGCGAGCCGCTTGATCCAGCTCTTCTCCCGCGCGCGATCGGGGCGAAGAATCTTGAGCGCGATCGGTTCCCCCAACACGCGATCCCAGGCGCGGAAGACCTGCCCGCTGCCGCCCTCACCGATGGTCGCTTCGATCTGGTAGCGCGACGCCAGCACCTCGCCGGCCTCCAGTTCCACCGACGACCGCCCGAACACACTGTCGAGCTCGATGGTCCTGTCGAGCGCCGTGGGATCGAGACTGGAGTGGGAGGAGTTGGGCATGGTTCGGCCGAGCGACCGACTCCCCCTACGACGGTATCTTACTTATAGTCCCTAACCGCGTAACGGATAGTCCCTAACCGCGTAACGGCAAGCGCGGCCGGTCAGCTGCCGGTGCGCGACGACAGCCAGCGGTCGATCTCGGCGACGCGCGCGGTTGACGTCGGGCTGCGCGCGTAGCCCGCGCGGGCCTCGGCGGCCAAGCGTAGCGCACGATCGCGCGTGGTGTTGGTTTCCCACAGCGCGCGCGCCAGATTGAAATCGGTCTCGGCGAGCAACGCGGCGTCTTTCTCATGCGCCGCACGAATGCGCTGTGCGCGCTCGAGCGGCACGATCGCGGCGGTCGGCTGGTGGTCGGCGAGATAGCTTTCGCCGAGGCCGGTCAAGGGATAGGCCAGGTTCGTACTCTCGGCGCCGTAGGCGCGCTCTTCGATCACGAGGGCGCGCTGAAAAGCGGAGCGGGCCTCCCCGCGCCGGCCCAGGCGATCGAGGGTCTCACCTTCGTTGGCAATGAAGGTCGCGACCAGCGGATGCTCCGTCCCCAGATCTTGGCTGAGATCGGCAATCGCCCGCTCGAAGGTGTCGAGCGCTTCCTGGAAACGCCCCATGTCGGAGAGCGTGAGCGCCAGGTTGTTCAGGTTCCGGGCGACCTCGCCACGGCCCGCTCCCGACTGCTCCTTGAGCGTCAGCGCGCGTCGATCGTGCACCAGCGCTTCTTCGTTCCGCCCCTGCGCCCGCCGGTTGACGGCGATGTGCATCTCCAGCCAGGCGCGCAGGCGGTCGTGGCCGCCGATCCGCTTCAATGTGGCGTCGGCCTGGTTCGCCCAATCGTCTGCCTCTTCGTAGCGATCGCGTCGGCCCGTGGTGACCACCAGAAAGGTAGCCGCCTCGGCCTTGACCTCGTCGTAGCGCGAAGCCTCGGCTTGCCAGACCGCCTCCTTGAGCGCCCCGTGGGCCGCTTCGTTGTCGCCCGTCAGCAACTCGACCAGACCGAGCAGATCGAGCGCCTCGGCCAGGACCGGGGCATAGTGGACGCGGCGTGCGTCGGCGACCAACGCGCGTAGGCTCTCGGTGGCGCGTTTTTCATTTCCCGAATCGTGAAGGGCCTTGGCGTCCGCGATGCCGCCACGGATGCGCGAAACCTCCTGCCGGGCCAAGGCGTCGTCCGGTGGAGGCAGGACGTTGCGCAAGAGCTTCGGATCGGAGCAGAGCTCCAGCGTCCCGAGCGCGCCGGCGGCGCTGACCGCGTTGTCGACCACGTCGCCGTCGGCGTGCGCGAAGAGCTGGGTCAGCGACCGCACGCCGGTCAAGCGGTCGCGCAGGCAGGCCATCCTCAGGTCGAGGATCTCGGCCGACTGTTCGCCCCGAACGCTGGTCGCTTCACAGGCCTCGGTGTACGTTCCGCTCCAGCGGGTCAGGTAGTCTTCGAGCAGGCGGTTCACGCTCCAAAAGGTGTCGCCGGCGTACGATCTGCCGCTGCGCTCGAAGGCCAGCCGGACCAGCGATTTCGTGCGCACGTCCCAGACGCCGTCCAGCTTTTCGCCGGCCGCCCGGCAGAGCGGGGGACGTTCGGCGATCTGGATCGAGCGGGCGACACCGGCCACCGCAACGAGGATGAGCGCCACCAACCCGATCCGGCGGTGTCGACGCGCGAACCCCTTGCCGCGAAGCCACACCATCTCGAGCGGCGAGCGCGGACGCGCGATCTCCGCGGCGGCGAGGCGCCCCGCGACCACCATCGCGGTCGGCGGTCGCAGCTCGGGATTCGACCCCAGACAATCGGCACACAGGCGCGCCAGCTCCTCTTCGACCGGCGTGGCCTCGGGCTCTAGCGGCGATTTCACCGTCACCCGATCGCCCTCGTGCTCGAAGGTGGGACGGCAGCCGAACAAGATCTCGTGCAGGATGACGCCGAGCTGCCAGACGTCGGAGCGCTGGTCGCCGCGCGCGCCCAGCAACGTCTCGGGCGGCATGTAGTTCGGCGTGCCGCCGTGGACGGTGGTGTTGGCCGTCATCTCGATGGCGAGGCCGAAGTCCGTGAGGACCAGACGGCCATCCGTCATCCGGAGCACGTTCTGCGGCGTCACGTCCCGGTGGATGATCCCGACGGCGTGGATGGCCGCCAGCCCGGCGCAGATCGCCCGCGCGTCCTCGAGCCGCTCGGGCAGGGGCCGGCGGGCGGAGTTACCGTCCTGCACCAGGTCGCGCAGCGTCGCGCCCGCGCCCAGCTCCATGGTCACGAACCAGTGGCCATCGGCGTGCCCGAGCTCGAAGACCCGGCAGACGTTCGGGTGCCGGATCGCGCGCGCCACCTTCACCTCGCGGGCGAGCCGTTTGATCCAGCTGCGCTCGCGCGCCCGCTCCGGCAGCAACATCTTTATCGCAATCTGCTCGCCCAGCACGCGATCCCAGGCGCGGTAGACCGTGCCGCTGCCGCCCCGGCCCAAGGTAGCCTCGATCTGATATCGCCCCCCCAGCACGGCGCCCGCACCAATCTCGAGCGCGGGCGACGCCTGCGGAGCAGAGCCGGTCGTGATCGTCCGCTCGGGCTCGTCGACCACCGTATCCTGAGGAAATTTCGCCGAATCGTCGTCTTCTGTCACGCCGCTTTCCCTCAGCCGCCGCGCCCGTGTATACCTTGGCGCCCTGTGGACGGTTCAAGGTTAAGTCGCGATGCCCACCCAAGACAATCCGGTCAGTCAAACCATCCCGCACCGGAGCGGCGGTAGCCGCGAGGCGGTCCGACAGGGCGCGCTGGCGGTGATCGGCGACGGCGGGTCGATCGAGAGCCTCCGCGCGGCGCGCCTGGTGACCATCCCGGGTCTCACCCTGGACATCGGCCGGCGCCCCGGCTCGGGGGAAGAAGGCGCGACGCTGACGCTCTCCGATGGAACCGTCTCGAGCCTCCACGCCCGCATTCAGCGCGCGGGCGACGGATCGGACCTGTTCGTCATTCAGGATCTCGGCAGCACCAACGGCACCTACGTGGAGGGGCGCCGGGTGGCCGGCCCCACCCCGCTCAGCAACGGCGCGGTGGTGTTTCTCGGTTCGCACGTGCTGGTCTTCCGCCTGCTCTCGACCGCGGAGCTGGCGGCGGTCGAGGAGGACGCCGCAGCGCCGCTGACGCCCGTGCCCACTCTCTCGCCCACGCTGGCGCTCACGTCGGCCAAGCTCCGGCGATTGGCGCGCTCCGACGCCGAGATCCTGCTGGTCGGAGAGACGGGAGTCGGCAAGGAGGTGTTCGCCACCGCCGTGCACAACCTGTCGGGCCGCGCCGGGAAGCTGGTGGCGATCAACTGTGCGGCGATCCCGCGCGAGCTCGTGGAAAGCGAGCTTTTCGGCTACGAAAAGGGAGCGCACTCGACGGCGCAGGCGCGCAAGATCGGCCTGGTCGAGGAGGCCAACGGCGGCACCCTGTTCCTGGACGAGATCGGCGAGATGCCGATCGAGCTGCAGTCGAAGTTGCTGCGGTTTCTCCAGGACCGGCGCTTTTCACCGCTCGGATCGACGCGAATCATCGAAGCCGACGTGCGCGTCGTCGCCGCCACCAGCCGGGTGGCGCTGGAAAAAGGGGCGCACGTCCAGGAGGCGCTGATCGGACGTCTGGGCGCCCAGCCGATCCTGCTGCCCCCCCTGCGCGATCGGATCGAGGACGTCGGCCGACTCTGCGCGCACTTCCTGCGCGACGTCACCGACGGCCGCACCTTCGAACCGGAGGCGTTCAAGGCGCTCATGCTCCACGACTGGCCGCTCAACGTCCGCGAGCTACTGAAGGTAATCACGGAGGCGGAGGTCTTGAGCCGCAGCACGCCCGCGATCGGCTTCGAGCACCTGCCGAGCGCCATCGTCTCGAAGCTGCAGCTCGACATCGGCGACGAGTTCGAAGACACCAACGTCGATCCCGAGCCGCGTCACTTGGAAGACACCGATCGCGGCGAGGGGCACGCGGCCCAATCGATGGCCTCCCCCCCGACGACACGGCTGCGCCGCCCGGCGCCCACCCGCGAAGAGCTGGTGCGGGAGCTGACCGAATGCAAGGGGAGCGTCGCGCAGGTGGCGCGCCGTCTCAGCCGGCAATATGCCGTGGTCTGGCGTTGCATCCAGCGCTACGGGATCGACGCCGGCAGCTTCCGCGGCGGCGGGAACCCCTGATGGCGGCCCCGCAGATCGTGCTCCGGAAGGGGCGCGCCCGACCGCTCTGGTTCGGGCACCCCTGGGTCTACGCCAACGCCGTGGCGCGCATCGACGGTCAGGTGGCGCCGGGCGACGTGGTCTCGCTGGTCGATCACGACGGGCGGTTGATCGGCCGCGGTTTTTACAACCCGCGATCACAGATTCCCGTTCGCCTGTGCACCCGCACCGACGAGCCGGTCGACGCCGCGTTCTTCGCCAAGCGCATCAAGCAGGCGCGGGCCGCGCGCGCCCGGCTGGGCCTGCCGTCGGAACAAACCACCGCCTACCGCCTGGTCAACAGCGAGGGGGACGATCTGCCCGGGCTGGTGGTCGACATCTACGGCGACGCGGCGGTCGCGCAGATAACGACGCTCGGCATCGCCAACCGGCGGGCCGAGATCTTCGACGCGCTCGAGGCGGAGCTCCCGATCAAGACTCTGTTCGAGATCTCGCCGCCGTCGTACGCGGAGCTGGAGGGCTTTGCCCCTGCCTCGCGGGTCGCCCGCGGGGCGCCGCGCACGAGCGTGCCGGCGCTGGAGGACGGCATTGCGCTGGAGGTCGAGCCGCTCTCCGGGCAGAAGACCGGAATGTTCATCGACCAGCGCGAAACGCGCGCACGGGTCGGGACGCTGGCGCGCGGGGCGCGGGTCCTCGACGTCTACGCCTACGCGGGCGGCTTCGCGCTCGCGGCGGCGCGCGGCGGTGCCGCGAGCATCACCGCCGTCGATAGCTCGGCGCGCGCCGTGGCGCGGATCGAAGCGCACGCGGCGGCCAACGGCGCCAAAGGGAAGATCGAGGCCATCGAAGCCGACGCCTTTCGGTTCCTGGAGACCGCCACGCCGCGGGCTCACGATCTGATCGTGATCGATCCACCCAAGTTCGCGCGGGCCCGCAAGGACCTGGAAGCCGCGCGCAAGGGCTACGAGCGGCTGAACGCGCTGGCGCTGCAGGCCGCGGCGCCGGGCGCCATCCTCGTCACCTGCTCGTGCTCGCAGAACGTCGATGCCGAAACCTTCGAGCGCATCGTGGCCGCGGGCGCCAAGCAGGCCGGCCGCGAGGTCCGCATCTTCGAACGCCGCGGCCCCGCCGCCGACCACCTCCTGCCCCCCGGCTTCACCGAAGGCCAGT
>CAYTTF010000020.1:0-26091 GCA_964440665.1 uncultured Myxococcales bacterium | reverse complement strand
CTTCTCGACGATGCGGGCGCAGATGCTGAGGCCGAGGCCGGTCCCCTCTCCCTTGGCCTTGGTCGTGAAGAACGGCTCGAAGATGCGCGCCGCGACGTCGGCCGGGATGCCCGGTCCTGAGTCCTGAATCGTCACCAGCACGTCCCGCTTGTCGACTTTGGTCTCGATCAAGATCTCGCCCCGCCCGTCCATGGCCTGTATCGCGTTGTGGATCAAGTTGGTCCACACCTGATTCAGCTCACCTACATACGCCGTGATCGCTGGAAGTGATCCAAATGATCTTTCTACTTTAACGCCATCGTCTCCGTACTTCAACTGGTGAGAGAGGATCACGAGCGTGTCTTCGATCCCGGCGTGAACGTCCACGCGCTCGAGCGGCGCCTCGTCGAGACGGGAGTACCGTTTGAGAGCGCCCACGATCCTTCTGATAGAACCAATGGCGGTGCGGATTGTTCCCGAGGTGCGCGCCAGAAACGCGATCTCCCGCAGGTAACCCGCCATCGGCGCCGGGCTCTTCTCGCCGGCCAGCGCGCGAAGCTCGGGCGCGACCCGCTCGCCGATCACACCCACCTCGGCCAGCATCGAGGCCGCCTCGGCGGCGCCGTCGACGCCCGAGAACATGGTTCGCAATCGCCGGGCCTGCTGACGCGCCTCGATCGACGTGAGCAACGGCGCCGCCGTCATCTCGGGCAAGAGGCCGTCGATCAGATCGAAAAAGCGTGCCACCGCGGCCGGCGGCAGATCGAGTGCGGACAACGCCTGCGCGCAGTGCCCCAGCCGACGCACGGTCTCGGCCTGCGCGTCGACCAGCCCCTGCACGGCCGCCGCCGGCGAGTTCACCTCGTGCGCGATACCGGCGACCAGCATGCCGAGGCCGGCCATCTTCTCGGAGTGAATGAGCTGACCTTGCGCCGCGCCCAGCTCGCGCAGCGCGCGCTCGATCTCAACGTTGGCCGTCTCGAGCTCGGCCGTCCTCGCACGCACCCGCGCCTCGAGCACCTCGGAGAAGGCGCGCACCTCGGTGTAGAGGCGCGCGTTCTCGATCGCGGTGGCGGTCTGATCCGCGAAGGTGACCAGGAGGCGCAGGTCGGCCTCACCGAACGGCGCCTCGCCCAGACGCCCGACCACGATCACGCCGACCAGTCGCTCCTTGAGGGTCAGCGGCGCGGCGATCACCGGTCCTCGGAGACCGGCGGCCAGCGCGTGCTCCATGAGCTGCGGATCCGCCTCGACCGCGCCGGTGCGGCGCGCGCGTCCGAGACCCGCGACGGCGGCCGCCAGCGGCGCCAACCGTTCGCCGACCGGCTCGCCGGCCACCGCGCGCACCACGAATTCCGCCGGCTCTGCCCCGACCGACAGCGCGATGGCGGCCGTCTTGCCACCCAGCACGGCCAGGACCTCGGTGACCACCGACCGCAACACCTGACCGAGATCGACGACGGTGCTGACCGCGCGGCCCACCTGGTGGACGGTGACCAGCTCGCGCACGCGCGCCGCGAGCCCCTCCTGGTTCTCCTTGAGGCTGCGGGTCATGATCCGGAACGCCTCCGCGAGATCGCCGATCTCGTCGACGGTGTCGATCGTGATGTCGGTGTCGAGATCGCCGCGCGCGATCGCCAGCGCGCCCGCGTGCAGATCCTGCAGGGGACGCGTCATCCGCCGCGCCAGCAGGTTCGAAAGCGCGATCGCCAGCAGCAGCGCCGCGATGGCGCCGAAGATCAGCGCTTTGCTGGCGCGGGAAAACGCCGCCTCCAGCGGCTCGCGATCGACGGCGACGCCCAGGAGCCCCACCGCCGCGGCGTTGACGTCCTGAAGCTGTCCGAACGCGACCGAGTACGGGTGGCCGCCGACCTCGAGCGGAACGACCGAGGTCCCGACCCCCAGCGCCGCGATGTGCAGCTTCGGCGGCAAGGTCGGTCCGACCAGCCGCGCCCCGGTCGCCGCCATGAAGGTGGAGGCGTTGGGATCCCGCCCAACGTAGACCACCACCTCGCGACCGGCGCCCAGCGCTGCCTTGAGGCGATCGACCACGATGCCGTCGATGGGGACGGTGACCACCGCCGCGCCCAGCAGGCGCAGCGCCGGATCGACCAGAGGCAGTGCCGCGCGCACCACCAGCCGATCGTGCGCGCTCTCGATGCTGACCGTGCGCTCGTAGTCGAGGGCGCGCAGGATGACAGGTGATCGCTCGGCTGGCTCGAGCCCGGCGCGCCCGGCGCCGGTGAGCAGCTCGTCGCAAGCGCCCTGCGTGCAGCGCGCCACGATCCGCCCGGCGGCGTCGGTGATCTCGAAGAGTGCGCTTGGCGTCGCCGCCGAGAGCTCACCGAGGCGCCGGCGCGCCGTCGAGGTCTGGGCCACCGTCTGGGCGCGCAGCAGCACCTGATCGGCGCCCAGCGCCGCGGCGCCCGCCGCCACCTCCTGCACCTGCTGGAGAAACAGCCCGCGCGCGACCTGCAAGCCGCGCTCGGCCTCGAACTGGATCCCCTGCTCGACGCTGGAAAAAATCAGCCTCACGGCGACGACCGACACGGCGATCACCGGGCCCAGCGCCGCGACGATCAGCGCGATCGAGAGCCGGCGGCGCAAGCCCCGCCGGTGCAGCGGCACGGCC
This sequence comes from uncultured Myxococcales bacterium, assembly GCA_964440665.1. Classification (GTDB taxonomy): domain Bacteria; phylum Myxococcota_A; class Polyangia; order Fen-1088; family Fen-1088; genus JADGRB01. The sequence continues at coordinate 23,480 of CAYTTF010000020.1, read as the reverse complement.
GTGGGAAGCGACCAGCCGGAGCTTCCGCGCCCCAGCCATTCCGGGGGGCGATAGATGGCGGAGGCCCGCATGTACCCGCTCGACGACTTGAAACGTCGCCCGCTGCTCGAGGGCGTATCGCCCGGGATCGAGCCTGGCATCCGTTCGGACTTGCGATCCGCCTTGCGATCCGACCGACGATCCGACTTGGGCGTATCGCTCATGGCGGGTGCTCCGCCCAGCGGTAGAGGCCCATGGCGGATGGCTGCACCACCAGCCCGCGCACGTTGGTGCGCGCCGCGAAGACCACCTTCGAGTGCGCGAGCGGCACCCAGGGGACGTCGATCGCCAGGATCGCCTGCGCTTGTGAATAGAGCCGCTCGCGTTCCGTGCGATCGGTCGTCCGCTGCGCCATGCCGATGACGTCGTGGAACCACCCGTTGCTGTAGAACGCGATGTTCGACGGTCGGCTGCCGGTGGTGTTGTCGGAGTCGAGCAGCGTGTAGAGAAAGTTGTCCGGATCGCCGTTGTCGTTGAACCAGCCGTGCAGCGCCAGGTCGTGCTCGCCGGCCCACAGCGCGCGCTGGTGATCGGCCGGATCGCTGAGAATCACCTCGACGGTGATGCCGACCTCCGCCAGACAGCTCTTGATGACGTCGGCGACGCGTTCCGGCGAAGGCATGTACTGCGTCGGGGCCGAGGGCGCGAACAGCTTGAGCGCCGGCTCGCGCGCGCCCTGCCAGCCCGCTTCGGCCAGCAGCTTGCGCGCCTTGGCGGGATCGTAAGGATAGGTCACCACGTCCGACCGCGCGCCCCAGACGTTGGGCGGCAAGGGACCGATCGCCGGGATACCGAGCCCTTGATAGACCAGCTTGACCAGCGCCTCGGTGCGGATCGCGTGCGCGATCGCCCGGCGAATGCGTGGATCGTTGAGCGGCCGTCGTTGGGTGTTCATCGCCAGGTAGGAAACCAGCGCGGCGGGCGTCATCACCAACCGGAGATCGGGGTGAAGGCGCACCAGTGGAAGATCGTCGGGCGCCAGCTGCTGGATCACGTCCGCCGCACCCGATTCCAGCGCCTGCAGGCGCTGCCGTGAATCGGGCATGGCCAGCAGCACCAGGTAGCGCGTGCGCGCCGGCTGATCCCAGTAGTCGGGATTCCGTTCCAGCGTGATCCGGTCGCCCGGAATCCATTCGACGAAGCGGTAGGGACCGGCGCCGACCGGGTGGCGCCCGAACTCGTGCCCCCATCTGCGCACCGCCGTCGGCGACACGATCGCGGCCGGACCCATCGCTAGGTTCGCCAGAAACGGCGCGTAGGGGCGATCGATCTCGAACTGCACGCGCAGGGGCCCTGCGGCGATGACCCGGCGGATGTTGTGGTAGGAGCGGGTCCAGGCGAAGTCGGGCTCGTGGTTCGGGTGCTCGGGGATGATCTGGCGCTCGAACGAGAACACCACCGACTGCGCGTCGACCGGCGTCCCGTCCTGAAACCGCACATTCGGCCGCAGCTCGAAAGTCCAGATCGTGCCGTCGTCGCTGACCGACCAGCTGGTCGCGAGATCCGGCTCGGGCTCGAGGCGTCCGGCCGCAAAGCGCACCAGCCGCCCGTAGACCTGCTCGGCGACCTCGAGCGATTCGATGTCGTTCGTCCGCGCGGGATCCAGGCTGACCGCGTCCGTCGAGCGCGCGACCACCAGCCGATCCGCCAGCCCGACGGCGACCGGTTGGCCGCTTCCGCAGGCGCCGGCCGAAAGCGACAGCGCGAGCAGACCCGCGAACGTCGATCTGCGATCGGTCAACGCCCACCTGCCCCGCGGCCAGCCGCGCCGAATCGGATCCGGATCTCCGCCTGCTCCGCGCCGTCGACCCGCCGCAGATCGGCCGCCACCGCCGCGTACTCGCCGGGCGTCACGCGCATGATCGGCAGCGCCGACTCGCGGTGCAGGAAGATCACGTTGGGGCGCCCGGGTTCGACGCCGCGTTCCTCGACGAACCGATATCCCCCGGTGCGCGCGACAATCAGGTCCTTTCCGCCGAGCGGCGGCGGGTCGAGGTGCGCGGCGCCCGGCAGCTCCACGGTCGCGGTCATCCGCACCGGGACGTCGAAGCCGAGCATGAGCGGCGTCGATCGCTGCGGCTCGGCGGCAAAGCGCCGGCCCGGCTGCGAACGAAAGAAGGTCGGCTCGAGGCGCATCTCCTGTGGCCCCGGCGCCCCGCGGTCGATGGGCACCGCCAGGTGCGCGCTCACGAACGAATACCGGACCCGCGCGGTTCCGATCCGGCCGGCGGCGTCGCGCGGCAGCTCGACATCGAGATCGCGCAGGCGCGCGCCGGGAAACTGGACCCCCAGCGAGCGCTGTTCGAAGTCCTGGCGCAGCCGCACCCGATCGGCGCCGAACCGGTCGACCAGCTCCGCCCACTCGAGCGCCGGCCAGCCCGCCAGGTCTTCGGTCGCCACCGCCACGCCGCCGCCACGCTCGTCGAGGCGGATGGTCATGTCGATCGTGCGCTTGTCCGCGGGCGCCGTGCTGCGCGCGACACTGAAGGCGCCATCGGGCAGGCTCAGTGTCAGAGCACCGTCGAGGCCAGGTGGCACGTAGCCGAAGGCGGCATGCCGGAGCCGCAGGTCGGCGTAGATCGGCGAAGGCTTGTCGGGCGACCCGACGTCAAACGCGACCAAGGTGTCGCTGAAGTCCTCAAGCTCCTCGGGAGGGGCCGGTGCGGTGGCATCGGCGACCAGACGCGACCTCGCCAGAACCGTCCGCGCCGGAACACCCAGCTCGGCCGCCAGCGCCAGCGCCAGTGACACCCGACTGCCGCGCCCCCGGGCCAAGGTGAAGCTCGCCGGGTCGGCCAGATCCTCGGACGCCTCGACGTTCTCGGTCACCCAGTCGACGATCGCGGCGGCGAGCCGGACGCGATCGCCGGTGGCCGGGGCCGCTGCGGCCTGCGCCGTCTGCTGCAGCGTCTTGTCGGTCAGCTTGCGCGCCAGCGCGCGCACCTCGGGCGACGCGCGCGCGGCGTCGTGCAGCTCCTCCGCGATGTAACGCGCCCACGGATCCCAGCCCACGCCGCTCGAGGCACGCACCGACGGCACGTATTCGATCGCCGGCACGGCCGACGGCTCGGCGAAGAGCTGCGGGACACCGATCGCCGTGAAGGTGGTGACCCGGGTACCGTCGGCCGCCGGGCGCACCTCGGCCTTCGGCGCGCCCGCGTGCCGATCGATCTCGAGCGTGAGCCCCGCCGGCGCCACCAGCAGGAGCTCGCTGCGGGCCATCGGGGCGTCGAACGACTGGAAGTAGAATCTTTCGCCCAGGAAGCCGGGGGCAAATGCCTGCGAAGGCGAGTGTGTTTCCAGGAGCTCCCACTCGACGTAGTCGCCGATGGCCAGATCGGCGGCCGAGATGCTGTCTTTGCCGGCGATCTCCTCCGGCTCGCGCGTGGTGCCATCGGGCTTGTGCGTCCGCAAGGTGAGGATCTCGGCGCCGGGAGGCACTTCGATCTCGCCCCAGCGATCGATGGCGTCCTTGCTGTCGACCCGCACGATCTCGTGCGTCAACATCATCGTCGCGCCGCTGTCGAAGACCCGCGTCACGCCGCGATCGAGCACGATCACCGCCGGCGCCGCATAGCGGCTGCGCGCCACCTCGAAGGCCCGGATCGCGGCGCGCCCGTCGACGCGAAACCCGTCGAGCGGGAGCGACACACCCAGCGCGCGCGCCGATCGGCGCACCTCGGGAACGTCCGGCCGCGCGGTGAGCGCGGACTCGACGGTCGCCCGCGCGGCGGCGAGCTGGCCGGCCGCCGCCTGGGCATCGGCCAGGCGAACGCGCCGCATCGGATCCCACGGATCGCGGGCCACCAGCGCAGAGAGCTCCGCCAGATCCTCTCCCCGCTGTCCGCTTTCCGCCAGCAGAAGCGCCAGCCCACCGGCCAGATCGTCGCGCCCCGGATCGAGCCGAAGCGCCCCGCGCACGAGCGCGATCGCCGCGCCGAGCTCGCCGCGGGCGCGCGCGCGATCGGCCCGCGCCTCGACGTCGCCCCCGCAGCCCACCAGCGCGGCAGCCAGCTGATCCTCCCGTTCGAGCTGCCGCTTTTCTTGCGCCTGTCCCCGCAGCGCCTCGAGGACGGCGCAGGGCGCCGCCGCGACCGCGACCCGCGCGGCCAAGGCGGCATCGACGCCGGTCTCGCGGGCCGCGTCGGCGAGCGCGCGGTCGGCGTCGAAGTCGAGCCCGCGCGCCGTCAGCGCCCGGGCCAGCACCAGATCGGGGGCCCACCAGCCCGGGGTCGCGCGCTGCGCCCGTCGCGCGTCTTCGATCGCTTCGCGGGGACGATCGTCCTCCAGCTCGACCTCCGCCAGGGCTTGCCAGCCGCGGGCGAGCTCTGGGTCGGCGCCCACCGCCGCGCGCAACAATCGGCGGGCCGCATCGCGCGCGAAGGTCACCGGCCGCGTCGGATCGTGGCGCGCGATCTCCCCGCAGAGCGAGAGACCCAGCGCAAACCGCGGCCAGGCGTCGAGACGATCGCGCGCGCTGGCCACCCCGTCGATCGCCCCCACCCGATCGGCCACGAAGGCGGCCGCGTACGCGGCGAGTGCCCGCCCGCCTGGGCTCTCCGCGCCGGGGACCGACCCGGCGGTCTCGGTCAGCACAGCGGCCGGCCCCGCGGTCGCGACCCGATCGCGCGGATCGACGAAACGTGCGGCTCGGCCCGGATCGTCGGGCAACACCCAGAGGCCGAGTCGCGTCTGGCCGGCCTTGCTCGCGGTGCGCAACGTTATCTCGTGCCGCCCCGCCGCGAGCGCCACCCGCGTCCCGGTGAGGCGCGGGCCGTAGCGTCCCGCCTGGCCATGGGCTACCCACGCGCCGCCGTCGACCGATAGGCGCGCCTCGCCCTCGAAGTCGACCACGACTTCATAGCGACCCGCCCCGACCTCGATCGCGGCGCGCAGAACCCGCGCCTCCCCCCGTCCGTTCGCGGACAGCGGCGCATCCAGGTGGCAACCCGAGACCGAGAGCGCTCGCCACTTCCCGGTCGGGAACACGCCGCCAGACGCCGAGGCGCGACCGAGGTCGAGGTGTGGGAAGGGACCGAGCGAGCCGATCTCGAACATGGATCCCGCACAACCGTCCTCGGCCGCCGCCCGCGCGAGCGCATCGGCGTCTGCCGCCTGCCGGGCCATATGATCGCCGAGACGCGCCAGATCGATTCGCGCCAACCAGGGGAGCGTAGGCTCGCGCGAAAGCTCGACCGGTCGAAGCCGCTTGCCGATGCGAGACCGATCGGAGAAGCCGACCTCGTCGTAGAGCGCGAGGACCCGGGCGGCGGCCACCGGCGCCAGCTCGCGGACCAGGGCCGCGTCGCTCACCGCCGGCAACGCCGTCAGCAACGCGACGTAGTCGTCGAGCGCCGCGACGCTTTGGCCCCGCTCGTACCAGAGGGTGGCGCGGCCGAAGAGCGCGATCGGCGAAGTCGAATCGAAGGGCGCGACGGCGAGCCGCGCCGAAAAGACGCGCGCCGCATCGGCGCCGCGCCCTTCGGCGAGCGCCTGCCAGCCGGCCAGCGCGCCGTCGGGCCCGGACGGACCCGGTGCCCGCGGCGACAGGGTGGCGCATCCCCACGCCGCCGCGACCGCGACCCAGAGCGCGACCGCCGGTGCCACCGCCACCTTCCCGTTGGCGGGACCCGCTGTCATGAGCCCGCCTCTCATGAACCCGCCTCCGGGGGCCCGACCAGCAGCCGCTCCTCGATGGCGGTGTCGATCTCGCCCAGGAACGCGCGAAAACGCGGGTACTGATCGGGCGAGACGCGAGCCTGCGCGACATCCAGGAACGAGCGGACCCGCACCACGTCCCCGTCGGCGCTGACGTCGAGGTGGAACCGACCGAATGCGCTCTTTATCTCGCGCGCGTTCTGCCCGGTGAGGCCGCCGCCCAGCAACCGCCAGCCGGTCGGCAGGTGGTACGTCAGCTCCTCGTCGTGCTGCCACGGGTAGGCCAGCACCAGATCCTGCTGCCGCGTCGACAGGCGCGTGTAGGTCCGCACGAAGTCGGCGTCGCGCCCGCTCACCGGCAGCTCGACCGTCCCCCGCGCCGTGATCTGCCCGAAGCGGGGCACCGCGACCGCCGCCTTCACGACCACCGGCGCGTTGCGATCGCCGATCCCGGGCATCTCGACCGACGCCAGACGCGCGCCCGGAAACCGGCCGGCCCAGACCCGACCGTAGCGCTCGGCCCGCTCGCCCGGCGTCTGGTAATGCTCGCGCCAGTTGTGCGCCGCCTCCCCGGCAATGGCGATCGACTCCTCGATGTGCGCGTCGCCCGACGGTTCCAGCGCGACCTGCCAGTGGCGCTCGACGCGGCTCGCGCTCGAGGGCAAGACCGGCGTTTCGGTCAGCACGCCGCCGCGCGGTCCCACCCGCAGCACCATCACGCCCTGATCCTCCGTCGGCAGCTCGGAGAGCCCGGCGAACTCGGCGGTCCCGTCCAGATAGCGATCGAGCTTCGGCACATAGACGATCGCGTGATCGAAGATGGCGAGCGACGCGGGCTCGGCATCGAGGCGCCCGCTGCGGCGCGTGCGCACCAGAACCAGCTCCGAAGCGACGCCCACCTCGCGCAGGAGAGCCAGCAAGAGCGACGCCTTGTCCTTGCAGTCCCCGAACCGCCGCGCCAGCACCTGCGAGACCTGGTAGGGCTTGTATCCGTGGATGCCGAACTCCAGCCCGACGTAGCGCGTGCTCCCGACGACGAAGTCGTAGACCGCGCGCACCCGCTCCTGGTCGGACATGCCCGGCGTGACCAGCGAGCGCGCGGTCTTGCTGACCTCATCGTCGGACGCCAGCTGTTCTTCGACCAGATGCCAGTACCAGGCGCCGACCTCGGCCCAGGTCGCGTAGGTGCTGACATGTAGATAGGGCGTGATCTCGGCGGTGCCCGGCATCGCCGGCTCGGCCTCCATCTTCGCGACGTCGGTGGCGGCGAAGCGGTACAGGCGGTCGTCCCCCTCGACCGCCGTCTTCCGTTCGAGCCGAGGCACGCGCGGGACGTTGGCGTGGATCGGCCGGCTGGCGGGCGCGATGAGCGTGTAGTCCCAGCGGCGCTTGGGAATGGACTCGGCGACATATTGCAGATCGCCGAAGTAGTCGGACATCTGGTTCTCGCTGCTGACGTCGTCGACCAGGTACTGAATCTCGATCACGTCGCCGGGCCGGAGCCCCTCGAAGCGAACCACCTCGGCGCGGTTGTCGTAGTAGATGCCGTACCAAGGTTCGGAGAGATCCTCATCGCTGCGATCGGTGGCCTCCGAGACCTCGATCTCGCCGCGCGCGTTGCGCCGGTAGACGCGGGCCTGCCGGATGTCGACCTCCTCGCTTCCGGGCGTGTAGTGAACCTCGAACGCCTTGTTCTCTTCGGCGCCGCGCTCGGTGAGGATCTCCACCACCCGCTGCGCGAAGGTCCGTGAAAGGCCGTTCTTGTGCACGCGCACCACCCGGCGGTCGAGCAGCACCAGCGCCGCATCGCCCGTCGCCGCGGGCGGCGTCGCCGGGACGAGAGCGCGCGCGTCCTCGCCGAAGCGGCGCGCCAGCTCGTCGGCCGGCGTGAGAGCGCCGCGCTCGCCCGTGACCAGCCGATCGACGTAGCGTTTGAGCTCCGGATCTTGCGGCCGGAGCAAAAGCGCGGTCCGAAGCCGTTCGAGCGCCTCCTCCGGGCGCGCCATCCGGTGGAGGAGCTTGCCCAGCGCCACCAGCGTCGTCGGATCGTCGGGGAGCCGCGCCGCCAGCGCGGTGAGCGCCGCCAGCGCCCGCGGCGAGTCCCCGGCCCCTTCGTCGAGGCGCGCAAGCTCGATCGCCAGGGACGGCAGATCTGGCCGGAGGATCGAGGCGACCGCCAGGCGCGCCCGGGCCGCCGCCGAATCGCCGCGTGCCCGCGCCCGGTTCGCGAGCTGGTGCAGCAGATCGACCTCGACCTGCCGTTCGCGGGCCAGGTCTTCCAGCACCCGATCTCCCGCGCGCAACCGTCCCGCCGCCTCGTCGAGCCGCGCCACCGCCCGTCGCACCCGCGGCAGCGCCCGCACCGCGGGCGGCAGCGCCTCGATGCGCGCCAGCGCCGCCAGCGGCAGATCGGCTTCGGACTCCTCTTCCGCGATCGACAAGATCGCCGGCCAACACGCCTTGTCGATCGCGAGCGCCTCCTTGAATGCCTCTGCGGCGCGCGCCTCGCGCCGTTCGGTCCGCGCCATCTCGCCGAGACGGGCCAGCAAGAGCGCGCGCCAGCCGGCCGAGATCGGCTCTGCCCCATCGGCATGGTCGGCAGAACGTGACGCCAGATCCAGCGCGTGCTCGAGGTTGCGGCGCCGCTCGTCCTCGTCGGCCGCCACGTCCGCCGCCACCAAGAGCGCGCCCAGCGAAGGGCGCAACGCGATCGCGCGACCGGCCGCCTCCGCGGCGGCGCGCGCGCTGCGATCGCGGGGAGCGGCCCAGGCCAGATACCGCGCGAAGTCCAGCCACGCCTGCGCCGCGGCGTCCGAACCGGCGTTCGAGCCGGCGGCCTTGGCGCGGCGCTCGAGCAGCGAATCGAGCGCCGCAACCCGCACCGGCGACGGCGCGCCCTTGCGCGCAGCGACCCAGGTGCTCTTGGCCGGCGGCGGCCCGGCCTCGTTCGCCAAGTGCAGCGGCCCGCCCGCCGGTTCGGTCAGGCGCGCGTAGATCCGCCAGGCGCCGTCGACGATCACCGTCTTGATCAAGATCCGATTCCAGCCGCGTCCGAGCCGGACGCCGACGGCGTCCTGATCGAGCGCCGCGGGTCGCGTCACGTCGTGCTCGAAAACCAGCGCGCCATTGACCCACACCTTGATCGGACCGGGCGATCCCAGGCGCAGCGCCGCCGGGCGATCGGCGTCGCTGTGGACGAAGGCCGCCAGGTAGGCGACCGCCTGATCGTCGGGGCGAAGGAGCCCGCCCAGGATCAGGGCGCCATCCCGCACCGCCGCATCGGCGGTGCGCCAGCCGACCTCGCGGAGCTTTCCGGGGTAGACGCGCCCGAGCTGGGGACCGGCCGGTTCTTTCTCGGGCGGAAACGGCGTGTCGAAGCTGGTCCGCCCTTCGCCGAAGGGACCGATGACGAAGGCGTGGGTCAGCAGGCCCAGCCGCGCCCGCAACGCCGCCGCCTCTTCGGTCGCGCCGCGCTCGTCGAGAAGATGCGCGAGCAAGAGCTCCACTTGCGCGGCAACCAGTGGATCCGCACCGGGCACCAGCCCGCGCCGCACCGCCGCCTCCAGCGCCGCCGGCGCGACGTTCTCGTCGAGCCAGGCCAGCTCCGCGAGCGCCCCCACCGCCTGCGGCCCGCCCGCTTGCGCGCCTAGGCGCGCGCCCTCCCGGCCCAGCGTCTCTTCGTAGGGACCCGGCGCGTCGGTCGCCGCCACGGCGGATCCGCCCAAAGCGCCACCCGGATCGGCGACCACGACGGCGACGACGCACGTAACCAGCGCCATCGCTGCCCTGCGTGTCACCATGGGGCACCCGAGTATAGCCGGAAAGTCCGACGTCGGCCGCGCGCGGCGATCGTCAGCGCTGATCGAAGTACCGGCCGATGGTCTCCCGGAGCGAGAGCCGCGCGCGGTGCAGGCGGGTCTTCACGGTCGGGATGGAGATCTGCAGGACCTCCGCGGTCTCCTCGGTCGACAGTCCCTCGACGTCCCGGATCAAGAAAACGGTTCGATAGATCTCGGGAAGCTCGTCGACGGCGGCTTGGATGTGGCGGCGTAGCTCCTCCGACTGCAGCTCGTCGTCGGGGCGCTTGGCCCAGTTTTCGCCGCTCGCCGGCAGGTGACCGTAGTTGTCGAGAAAGTCGATCGGCAGATCCTCCGTCGACACCTCGGGGTGGCGTTTCTGCGCGCGCAGTCGCATGAGCGCCGCGTTGGCGGCCACTCGGTAGAGCCAGCTCGAAAACTGGGAATCGCCCTTGAAGGTGTCGAGCTTCCGCCAGATCGACAGGAAGGTGTCCTGCAGGATCTCCTTGGCCTCGGTCTCGTTGCGGACGAACCGGTAGGCCAGCCGAAAGATCTTGTCCTCGTACCTGTCCAGCAGCTGCTCGAACGCCCCGAAGTCCTTGGCGCGCGCGCGGGCAACCAGCTCCTCGTCGGTGCCGACGGGCGGCGCTTCCTGCGGCGATGGCGTCGGAGTCGGCATCGGGAACCTGACTGAATTCTCCCAGATAATCACATCCGCCGATAGCGGCGCCAGGGCATGCATGAGCGAGCTTTGGGGGACGGGACCTTTTGAGGGTCCCGTGCTAGAAGTTTCGGCAATGCACGCACGGGCTGCTGCGGCGTTGGCGCTCCTGGCCGGCACGGCGCCCGCGTCATCTCCGACGCCGGATCTGCCGCAGATAGCGTTCGAGAAGTACACGCTCGCCAACGGGCTGGAGGTGATCCTCCACGAAGATCACCGGATGCCCGAGGTGGTGGTCGACGTCTGGTACAAGGTCGGCTCGCGCGACGAGGCGCCCGGCCACACCGGCTTCGCGCACCTGTTCGAGCACGTCATGTTCCAGGGGACCAAGCACGTCCCCGAGGACAAGCACTTCGAGTATCTACAAAAGGCGGGCGCCTCCAACGTCAACGGGTCCACCTCTTCCGATCGAACCAACTACTTCGAGGTCGTCCCCTCGAACCAACTGGAGCTGGCGCTCTGGCTGGAGAGCGACCGCATGGGCTTCCTGCTCGACCGGCCGTCGTTCAAGGAGACGCTCGACAACCAGCGCGAGGTGGTCAAAAACGAAAAACGCCAGCGTTACGAGAACCGGCCGGTGGGTCTGATTTCCAAGATCCTGGCGGAGGCCCTCTACCCGCCTGATCACCCGTACCACCACGAGGTCATCGGATCGATGGAGGACCTCGGCGCGGCGTCGGTCGCCGACGTCAAGGCGTTCTTCCGCACCTATTATGCGCCCGCCAACGCGACGCTCACCATCGCCGGCGACTTCGATCGCCCCAAGCTCAAGGAGCTGGTCGACAAATACTTCGGTCCCATTCCGGCCGGCGAGCCCGTTCCCCGGCGGCCGGGCGGCGTGGTGCATCTGGCGGCGCCGAAGCGGATCGCCATGGAGGCGAAGATCCAGCAGCCTCAGCTCACCGTCGACTACCCCTCGCCGGCCAACTTCACGCCCGGGGATCGGGAGCTCGACGTGCTCGCCAACGTTCTCGGCAACGGGAAGTCTTCCCGCCTCTACAAGCGCCTGGTCTACGATCTCAAGATCGCGCAGTCGGTGAGCGCGGCCCAGCAGAGTCAGCTGCTGTCGAGCACCTTCGAGATCACCGCCTCCCCGATGCCCGGACATACCCTGGACGAGATCCTGGCCGTCATCGACGAGGAGATCGCTGGTCTGCAGGAAAAGCCGATCGAAGCCGCCGAGCTCGAGCGGGGCAAGAACCAGATCGAATCCGAGACCGTGCGGAGCCTGGAACCCCTGCTTGCCCGCGCCGAACGTCTGCAATCCTACAACGACTTCCTGAACGATCCGGGGTTCGTGACCGAGGATCTGCGGCGCTATCGTGCGGTCGACGCGGCGTCGATCCAGCGGGTGGCGCACGAGATCCTCCGGAAGGACGGGCGGGTGGTGGTGACGGTCGACCCGAACCCGGATGCGCCGATCATGGGGCGGGTGAAGAAATGAGTCGCCCGGCCCGGCCGCGCGCCCGCTTCCTCTTGGCGGCGACGCTCGCGGCGGCGGCCTGTGCCGCGCCGGCCCCGAGCGCGCCGAAGACGCCCGGCCCGGCAACACCGGTGGCGGCCGCCGTCGCCCCGCCGGCCGAGCCCGCGCCGCCCGACGACGCCACGCCCGGACGGGAGACGCCGGACGCGCCGTTCCGGCAGCAGGCCCCCACCGCCGGACCCGAGCCGACCTTCATGCCGCCGCGCTGGAAGCGCTTCAAGCTCAAGAACGGGCTCGAGGTGTTTCTCGTCGAGTTTCACGATCTTCCCCTGATCGACTTCAACCTGATGATTAAGACCGGAGGCGCCGCCAACCCGGCCGACAGAGCCGGCCTGGCTGATCTCACCGCCAACATGCTGGACGAAGGGACCAAGACGCGCAGCGCGCTCGAGATCGCCGATCAGATCGCGTCCCTCGGCGCCACGCTCACCACCGGCGGGACCTGGGACGCGTCGAACGTGAGCCTCTCGACGCTCACAAAGAACCTCGACGCCGCGCTGGCGATCTTCGCCGACGTCGTGCAGAACCCGGCCTTCGACGCCAAGGAGTTCGCCCGCGTGCGCGACAACCTCCTCACGGCGATCGCTCGGCGAAAGGACAGCCCGCCCACCGTGGCGACCCTGGCGCTCACCCGGGTTCTCTACGGACCCAAACACCCTTACGGCTGGCCGATCAGCGGCGCCGAGGCCGCCATCAAGAAGCTGACTCCGGCCGATCTGCGCGCGTTCTACGAAGCCGTCTACCGCCCGAACAACGCCGCGCTGATCGTCGCGGGCGACACCACCGAAGCGGCGTTGCGCAGCAAGCTGGAGGCCGACTTCAAACCCTGGCGCGCCAAACGCGTCGGCGCCCGCAAGTTGCCGCCGCCCGCCTCTGCGGCGACCTCGACCCGGATCTATCTCGTCGACAAGGCGGATGCGCCGCAGTCGTCGATCCGGATCGGCCTGGTCGGCATCGAGCGGCAGAGCCCCGACTATTTTCCGGTGACGGTCATGAACCTGATCTTCGGCGGCGGCTTCTACCGCCTCGATCTCAATCTGCGCGAGGGGAAGGGGTGGACCTACGGCGCCCGTTCGACCTTCGACAGCCGCCGCACGCCCGGACCCTTTTCGGCCGGCGGAGAATTCGTGGCCCCCCACAGCGCCGATTCAGTCGCCGAGATCCTCAAGGAGCTGAACAACATCCGGGACAGCGACGTGACCGACGCCGAGATCTCGCGCGCCAAGGACCAGATCATCAAATCTTTCCCGGCCCGCTTCGCCACGCGCGCCAACGTCGCCGCGCAGCTGGCCGAGCTGGCGATCTTCGGATTCCCCGACAGCTACGTCGCCGACTACACCCGCAAGATCGCGGCGGTCAGCAAGGACGATGTCCGGCGGGTGGCGCGCAAATACCTGGATCCCAGCCGCCTCGCGATCGTCGTGGTGGGAGACCGAAAATCGATCGAGGCGCCTCTGGCCAAGCTGGCCCCCATCGAGCTGCGCGATCTGGAGGGCGATCCCATCGCCACGGTGACACCGGGAACGCCGCCGCGATGACCGACGAGCACCATCATCATCGCCACCGGGAGGCGCGGCCGCCGGCCGAAGACGATGCCTGTTGTCAGACCGGCGCGGCGGAGGCGGCGTTCCAGGTCAACGACGATCGCCGCAAGCGGGTGCGGCGGGTCTTCTGGCTGACGTTGGGACTCAACTCCATCGTCGCGATTAGCAAGGCCGTGTACAGCGGTCTGTCGGGCTCACTCACGCTGGGCGCCGATTCGCTGCACGCGGTGCTCGATGCCTCGTCGAACGTGCTCGCGCTCTTGAGCCTGGGATGGGCCTCGGCTCCCGCGGATCCGCGCCACCCGTACGGGCGGCAGAAGATCGAGATCATCGCGGCGCTGGGGATCGGCGTGCTGATCGTAGGCGGCCTCGTCGAGTTCGGCGAGGCGGCGATTCGTGGCCTGCTGGCCGGGCGCGCCCCGCCGCACGTCGGCTGGGTCGGCTTCGCGGTGGTGCTGGGGACGATGGGAATCAACCTCTTCGTTGGGCGCTACGAGCACCACAAGGGGCACGAGCTCGGCAGCGAGCTGCTGCACGCCGACGCGCACCACGCGCATTCCGATTTCTACGCCTCGGCGGCGGTGCTGGCGTCCTTCGTCGCCGGCCGTGCCGGCATCAAATGGGCGGACAGCGTCGCGACCTTGCTGCTGGTGCCCCTCATCGGGCAGGCCGCCTGGAAGGTCTTCAAGGACAACATCCCCGTATTAATCGATGCGGCCCGGCTGGACCCGGCCGGCGTCGCGGCCCTGGCCCGCTCCGTGAGCGGCGTGAGCGACGTCCACCGGGTCCGTTCGCGCGGCATGCGCAGCGCCGTCGAGCTGGACCTGCACCTCGAGGTGGCCCCCGACATGAGCGTCGTCGAGGCGCACAAACTCGCCCAGCAAATCGAGCGAGAGCTCAAGGTAAAGTTTCCTCAAGTTTCCGACGTAGTCATCCACGTCGAACCGACCGCCCGATAGCTTGACACCATTGGCCATACCGTTAAGATGCTGCCCGCACTCTCTTTATTTTACTGTCGCAGACGGGCTCCAAGCCCAGCAACAAACTTCACCAACCGCCGGTTCCCCCCAAACAACGCCTGAGAGTGGATTGCGGCGCGAGAGCGCGCGCGAGGAGACACGAGATGCAAGGACTCGCCCAGTTTCTAGAGCAAGGTGGCACGTTGATGTACGTCAACCTGGTGGTGTCTATCATCACCTTGGCGTTCATCGTCGATCGGACCATCTTCTTCCTCGGTAAGGGATCGGTGAACGCCAAGGCATTCCTCGAACAGATTCGAAAGCTGGTCCTGGCCAACAACATCGATCGCGCCGTGAAACTCTGCTCCGCGACCGAGGCGCCGGTGGCGCAAGTAGCCCGGGCCGGACTGCAACGCGTTCACCGGGGGGAGATCGCGATTGCTCAGGCCATCGAAGAAACGCTGGTCGACGTGACGCCGATGCTCAAAAAGCGCGTCCAGATCCTCTGGTCGATCGCCAACATCGCGACCCTGGTCGGTCTCCTCGGAACCGTCATCGGCCTCATCCGGGCATTCGGCGCCGTTGCCGCCGCCAAACCGGAAGAGCGCTCGGCCCTCCTCGCCAAAGGCATTTCGGAGGCGCTCAACAACACCGCCATGGGCCTCAGCATCGCCGTCACCTGCATCATCGCGCACGCCATCCTCTCCTCAGCTTCCAAGAAGCAGGTGGGTGATCTGGAAGGCTTCGCGCTCAAGCTGGAGAACCTCCTGGCCGAATCGGCTCAGGGCGGGGCGAAGGCCTGAGCTCCAGGACCGGCATCTCATCTGACGAACGGATGAAAGGGCCAAGCGCCACATGACGAGAAGCCAGGTCCGCGCGGCTACGCGCCGCATGCGCGACCACGTTGAGGAGATCGAGGACGAGGCGGGCGAGCTGAACCTCGTCCCCTACATGGACATCGTTACCAACATCATCATCTTCCTGCTCGCCTCGGTCGTGAATCAGGTCGCACTCGGCAACGTCAACGTTACGGTGCCAACCATCTCTCAAGGGGGTGGCCCTTCGGCCGACGACACGCCGCCCCCGAAACCGCCGCTCAACCTCACGGTCTCGGTCGGTGCGACCGGCTTCACCGTCGCGGCCTCGGGGGGCGTCTTGCCGATCATCCCCAAGCTCGGCAATGGGCAGTACAACTACCCCGCCCTCACCGCCAAGCTCAAAGAGATCAAATCCAATCCCGAAAACGCGACGGAGACCAAGGCCAACTTCAACGCCGACGCGGCCACCTCCTATGACGTGGTGATCGCGACCCTGGACGCCATGAGACAGGAAGAAGGCGGCAAGATCTTGTTTCCGGACGTCTCCTTTGCGGCGGGCATTCTCTGATGCCGATGCTCGAAAACGAGATGTCGCGTCTCGAGGGGAAGAAGGCCATCCGCTCCTACGCTCGAAAGCTGTCGGAGCCGGAGGTCATCAAAGACCTCAACATCACGCCGATGATGGACATGATGACCATCATCCTGGTCTTCCTGCTCAAATCGTTCGCGTCGACGACCTCGACCATTACCTTCGACCAGAATCTGCAGATCCCCAAGTCGGTCACCCAGCTCAAACCCAAGCTGGCGGTCACCGTGACGATCACCAAGAAGGTTCTGCTGGTCGAGGGCGACGGGGTCGCCCCCATCAATTACGGCCGCATCGATCCGGCCATGAAGCGGGACGGCGAGAACGGCTACTACATCACGCCGCTGGTCGACATCCTGGAGAAGCACGCCAAGCGCGAGAAACGGGTGGCCGAGCTGACGGGGCAGAAATTCGAGGCCCAGCTGATGGTCGTCGCAGACCAGACCACGCCGTATAGATTACTCACCGAGATCATCTACTCGTGCGGCCAAGCCGGCTACGCGAACTACCGGCTCTTGGTTCTCAAAGCCAAGGGAGACTGAGCGCGGGAGGGGCTCTGCCCCTCCCACGGGCCCACCCCGGAACAGACAAGAGCCGAACCCGGATCTTGCTCGGCAAATAAGTCGCCGGCGGGCAAAGCCCGCCTCCGATTCAGGCGGGACCGGCTTTACTTCGACGGGGGTTTGGTTTAAACAGCCCGCGCGATGATGAGATTACGTGTGTCCGTCGTGGTTGGCATTCTGGCGTCTCTGGTCGTCTCTCTGGGGGCCTCCACCGCCTTTGCCCAGAATGAAGGGGGCGAAGCCTCCCTGGTGCTGCCCGATCTCGGGCGGGTCACCTTCCTGGGCTCGGTCCCGGGCAGCACCCTGCTTTCTGGCGGCATCATCGTCTGCTTGCTGGGGCTGGCCTTCGGTCTGGTCATCTTCCGGCAGCTCCGGAATATGCCGGTGCACAAGTCGATGCGCGAGATCTCGGAGCTGATCTACGAGACCTGCAAGACCTACCTGGTCACGCAGGGGAAGTTCATCCTGCTGCTCGAGATCTTCATCGGCGTCATCATGGTCTTCTACTTCGGCGTGCTCCGGCACTTCGAGCCGCTCAAGGTCGCCATCATCCTGCTGTTCAGCCTGATCGGCATCGGTGGCAGCTACGGCGTCGCCTGGTTCGGGATCCGGATCAACACCTTCGCCAACTCACGCACCGCCTACGCCAGCTTGCGCGGCAAGCCCTACCCGCTCTACGCCATCCCCCTCAAGGCCGGCATGAGCATCGGCATGCTGCTCATCAGCGTCGAGCTGGTGATGATGTTGTGCATCCTGCTGTTCTTGCCCCGCGATTACGCCGGCGCCTGCTTCATCGGCTTCGCCATCGGCGAGTCGCTGGGCGCCTCCGCGCTGCGCATCGCGGGCGGCATCTTCACCAAGATCGCCGACATCGGGTCGGACCTCATGAAGATCGTCTTCAACATCAAGGAGGACGACGCGCGCAACCCGGGCGTCATCGCCGACTGCACCGGCGACAACGCCGGCGACTCGGTGGGCCCCAGCGCCGACGGCTTCGAGACCTACGGCGTCACCGGGGTCGCGCTCATCACCTTCATCTTGCTGGCCATCTCCGACGCCGACGTCCAGGTCCAGCTGCTGGTCTGGATATTCGCCATGCGGATCATGATGATCGTGGCCAGCGGGGTCTCCTATCTGTTCAACGAAGCCATTGTTAAAGGGCGATACGCCAACGTCGACAAGCTGAACTTCGAAAAGCCGCTCACCCAGCTGGTCTGGATCACCTCGCTGGTCTCGGTGGGAATGACCTACATCGTGTCGTACCTTCTGGTTCCGCGCCTCGGTCTGGGCGGCAACGAGACCCTCTGGTGGAAGCTATCCACCATCATCAGCTGCGGCACCTTGGCGGGCGCCATCATCCCGGAGGTGGTCAAGGTCTTCACCTCGACCGAATCGAAGCACGTCAAGGAGGTCGTCACCGCCTCGCGCGAGGGGGGGCCCTCGCTCAACATCCTGGCGGGCCTGACCGCCGGAAACTTCAGCGCCTACTGGATGGGGATCGTCATCGTCGCGCTGATGGGCATCGCCTACGGTGTCAGCACCTCCGGGGTGGGCGAGATCATGAAGGCGCCCGCGGTCTTCTCCTTCGGCCTGGTCGCCTTCGGCTTCCTCGGCATGGGACCGGTCACCATCGCGGTCGATTCCTACGGCCCGGTAACCGACAACGCACAGTCGGTCTACGAGCTGTCGGTCATCGAATCGATCCCCGGCATCAAAGACGAGATCAAGAAGACCGAAGGCTGGGACGTCAACTTCGAGCGCGCCAAGCACCTGCTGGAAGAGAACGACGGCGCCGGAAACACCTTCAAGGCCACCGCCAAGCCGGTGCTGATCGGGACCGCGGTGGTGGGCGCCACCACCATGATCTTTTCGATCATCATGAGCCTCACACAGGGGCTCACCATCGATCTCGACAAGCTCTCGCTGCTGCACCCCCCCTTCCTGCTCGGGCTCATCACGGGCGGCGCGGTGATCTACTGGTTCACGGGCGCCTCGATGCAGGCGGTCAGCACCGGCGCCTACCGCGCGGTGGAGTTCATCAAGCGCAACATCAAGCTCGACGCGACCGTCACCAAGGCCTCTACCGAGGACAGCAAGAAGGTGGTCGAGATCTGCACCCAGTACGCGCAGCGCGGGATGTTCAACATCTTCCTGACCATCTTCTTCAGCACGCTGGCCTTCGCCTGCCTGGAGCCGTTCTATTTCATCGGCTACCTGATCTCGATCGCGCTCTTCGGCCTCTACCAGGCCATCTTCATGGCCAACGCCGGCGGCGCATGGGACAACGCCAAGAAGATCGTCGAGGTCGAGCTGAAGGAAAAGGGGACCGCGCTGCACGCGGCGACGGTCGTCGGCGACACGGTAGGCGATCCATTCAAGGACACCTCGTCGGTGGCGATGAACCCGGTCATCAAGTTCACCACCCTCTTCGGCCTGCTGGCCGTCGAGCTGGCGGTGGGGATGAACCGCAACACCAGCCTGGTGTTGGCCGGCGTTTTCCTGGCCGTCTCGATGGTCTTCGTGTGGCGCTCGTTCTACGGAATGCGCATCACCAGCGCCGGCGAGGAGACCGCTACGGCCGCCAAGGCTACGACGGTCGCCTGAGAAAACGCACGGTCGGGGCGACTACGACGGTCGCCTGAGAAAACGCACGGTCGGCGCCACGAACGGAATCACGGCGGCCGCCAACAACACAAACGCAAGCGTCGGGCCGGCGAGCTCTGCCAGGTTTGGAACCAGTCCGAGGTCACCGATGGCCTGCGTCGCGAAGCCGCCGATGTGGCCGAACGACAGAACCAGCGTGCCGGCGGCCGCCAAGGCGACAATCCCCCAGCTCCGGAGCCGAACGACGCCGCGAAGCCCGACGACCGTCAAAGCGATCGCGGCCAGGCTGCCGAGGAAGGCGACCTCCGTCTTGGGACCGAGGGCCCAGAGGATCAGGCTCGGCAGCGAAGCGGCGGAGCGCGTGACCGTCTTGCGCAGGCGCGCGACGCCGAGGTCGTCCATGCGGTAACGCTGGCGCCAGGCCTCCTGCAGGTCGTAGCGCGCCGCCATCTTCTTGCCCGCCAGCGCCACCACGACGAGGGCGTGAAGCGCGCCGTAGATAGCGAGCGGGGGTACCCAGCCCACCATCACCAGCGAGGCGATCGCCACCATGAGGCCCGACCAACCGAGACCCGCGGCGAACCAGCGGCCCCAGAACCATTCGGCGGTCACCGCGAGGAACGCCACCAGGTAGCAGCCCGCCAGCGCCAGAAACGCCGGGCCGAATCCGGGCGGCGCGTTGAGCGAAATCAGGAGATAGAGGCTGACGAACAAGCTCAGCGCCAGAGCGGCCACCGCGCGCCGCGTGCGTTCGAAGCCAATCTCACCCAGACGATCCGACAGCGACGACATGCCCTTCGACATGCCTCCAGTATGAGCTATTGGACGACGATCAGCTCGACCCGGCGGTTCTTTTTCTGGCTGGCCGACCCCAGGTTCGGCACCAGCGGGGCCTCGCTCCCCCGGCCGACCGCCTCGAGACGGTCGGCCGGCGCGCCTTTCGACGCGAGATAGTCCTTGATGAAGGCGGCCTGACGCTCGGAGAGAGCCTTGGCCCCCCCGTCGCCCTTCCCCTTGCCCTTCCCCTTGGCGCCGGTCCAGTGGGCCTCGATCCGCAGGGTCTTGATCTCCGGGTGGTCGGACAGGACTTCCGCGACGCCCTCCAGCTCGGCCTTCACCCCCGGCGGCAACCGCGGTGCCCCCGGCTGGAACCTGATCGGAACCCGCAGCACGATCGCCTGGCCAGTCAAGGTGACGTCGGGGTTGGCCGGGCGCAGCGTGATGTCCAGCTGGTGCTCTTGACCGGCGTTGATGTCGAGCGGCGCCTCTTTGGTCGGGAACCCAGGCGCGTCGACCGTGACCCGATAGGGCCCCGCCGGAAGCGCCGCGGAATACAGACCGCCGACCTCGGCGTGGGCCTCGAAGGTGGTCCCGCCAATGAAGTGCAGCGTCGCGCTCAAACCATGGCCGGCGCCGTCGGCGATCTTGCCGCGCACGTTCCCGGTGACGATCTTGGCCTTCAGGCTGACTTCGACCGACGCCGACCCGCCGGCGGCGACCAGGGCGCTCGACTTCACCGACTCGAAGCCCGCCGCCGTCACCTCGACGTCGACCGGACCGGGCAGGAGCGGGCCGCTGGCGAAGCTGCCGTCGGGATCGGTGGCCACCCGCGATCGCGCGTGGCCGACGAACGACACCACCGCGTCGCCGATCGGCTTGGCGTCGCTGGACGCCACCACCCGCCCGATCACCGTCCCGGTCGGTGGCGCGGTCTCCTTCTCGATGGTGCGGGTCACGATGACCGGACGCTTGAACGCATCGATGTCGAGCGGAAAGCCGACGCCGAACAGGACGTTGTAGGGCGGCAGGGGGGGTCCGTAGCCGTAGCCAACCGAGTGCACGGCCGCGTCGAATCCCGCATCCAGGGTGAGCCCGTGAAAAACGCGGGCGCGCAGGCCGAAAGTCACCCACTGCTGATCGCGGTTGTCGTGCGTCGCGTAGGCGGCGAATGCCGGATCGGACGAGTCGGTGGCCACCTCGAGATGGTATTCGGCGAAGATCTGCAGCGGGATCGGGGCGGTGAGCTGCTCGAGCGGCGTGTCCACGCCAACGGCAAATCGAAACCGGCTGTCCGCGATCCCGTACGCGAACATCGCGACCTCGTGGGTGAAGACCGTGGTCCCGGTGAAGTCGTAGAGGTTCTTCGAGTTGTCGAGATAGAAGCTCACGTTGGCGTGAAGGCGCAGGGGAATGCCGTAGGCCGTCCGGAAGTCGTAGGTCGCGATCGGTCCAAACCAGAGCGAAGTGGAGCTGGGCGAAAGCGCCAGGTCCGAGATCGCCGACAAGAACAGCAACCCGAGCTCGCCGCCGATGGTCAGCCCGGGCGCGACGGGATAAACCCCCTTGCCGCCCAGGATCAGATCCCCGAAGGACTTGATCAGCACCGGATCGCGGCGATTGGCCTCGGCCGGACGCTCGTTGCGGTTGCTCGAGGTCAGGAGCGCACCGAAGAGCTCGATGTATTGATGGGGTGTGAACCCGAAGCTGAAGTTGCCGGAGAGCCGCGTGTCCTGATCGTCCTGCACCAGGAAGCTCGAAGCGTGGAACAGCTGCCCGTGCAGCGCGAGCCGGAGGTGATCGACCGGACCCACCTCCGCCGTCGAGAGGTGATAAAGGCCGATCGGACCCACCAGCGAAGGGAGAAACGAGTCGGAGACCGGGCCGGGGGTCTCCGCTTCCGGCGCGGGCGGCGGTGACGGTGCTGGCGTCGGTGCCGCCGTCGGTGTCGGCGTCGGGAGGCCGGTCGGCCGCTGGGGGGCCGCGGGACCGCCGGCCGGTGTCGCGGGGGTCGCGAACGCAGGGGGCAGCGGCTCGTCTTCCGGGCCGGTCTGGGCCTGCGCCTGGAGGGCAATCGCGACGAGCACGATGGGCACCAGCGGGAGGGCCAGAGAGGAACGAGGGCACGATCGTCTCATCGGGGGTCCTTTGTGGGGCGACACTACCACGGCATCCCGGAGCGTCGAGCGCGACCCGCCGGGGCGACCCACTGTGCGCCACCCCATTGCAGTCGGCGCCCGGGCGTGCGAAATAGACCGACCGTGGACGCCCCCACCCTGGACCAGCTGACCAACGAGATCCGAGACGTGGCGCTGCAGGTCCACCTGGCGCAAGAGCGAAGCGACGAACGCGACGTGGTGGCGGCGGCGCACGAAGGCGTCGATCGGCTGTCGCAGCGCTACCGCGAGATGCTGAAGTCGCTGTCGCCGGGGGAACAGCTGAAGGCGGAGCGCGCGCTCGGCCGGCGGGTGGTCGACCTCAAGCGGCTCGCGTCGCTGCTGCCCAAGCTGCCGGCCGGACCGAGAGAAAGCACGCCCGACCGCGCGGCGGGCGGCGGCGCGGTCGACGCGCGGCGGATCACCGGCGTGTCCTGGACCAACGAGCGCAGCAAACCGCCGGCGGCCACCCTGGGTGTCGGCGCCGACGTCGAATCCTGGTGCGGCCCCTGCGGCAACCTCACCACCCACAGCATCGTGGCGATGGTGGGCCGGGAGCCCAAACAGGTACTCTGCCAGGTCTGCGGCTCACGCCACGGGCACCGGACCACCGCAGCCCGTCGCGCCAGCCCGGCCGCCAGCAGCCCGGAGTACGAAGAGCAGCGCGGGCGCCCGGTCGATCCGGAAGCGAACCGCCGCGCCGCCGAGCTGCGCGCGCTCGGCGAAGAGGTCGCCGCGGCGGAGCACGTGCGGGTCTTCGATCCGAAGGAGCGCTACAAGGCGGGCGAAATCATCGCGCACCCCGAGTACGGCCGCGGCAAGATCCAGAATGTCCTCCGCTCCAGCCTGATCGTCCGCTTCTCCGCCGGCGGCCTCAAGTCGCTCATGCTGATGTGAGCGAGCCTGCCGCGTGCCGGATCAGGCGGCGTCGACCTCGTCGAGGAAGCGTTTGAGCAGGCCGTCGACCATCAGGTTGCGGCTGGCGGCGTCGTAGCGGCCGGCGCGGTAGCCGCCCTGGATCTCCTCGAAGCGGGTGCGCGTGTCGGCGATGAGCGTCTTGCAGGCGACCACCTTGGCGGAGATCTCCTTGCGGTTCTTGAGCGCGTAGCCGCCCAGCGACATCGCGGCGGCGCCGGTCAGGATGACGCCCAGCGGACCCGACAGCGCGTAGCGCAGGCCGATGCGCAGCGCGACCACGCCGGCCGCGCCCAGCGCCGCCTTCTTGAGGCCGCTGCCGTCGCGGATGGATTCGGCCGCCATCGAGGCCATCTGCCCGGACGCCATCACGAGGCCGATGAAGTTTCCGCGCCGGCTCTTCCAGCCGCGATCGTAGTACTCGCGGATCGCGTGCTTGAGGAACGCGTCGTAGTCGTCGAAGACCTCCGGGCCGAGCTCGGTCTGTTTGGTCTTCCCTTCCGCCTCGGTCGCCATGTCGATGTCGCCCTCCGTCGATGGACTCGGTAGATCGTACCACGCCCGTGGGAGAGACTAGGGGCGATGCGGCGATGGGGATAAAGGGCGCGCTCTACGCGCTGGTGCTGCCGACGGTTGCGCTGGCGGCGCTTCCGGTGCGGGCGGCGGCGCCGGGCACGGCCAGGTCGGCCTCCGGCGGGCGCGCGCCCGCTTCGTCCTCACCGACGGCCAGCGCCCTCCGCACCGGTCACTACGAAGACGCGCGCCGGCTCTGCCGCGCGCGCCTGGTGCGCGCGCCCGACGATCGGGGCGCGACCGTTCTCTGCGCCCGCGCCGAGGTGTCCCTGGGTCTCTACGCCGAA